>CANQCZ010000009.1 GCA_947591215.1 uncultured Bacilli bacterium | reverse complement strand
ACTCTACAATGCTCTCTCTCCGATTCCCTAATAAACAAAAAGTGGCTTAACTTTCCTTAAACCACTTTTTTATATTATAATTAGAAAGGTGATAATATGGATTTGAAAATATATCGTAAAGATGCTTACTATTCTTATACTCTTGGAGCTTTTCCAACTATCGAACTTTTAAAACATCATCCTCAAGACGTTTTGAAAATCATCGTTCATTCTTCTTTTAAAAATCAAGAGATTTTAAATTTAATCGCCGAACTAAAAGGCAATAAAGAAATGATAATCAACGATAAATTAATCAATAAATTATGTCAAAAGGATAATTGTTATATTGTTGGAATATTTAAAAAATATAGTTCGCACTTAGATATTAATAATGACCACATCGTTTTATACAATCCATCAAATATGGGTAATGTAGGAACTATTTTAAGAAGCGCTTTAGGTTTCAACATCAAAGATGTCGCCATAATAAAACCGGGAGTCGATATTTTTGATCCTAAAGTTTTAAGAAGTGCAATGGGAGCTTTCTTTTCTTTAAATATTGAATACTTTGATAGTTATGAATCTTATCTAACAAAATTTCCCGATCATCAAAAAATAACTTTTATGCTTAAAGCAAAAGAAACTTTACAAAACAAACGTTTCGAAAATATTAAAACCGCTCTTATTTTTGGAAACGAAGCCACAGGATTACCGGAAGAACTCCTCGACGAACACAGTCTATTGATATCACATAGTCAAGCGATCGATTCTCTTAATCTTACAAACGCTGTAAGTATTGCTCTTTATGAATTTGCCAAACAAAAAAATCGCAACTTTCAATAGTTACGATTTTTTTTAATTACTACTCTTCAACTACGCCGTAAGTTAAGAAACTTAAGACTCTTTCGAATGACAAATCATCCTTACCAACAAGAATTAATCTGTCTCCTCCGCGTAATGGGAAATCCGGTCCCGGAGAAGCTTGGGCAGTATGATCATCTTTTGAAACAACGGCAACAATCGTCGCTTCGGTGTAGTTCCAAAAGTAAACTTCACCGATGGTTTTTCCGTTAACCCATGAATCAGTCGGAATTTCAACCTCTGAGAAAACAATCGATTCATTGGTTTGATATTTAAAGTTATCAAGCATTTCGGCGACAGCTTTTTCAATTTTTTGATTGATATTTTTTGCTTCTTCCATCAAAGCCGAAACTGCTAAATAATTTTCTTTAACCGTATTTTTGGATTTCCATTTTTCAGCATATTGTTGAGCTCTTAAAGCTGAGTCGACAAAGATTCCTACTCCATGTTTGACCTCAATGATCTTTTCTTCCGCTAAGATGTTGACCGCTTTACGGATGGTTTCAGGCGAAACATTGTAAACTGAAGCTAACATCGATCTTCCTTTAAGGATAGTTCCTTCTGGGAATTCACCAGTTAAAATACGTCCACAAATATCGTGGGCAATTTTCACATAACGTGGCATTTTCTCTTCCATTGATAATTTTCCTCCTAGTTATGACTACAACCATTATATATTATTTATTTTCATTTGTTAAGACAAAAAGTACCATAATTCCATTTAATCTTTAAGTGCCACTTCAAACCTCTTTTTAAATAGTCTCTATCCTTTGATAAATTGTTGAAATTAAGCGGTAAAAACATTATTATACTAAAGAAAGGAGTTTGAAAATGAATACTATAAAAACATTATTAAGAGGCCTTTTTTCAAACCAAGTAATTATCGATAACCGCAAGTCAAAATGGTGGCTTTGTATATTAATCGGAATCTTATCTCTAATTATAGCGGTCATTCCTATGGTTGTTACTTATTCTTCAGTCAATCCCGGAAACATTTTATATCCAACTTCCTCTAATCTCACTTATTGTGTCGATGAAGGATTATATGCTTTCAGCAAATCGCAACCGAATTTAGTAATTAAAAACGGAAAAATGGATGTTTCATCGAGCACTACATTTGATTATTTTAAAACTTTTAAAGAAATAAACGCAAATGGTATTGAAAGTGAAGAAAGCAAAAAAGTTTTTTCCGTATACTTTTTAAATAGTGATGATAATGAGCAAATCAATGCTAAACAAAAAGAAATCGAACAAGGTACTAATAACATCGTCAATTCTTATGCTTTATTTACACCATCTTATATGTATTTAAAAATGTATGAAATCGGTGCTGTAAACGATGTATCACAAGAGACCATGGCAACACCAATTAACACTTATGTCGGAACTTTTAGTGAATTAGACGGAATTTCAATCAATGCTTTCTACGATAGCACTAAAAATTTTAACTTTTCGATCTTAAAGTGGTCGACTTTTATGAATGATGCTTATAATAGCATCAAAGTCAGCACCGTTTTAATTACAACTTTATGGATGACAGGATTGAATGCGGTAATCGCATTGATCTTATCGTTAACTCTCTTCGCTCTTTCAAGAACCAAAAGTAATGTTAATGGTATTCGCTTAAAATATTCAGAATCTCTAAGAATGGTTTTATTAGCGGCATTGTCTCCTGCTTTATTAACTCTAATAAGCGGTTTCTTATTAACCATGTTGCAATCTATCGGATTTGTATTATTTATCGGTCTTAGAACCACATGGCTTGGTATGAAGATATCCTCGCAACCTGCAAATAGCAAATAATCAAGTATTAAAATTTAAAAAACAGCAAGAAAATTTTCTCGCTGTTTTTTATTTTCAATAGCAACATATCAAGCGCGACAGGTTCGGGATCTCCTGCAATATCGAAATATAGATCTTGAAATTCTTTTTGTATGTCTTCTTTTTCCATCATACCAAGTGGCGACAATATTCCGGAAACACCAATAAACCTTTGTAGCATATAAGTTAGAAAAGAACCTGTATGTGGAACAACAAAACGAATATTCGGAAATCTTGTCATGATTTTATGTGCCATCATATTTAACGCTGCACGCGTCGTATCCGTAGGATACTCAAAAATTGCGGCAACTGTCCCCGTAATTGGAGTTTTAGGATAGTTTGTTGCTCTTTGAGGATGTATGATTACAAGCGCATGATTTTTATTAAGCTCTGCCATAAAATTATCAAGCGAAGGGTCTCCTAAATAAATTCCGTTTACATTGGTCGTAAGTTTCACACCGATTGCGCCAAGATTTTCTTTTGCATAATAATATTCTTCGATTCCACATATACATACGGAAGCGGAACAGAAGCAACAAAGGAAAATTTATCGGAATGTGCTTTACAAAATTCCGATATAGAAGAATTTACTTCTCTATGGACTTGGGCAGTAAGCAATACGTCGTTATTATAAAGATGCGGAGTAGGCGAGGATAATATGGTATGATCTATCCCTGCTTCTTGCATAAAATCAAGATGTGCTTTTGCGTTCCATTCCGGTAAAGGAAATCCATCGACATCAATAGGATCGATACCCAAAGATCTAAGTCCTCGTTTGTATTCAGCGGTTATAATATGTGCATGAAAGTCTATCATTCTAATATACCTCATCTTTTAATTCGTTTATCCAGTTCTCCACTTCTTCTCGTGAAGCTGAAGAAAAAAATCTATTTCCATTTAGCCAAGTTGCTCCACTATTGAGCTTTTTTAAATCTTCTACGCTTTGAGAAATTCCACTACCTCCGGAAGTACAAAACGGAGCAATCGCTTTATTAGAAAAGTCGTAACTTTCAAGAAAAGTATAGATTATTTTCGGAGCTTTTCCCCACCAAATGGGATAGCCAAGATAAACAACTTCATAATTCGCCATATTTATAACCATATTACTGATTGAAGGACGTGCCAAATCATCGTTTTGTTCTTCAGATGAACGACTGCTATTATCGTTATAATTCAAATCGGCATCCGTATAAGGCTCTGCCGGTATAATTTCATAAAGTGTCCCACCCGTAACGTCAACAATTTTTTGTGCAATATTTTCGGTATGATTTGTGCAAGAAAAATAAGCAACAAGAATTTTTGACGAATCAGAGGTATCAAATTTTTCTTTGTCATTACTTACTTCACTACAAGCGGAAAGACTTAATGTTAAAAAACTTATAATTACGAAAAGAAATGACACTTTGTTTTTTCTTTCCATTTTATTACTCCTTAATAATTTCACTGAATTTTTGAACTCTCATTTTGAGTTGATATTTATCGCGAAGGATGGCAATTTGTTTCATCATTGGACTTTTATGATGAAAATCAAGTGCTTCTTCACTTTCCCAAGCATCGATTAGTAAAACCGTTTCTTGATCGTCCATAGGAAAAAAATATTCATAACGGAGATTGCCTTTTTCAGCACGAATCTGTTCGACAAGTCCACTTGATTTCATTTCTTCCGCAAATTTTCGTACGTTGCCATTCATTCCTGTATAATAAATATTGATTGTAATTGCCATGTCTTGCCTCCTTAATGTTAACTGTATTATTTGTTAGCTTTTTAGACTTTTACCAAATTCATATGCCTTTTTTGGATACTGAGAACGTATTGTCATATCAATCGTTCCACAGCCCTTACCGAGAATAACTCCCATATCTACAAAATTAAGATATCTCACAAGAGTTTTATAGTGCGCCACTAATGCATCAAAAGTCCAATCGTCAGCGTTCCACGCAACAGAAATAAGCGCAGACTTCATATGTTTTTGTTGAATTTCACCATTGAATGCACAAAAGCGATCTATGATCGTCTTGAGCTGTGAAGTCATTCCATAGTAATAAAGCGGCGTGACAAAAACAATCATATCCGCATCGAGAATCTTAGACTTAATCATACCTTTTTCAGATTTTGCAGAACCCATATCGTCATCTTGCACACAAAGACCCCCATATCCACATTTAATACAACCAGTACACGGATTGACATTCATGCGCGCCGTATCGATGATAGAAATAATATTTCCAGATTCACTTGCCCCTTTGATAAATTGTTCTGCAAGTAAATTGGAAGAACCATGCTTTTGCGGGCTACCCGTTAAAACAACAATTTTCATATATTTATACCTCCCATCTAATTTTTTGTGTGCTTCTATTGCGATTCTGTTAAAAGTTTAGTTCATTCATAATTTCAATTTTAAATTCTATTTCGTATTTTAATTATAATTCTATTTCGTATTTTTTCAAGTGCAATAATATGATTTTTTGCTTAGCAACTTCTTTTATCGTTTCTTCTGTTACATTTTCATCAAAGCAAGCAATGAGAAAACCGTCAGCGACATTTAATACTCTCTTTCCGGCAATTTCTATTTCTTCAATTTTAGAAGAAAACAACACTCCTAAATCGAGCATTACTTGGAACAGCAAATCTTTCGGTGTGCGATCTTCTTTGATATTATTAGCATCGTTTTCAAACAATGAAATTTCGATATCTTTGGGATTATAGTAAACATCTTTCATATTTGATGTATCGCACTTCAAAGCACGGAATCCAATATCAAGATCTTGCGTTGTAAGCGGATTTTCATCCTTAATTTTTCTTCCTGCGCGACGGATACGTTCTTTTCCGATTTCGCAAATATTCTTATAACCTGCTTTATAGGCTTCACTTTTTTCATCGCATACTTCGGGAAGCTCTACCTTGATAAACTTTCGGTTACCGCCGTCCTCCGCGTTGAGTTGTATAACAGCATGAGCGGTATGAGCTATAATCTTAAACAATGCAGAGACAAAATGGTAAAATCTTTCTTGAAATGCCGATCCTATTTCTTTCTTAAAAAAACTTTGGGAAATCGAAGCTTTCTTTAGATTAACTAAGACTCAATTCAATGGTAGACCTATATTGTATCCACTGAAAAAGGAATAAATAGATTTTATCAAAACTTTAAAAGTTTTTCCCATTGCCAATGATCAGTTCCTTCTCTCTAGTTCTTATCAAGATATTATTATTGGAATTGAAAAAAAATATGGTCTTAAACGAAAAAAGGCACACTACCTAAGCAACATCGGTATTATGCCTATTATCTCAATTTTATTTAATAAAGTTTAAATTTTTTTGCTTAGACTCTATTCCCTATCAAGTCACTTATTTGTTTTTGCTTGCACTTTGATTGCTTTTAAAATAAGAAATATTTACGACTAATATAGCCATAATCAGAATTATTTATATCCCATGTCACATCTAATTTTTTTGTTTGATTATCAACACGCACCAAATTCCAGGCGTGAAATCCTTCTTTAATTTTTCCTGCTTCATATGTACAATCTATACCTAGACTGCGAAGTAAAAATTGAGTTGCCCTTGCTATTCCTTCACATACCGCTATATTTTTAAATAATGCACCTATCATACGATGATCATTTAGAATAAATTTTTTATTATCATATGCAAAAGTATCATATTTAACTTTTGAAACTAAATAGTCATGGACTTTCAATATCGTAGCTTTCTCAGTTCTGCCACGCAAAGATTGAGCAATTTTATATGCTTTATTAAAATACATTAACGCTTCATTTTTACTCATATTGTAGCTAAGTTCAAGGTCGATTCTTCCTCCGCTATATTTTGTATAAGTCATCGAATTGTACCAATTCATATAGAAAAAATGCGGATTGTCATTTTTAACTGCATCTAAAACTACCTGTAAATTATTTACAATTTTGAAGCTTGCACTATGCTTATAAGATTTAATTGCTAAAGCTATGGCCTTATAAGCATTTTGCGCATTTTTCGATAATCTTCGATAGTGATAGTATTTAAGCATACTCTCATCTCTTGTTTTTCTTTACGCATCCGCTAAATTTAGTCCACAAACAAAACGAGATATCGTCCTGCGTTAACCCGTTTTTTGATCGTTCGGCAGCCCATTTTTTACTTGCTCTTACAAATTTATATCCTTCACCATTTTTAAAAGCGGATGCAATTTCTAAAATATTGTCTATAAATGCGTCATCGCTCCAAAACGAATTTCTCAAACCATCTGTGGTAATCATCACAATATCTGGAACAAATCTGCTTTTTTCGAATTTTTTTCCGGGTGAAATCGGAATATATATAGCGTGTGCATTTTCGATAATTACATCAAAGCGATTAGTTAGTGACGCAGTTGATGTGCTATAGTGTTTAGAACATGGCAATAACCATTCCACCCGCTTCCCGTTAACCGCTATAACATCTCCATCTCCTATTCCGATTGCAAATAGGAATTTTTTTGTCTTAACGACAGCGTTGATAGTCGTGCCATATAGCAAAGTAATTTTATATAATGCATCATCCAACAAATGCCGTTCTTCAGCAAGTTTGCGAAATTCTTTTACAGGAATGGCTCCATTTCTAACTTCGTATATTTTTGTTGCGTATTTTGCAAGTGTATTATATTGATTTGAAAAATTGGTATCTTCGGAATGTGTAACTTTGTAGTCATCTAAAATTGCTCTAACCCATTTACATACGAAAGTTTGCATGATATATTCTCTATTCTCATTTAAGAATTCACCATAATCGTCTAAGCTATTTTCCTTATCAAATAGTTCATAAAGAAATGAGCCCAGTATGTAAGAAGCAAGTTTTGCTCCCTGCAATGCATACTTGCATTTTCTATCTCCATGTCCATCTGCACAGGCCATCACTACAATATCATCATTTTCTTTAATAAATGTTGCATCTTCACATTGTAAATTTCTCTGTTGTTTGTAAAATCCTGTTACGCTTCGTTGCATAGTAAACATACGTAGTTCTCCCTAATCTTACTTATCATTCTTCCATGATTTAATTGAATCGATATTTATATCATCAATTGCGTTACAATTACACTTAACTTTACAAATGCCACAACTATTACAACGGCTTTGGTTTATCATGACATTGCCGTTTTTAAAGACTATTGCTTTTTGCGGGCATATTTCAAAGCAAGTTAAGCACTTTCCTTTCTCGCAAAGTTCGTTTTTTATTAAATAAACCTTATTGCTAGCATCATTATCACTTTTCATATTAACTTCACTAGGATCTCTATCGTCGAAATCAAAATCAGAGTAGCCATAGTCATGTCTATTATTTTCTATTGCTTCATTAACCGCGGCAATCACACAGTCATTAATAGAGTCTTGAATGTTATATTTAAACGCCTCTAAGATAGCATTTGAAATATTACGAACATTGCTTGATAAATCAAAATTAAAATCGATATCTTCTATATAATCATTTAAAATTTTAATCGCTTCATTCCGGCATTCTAATTTTGCCTGTTCATTGTTTAACCATACTTCTTTTTTAGAAAAAGTATCGAAAATGTCAGCCAAATGTTCACATATGGTTTCATCAAAAATATCTTGAAAACTTGCACACACTTCTATTGTGCAAGTTATAAAAGTCTTAACCAAAGATTCGATAATTTTGATATAAAATTGGTAATTATTATCGAATTCTTGCTGCAATTTTTCACGAGTCTTCATAATTTACTTCTCTTATTTTTTTTGATGCCTTCAAGTCACTCATCTAAACCATCAAATAAATTATCGAGTTGTTTATCGGTTTCAACAGGTTGTACTGCTTCATAAGGACAAACTTGCAAACATTCTCCGCATCCGTTACATTTATCGGGGTTGATTGATATTATGCCACTATGTACTTCTATGGCTTGTCTTGGGCACTTTTCATCGAGACATTCCATGCATCTATCTTTGCGACACTTATAAATATCTATTTGATAAATGTTTTTTTCATCGACATTTTCATCTTCGGCTATACTATTATCTTCTTTCTCATCATTGATTTCATAAGAAGAATCATTATCGTCGATTTTAGATTCATCGAATTCATCTTCATTTTCGTCGCTTTCATCTTCGATAGCTTCACTGGAATCATCAAAAATATCAGTTTCATCTTCGTCATCTTGTTCTTCGTCATACAACGAATCGTCGTTAGCGATAGGAACTGTAGTATGATGAGCAAGTGTTGCTCTTGTCATATAATCAAGTGCCGAAGCAATACTTTCGCATTCTTCAACACGATAGAAGTGGCTGTTGTCACAAAGATATTCGCTACCATCACAAAAATATCTAAGCATATCTTCGCAAGCATCATCACCTACTGCGATAGAATATAAATCGACATTACGATCAAAATCCATTTCTCTAAGATAATGTTTGAATTCATCGACAACAACACGATATCCCTTCTCATCTTGATTATAGCCGTTAGTGTCCGTTGGCCATCCATCACTCATAAGAATAACACTTACAGCTTTGTTGTAACCTTTGCCTTCTCGATCTAATCTATCATCGCGCAAATACCGATGGCTTATATATGTCTTAAGTGTATTAAGAGATGAGCGCAAAACAGTACATCCGTCGGCTTCAAACTTTATCTCTTCAAAGCCTCGCGCTACTGGATGAAATTCGTCAAAAAGTGCTTTTCCATAACTATTAAGTTCGATCACTTGCAGATATACCTTATATAACGGATTTGTATTTTCAAAATCTTTTAAACTATTGATGACTTTTTTCATGCCATCATTAAGTTGGTCAATTTTTGTGACCATTATCTTTTCCCCATTTTCAGTAACAATTTCACTTGTGCCGCCCATACTTCCAGACGTATCTAAGATTAAAACAAGATAAATAGGTTTACGATTGTCTTCGACGACTCTTTCGCCAAAGCCTTTGTTATTGTTAGAGATTTCCGCTCTAGCGACCCCTTTGGGTGCGAAACGATTGAAAGTGTTTGTCATTTTGTTTTTCCTCCTAAAAATGATAGTGTGTATTCACCAACCTTGATTTTTGAATCAAGGAAAATTGGTACGACGTCGTCTTTTTCAAATGTTTTTGATAATCCGTTGGCAAGTTCAAGTTCTATTGATTGAGTACCAACACATTGTAATCCATACTTTTTATCGTATTTAGATACTACGATTTTAAATAATATGTAACTATTAGCATCTTCCCATAAATCTCCAGTATAGATTTCCATACCATTAAAAAGATAAACTCCCGCTTTATTGCTTCCTTCGCATACGAGTTTGATCGGCGGGTGGATTTCAGCACCGCAAACATAGCAATTTTTTGCGCTTGATGTAAAGAAATGCTCTTCGCCACACTCCGGGCAAATGAAATGATCTTCATAGAGTTTTAAAAGTATATCTTGCCACTCTCGCGGTGTCACACGATTTTTGCCTTCGAACAAACCTTCAACAAAGGTTTGGTGCATAGCATCTTTAAAATAATCCGGATAATTTTTCATACGTTGTATAATGCGACGTTCACTTTCGAGTGGACGATTTGAATCATCTTTTCGATTAAACGTATATATTGGATTTGTGGCAAATGTGTATGTGTCAATATTGCCTGTACAAAACTCCTCATATCGCCTTCCTCTCAAAGGATGACCACCAATGAGAGTCATATAAATCATTACAGCCAAAGCATAAGTATCGTTATAAATATTAGGAACTTCTTCTCCTCTCATTGTAAGAGGTGGCATAAATCCAATAGTACCAGATACAATCGCTTTTGACTCACGTCCTACTGCCGTATCTGTATCAAGTATCTTAATAGAATAATCATTCTTATTAATTTTAATATTTTCAAATTTTAAATCCATCAAAGCGATATCCGCTTCAAAAAGCACTTTAACGGCTTCGGCAATATTATATAGAACCAATAATTTTTTGTTAAAAGGTAATTCAACATGAAATGTATTGCCATTACTAGTTCGTTCAATTCCGTTGAAAAGGACACTTGCATCCATGTATTGTCCTTTAGGTCCATCATTTATAAATTCCATGATGTAACCGATATGTCCTTCTACATTTACAACATACAACGGATGGACAAAAGCACTGCTTGCTTGCCCCCTTCGCTGCAATGCGCTCATCTGTTTACGCAAACGTTTTTGATCGCCTGTATGAAACAATTTCAGCGCATATATATCTTGATTAGAATACACTTTATAAATATCTCCTTGCCCACTACCTGTATGCAATAAAGAATCTACTGTAAACACTTTAATCAAGTTGTTAGATTTGAATGTTATCTTAGTACCGGGTTTAAGTTTAAGCATATTTATACCTCCTCATTTGTGATAATTTCCATCGCAATAGCTTCATTAAGAAGACTACGAACGAGAGATTGTGTTGCTTCATCACTTATATCATCTACACATCTAATTAGTTGTGCCAATAAATAGCACGCTCTACGCTCGCCAAGATTACGATAAAGTGTATCAGTTTTTGCTTTTAAAACATCAAGTTTTGCATTGTCATTTAATAAAGCATATTTATGGATGTTTTGTGCCAATTTAACAAGAAAAGCCTGGTGATTGGTTTTATACAAGCTATTTATTTTTTCATCTGAAGCATTAGCAATATTATCATCGCACGCTTTTCGACAGATTTTTTCCAAATCAATAGAGGCAAATTCCTCAATTGTTAATTTATTTATCAAACCTATATTTTCTTTAATCTCGTCAATTTCATTGATGTTCTTACGCAAAGATATTTCACGTAAAGTAATAGGCGCCACGGGCTTTGCATTGACAATAAAGTTTTCGTTCAAATTACTTCCTAAAGCTCTATTTTTTTCAAGCATAATTGGCAATTGCTTTTTGAATTGTTCAACACCTTTTAACAAATATGTTACCGAAATAGGCAATAATTTCCACCCATTTCGCTCCAACATATTGATCTTTGTGACCATTGTGTTATTAGATATCTTTTTATACGGCATCAAGATACCAATATCATAACGTTTATCACTATCTGCTTGCATAACAGCTAAATCAACTTGCATAAGGTTTGAACCTACTTGTGTGCATACTTTTCTTCCATTAAGCGCTTCGGAAACTACTTTTGCGGCAACTGCATTTGTTGCATCTTCCATAGGTGACACAATAGGTGCACACGACATTCGCCCTGTATCGGCATATTCTAAATATGTATAAAGTCTCTGTAAACTACCTTCGGTATCACGTATTTCTTTATAATCAAATGATATAAAAATAATGTTCTTTTCGCGTGCTCTAGTAAACAGGACGTTTAGTCGATTATACCCGCTTTGTTCGGTTTTTGGTCCGCCATTAAAAAATCCTGAGATGTTTTTTTTCAAAATTCCACCAATCGTGCGTTTTGCATGGCTTATAGCTATAATAATGATATCAGCCTCTTTTCCTTGAGCATTTTCAAGGCTTCGCACCCAAATGGTTTCATCGTCATTGTCACGATCCCACGTAATATGACCATTCATAATTGAATCGTCGATTTCTAAATCAAGTTTTTTCTGAAAATCATCATTAAGTGTTACGATACCTATAGACTTTTTTGGAGTATCTTCTTTGATTGCAATGACTTTCTGAACTATTTCAGTTACCATTTGTTCAGTTACTAATTTCTCATAATTTTCTATATAACTATTTCTTTGCTTACTTTTTGCATCTTTTTTTGGAGTCACACTTGCTCTTGCTTCTTCAGCATCGAATGGGATATCGACTTTTATAAGCTCAAAGCCGAGATGCGACGGCAAATTCGAAATTCCATTGTAAACATCTGGGGCAACATTCAATGCAGAGTTATAGCAAAACAAATTAGAAACAGTCATGAGAGTGCTTGTTTTAGAACGATAATGATATTCTAATCGAGCAGAAGGAATTCCTTTGCCCTGTACAAGATGAAGAATTGATTTGTCAGTAAGTCTAATATCAAATTCACCATTATCATTGTATCCTGTCTCATTGTCTCTAAGGAAAAACGAAGTGATATCAAGCTGCATGTTATCTCCAAAAGCCACTAACGATCGATTCCCGATCAAAAATGGTAACACAGAGATAATCGGAACTTGCGATGCTTCATCAATGAGTAACGCATCAAAAGTGTTCATATCATTTGTAATATAATTGACAGCAACAGATGGAGTCGTAATGACTATAGGACAAACTTTTACCAATGCCTTTCCGTAATTTTTGAAAAAATCAGTTAATGTCATCCTAGAAGTTTTGATGCGATCTAAATTCGGAAAAAGTATTTCGTCTTCTTTGATAGCAGATACGATTAGTTTTGAAATTTCTTGGTTGATATATGCAACATAAAGGCTACGCAATTTAGCGTAATCTTCTGTCAGCTTTGTATACTTCAATCTAAGTTGCATATTGCCACAATCAGCGATATTTTCTTGTTTAATAATTTCCGTGGATATTAACCTTGCAATATTTGCTTTAGCAGCAACAACGATGTCCTTGACAGATATTTTATTTGTCACTGCAAACGAAATTATATCGACGCCACATGAAGCAATTTCAGATAAGTTATTATTAAGTATATAGTCCATATCTTCATCGCCTGTTGTTCCACTTTCAACATAGGATTGAAATGTTTCTTCTGAAATAAGAGTGTCGATAGTGCTTTGCAATTCGTTTAACTTTCGACAAACCATCCTATACTTAGATATCTCTACATTAAGCATCGAAGTGTCGTCAACTTTTCTATATTGTATGCAATCACCAATAAGGTCATAAAGACGCATATCGCAAGCGGCAATACCCTTAAATAACGCATTATTATAATGATTAATATAGTTTTCTACTTCTGCAATATCGGACAATAAATCTCGTCCTTTAATTGAATCTACATATACTCTTTCAATAGATTTAATCTTTACAAGTTGATCAATAAGTTGAGCAAGCGTCATATTGTTATCAAGTATTAAGCAAACTTTATCAAGACCAATTTTAGATAAATATTTAACCAAAACTTCATTTGCCGCTTTTTTCTCGGACATGACCAGTGCTTTTTTACCATTTATAGCAAAATTGGCAACAATATTTCCCATTGTTTGACTTTTACCGGTACCGGCTGCGGCCGAAACATTCAAAGAATGACCATTTAAAACCATTTTGATAACTTCACGTTGACTATCATCTGCAAGCAAAGGATATACTGCAAAAGGAGCGATGCTAGTGTGCTCCAGCTCATCATATTTCATATCACCAGCTAAAACTTTAATTAAAGGTGCCTCAACTAAGTTATCCATATTGCGCTCAATATACTGGCATATGCTTTCATTAGTACTATCAAGTATGCAAATATCGAAATCGTCAGCATCTACTTTAACATTGTAACTGTCTGCGTTGTTCTTAACATTATCAATATAGTCAAAAATTTGCGTACCAAAGGGTATGCTTTCTATAGTTAAGTCGTTAAAAAGATCGATTCCATTCGCTTTTAATTCTCTTACAAGAAGCGCGTTTAATTTAACTTTATCGCTCGAAATAGTAAAGCGCGGGCAATCTTTTGAATTGTTTGTAGCTTTTATTTGGCACAACAATAACGGAGACTTAGATAACTTTGTTGTATTACCATCGTTTTGAGTCCAAGTAATTGAACCAATCGTTAAATATAAAGTTTCTTTACCGCTGTCCATGCGATTATCATTAGATTTTTTTCTAACAATTCTCCAAATATGTTTCACTTCGGTATCGCCATCGTTAGTTCTAGCAAAAAAACTATACTTTGGCAAAGAACCATGCGTTTTGATGTAATCGTATTGATTTGCCGACAAAGCAATATCATTAAGCATAAATCTTATGTCATCACCATTCCAGCTTAGATCTTGACTTGAAGAAAAAACATCTGCCGCAGTTACACTTTCGCCATCGTAATGCACGACTAAATTTTCATCCTCGATCATAACTACTTCATGAACTTTACTCTTATCTGTTTGAACAAGTTCGTTTAAAGACTTTCCAAATAGTCTTATAGATTGCTTCGGAAGGTCAATAAAACCTCCGGCCTTTTGTTGATTTCTTGCTTTTACAACTGTATTTTGTAAAAGTTCTTTCGCCTTACTCATCTTACACCAACTCCTTTTTTTGTTTTGTATGAAGTTTTGAGCATCAATCACACACATTTAATATGTAAACTAGAAAGTTCTAGTTCTACAAAAAACAAAATTCTTTTTAGCTCTTCACGACTCTTTACTAGTTTACTATAATCATTGTTTTGTACTGCGGCCATATATTCGCGTTTTATAAGAGTATAGATATTTTTATTTTTTTTATCTATAACGCTTTTATCGCCATAGAAACATGTTTCCATGCCTTTCAATAACTTTGCCACCCTGCTTTTTGTTTCCAATAAAAATGGAATTTTACTAGTTAAATCTATCGCTATCAATGAATTTGAAATAAATTTTTTTAATAAATGTATAGTGAACATTGCACGTCCTCCTTTTTACACTTATATTAAGCCATAGATTTCCGTATATTGCGACGTTCGAGCAAAAAGAATTTTGACAACATTTGTTTAAATTTTTAAAATCTAGCATAGTCGTCAAACCTTTTTTCACTCACATAAACATAAAGTTTTTTGAACAAAAGTTTTCTAATTTCTATCAAAGTTCTAAAAAAACAACACAACGTTACAAAATGAAAATATTGAAATTCCAAATGAAATCGCAACACTTTGAAGATTAATAAGTGAAGCGGCAAGAAAATAATCACTCAATTATTTAATGATTAGTAAATATCGGTTCGAAAAACTATAAGTATTTCTAAATGTATTGTAACATAAAAAAGTAAAAAATCCTATATTTGCTTACAAATTTAAAATGATAAATTATTTATAAGTTAAAAATTTTGAATTTTATAAAAGACAAGAACTAGAACTATATCAAAATAGCCATTTTCGCCTTTCAAATAAAAAAAGTTAACTATTTTATACTTTCATGGTACAAATAATTATACTTGTTCAATATTGTTTTTATAAAGTACGTTCTAGTTTTTATACTTTTTTTAAAACATTTAGTAAAAAATTTGACTGAAAGTTAATTAAAATGTATAGTGATAGTAGAAAGGGTTAAACTATAAGATGCATTATGGAAAATAAAACTTATCTCTTAGAAGAAGAAATCACAAAGCAACTAAAGAGAAATTTAAACAAACTCTTAGCTGTTAAAAATCTTACTTTGACTAAATTTGCCGATATTTTAGATGTAGAAAACAAATCTACAGTAAGTAATTACCTTAATGAAAATCGTCAAAATGTTCCCTCTATTACAAGTTTGTATCGTCTCAAAGAGTATTTCGGAATTTCGTTAGATGCGCTTTTATCTCCAAACTTCGATCCTAACATGAGTTCAAAAGTATCTACTCCTGTTATTGCGGATTTTAATAAATTTTTAGGTGTTTATAGCCTATATTATTATTCTTCTAATGGAATTTCCGTATTAAGAAATGGAGCTACCCCTAAGTTGTCTTATGGTATACTCGCTATAGTAAAAAATACTGCACTAGACGCTTCAATTACCAAAGATAATTATAAAGTTTTTGCCTGTTTTTCATTTTCAAACGACAAGCAAGCAAATGAATTTAAAACAAAAGTTCTATCAGCAATAAATTCTAATAATACTAACGATGTTAAAAATTTGTTTAGTAATCAAAAATCATATTCAGAAGGTCGCTTCGATTTAATACAAAGAAGCAAATTTTATTCTATATCTTTAACAAGCTACGCTCGACAAGAAACTGACTTTGAAACTGCCAATCCAACTGTAGAATATACCATTACAGACCAAGTACTGATGTTAGGATATAATCCCGACCAAACTACTGTATCACAATATATAGGTGGCGGCATGCTTGTAACATCAATTTCAAGAGGGCAGAAAAAATGTCCTTGTTCTCAAATTATTATTTCCTCTAGAAATTCCATGTCTGACAATGAAGCTGAATTGATTCAAATTTTACAACGAAAACATCAGTTTCACTTTATCGAAAATGCCGCTAAAGAAATTATAAAGCGTAATAATAAGCTTTTAGATGAGAATTATTCAAAGGAAATTTATAACATCGTATTAAGTTCTTGCATACAAAACATAGTTACAGAAGAGCTAATAAATAATAACTCAGAATTCTTATTTCTTCTTGAAGATGAAGATCAGGATTTTTATCGCTTGCTTAAAGGCAAAAATAATAAGTGAGATTTTGTTTAAATTTTTCAAAATTTATTTTATTAAGGAGAGTAATTTATGAATGAAGAAACCATCTCTAAAGAAAATAATATTTTCAAAGATTGCGATAAAAAATTCGCTAGCATCATAAAAAGGATGAAAGAATCGGGACAAATACTCGATACACATAAACTTAGTGATGCATATGAAATGGCAAAAAAAGCTCACGGAACCACGAAAAGAAAATCCGGCGAACTCTACATTTATCATCCAATTGCTGTATTTAAAAAAATGTATGACGATGGTTTTGTAGCCACCGATGTACTTATTGCCGCTCTTTTACACGATGTCGTCGAAGACACAAATGTGACCTTGGAACAAATCGAAGAAAAATTTGGTCCATTAGTTCGTAAATATGTTGATGGAGTTACAAACTGCGAATCAGCATTTATTACAGATAGTCATTTGATTGAAACCACCAATGAATCTGAGTCACGATATGTAGCTTATATTAAATTTGCCGACAGATGGCATAATCTAAATACTTGTTCATGCATGTCACAAAAAAGCATCAATCATAATGTTGAACACACTAAGAAAATATTGGTTCCTCTTGCACGTCGCCTTGGTTGTAATGCCATGGCAGATCAGCTCTTAGATGCTTGTTTTCTTGCTCAGCATCCAAAGGAATACGAAAGTATATCAGCTCAAATGCATTCTTTTTTAGGAAATCGAATTGATAGTTTTTATTCAACTATTAATAAGATCAAAACACTTTTTTCTCAAAACCAAGAAGCCGAATTTTATCAAAACAATCGTAATGTTTTTAGAGAGCTTCCTCTACCATATTCTATAGCCGAAAGCATAAAACGTAACACAAATGATGCAGATTTGACACGTAAAGATTCTTTCTCTTTCTACAATTTTAAACCATACCATATAGTTTATTTGCTGTTCGAAAACGAACAAACAACATACAAAAATGTTTTTATAGAAAAGTGCCTTAGCTTAATAACCGATTGTTCCATATCGATTTGGAATGAGCAAAAGGATGATAATATACAAAACACGCAAATTGATTATATAGATATACGTGATGCATGTTTCAATAGAATCCGTATAGTTTTGTGTTACAAAGAAAATTTTTGGAAATATCGTAATGCTATCGCCTCATTAGATAATAGTCAAATTACTTATGCTAGCATTCTACCTAAAGAAAATCGTATCGAAGTTTATACCAAAGATGGTGCAAAATTTGATATTGAGAAAGGTGCAACTGTTCTCGACTTTGCTTTTATACTTCATAACGAGATTGGTTTGCACTATGGCTATGCCCTAGTCAACGAAAATCAAAAGGATATGGATTACATTCTTCAAAGCGGAGATCAAATTGAGATTATTAAGGCAGAAGAAACAACTGCTGAGTTATCATGGTTTAATATTTTGCAAACGAAAACCGCAACAAAGAGACTTGTAAAATATTTTCAAAATATACAAAAAATCTCTAGCAATTAAAGCAATTACATTACATTCAATTGTAACAAAGATAGATAATAAAAGCGATTTGACATTTAGACAAACCGCTTATTCATAAAATTCTTATAAAGTTCGAAATTTAAATTTTTTATGGTCTTTTTTTACCGATTGCATAGTATTTAACATCCTTTAATTCATAAGGATTCAATACTCCTTTACCATCGAACACAATCGGTTTTTTCATATATTCGACAATTTGATCATTTGTTAAATTCTTAAATTCTTCACAATCATTTAAGAAAATGGCAGCATCGCAAGTTTTTAAAGCTTCATCTAAAGTATTAGCATACGCGATTCTTTGATCACTTTTCATTTTCTTTCGGAAGGTAGTCGTGGCGACACTATCATAAGCGATAATTCGGCAATCTTCTTTAATCAATTCTTCGATAACCCTAAAAGCCGGCGAACGACGAATGTCATTGGTGTTTCCCTTATATGATAAACCGAGAACCGCAAAACGCATACCCGCAATACTTCCCAATTCCTTTTTCATTTTATCGATCATCGCATGCGGTCTTCTTTCATTGGCCGCAACAGCAGCATCGAGAATTGAAAGTTCAACGTCGTTACTCTTCGCCATATTCGAAAGGACTTGAGTATCAAGGGGTAAAGCAGGTCCTCCGTATCCAATACCAGAAGACATATACTTGCTCCCGATACGCGGATCTAACCCAATACCAACACTGACTTCTTGAATATCGGCTCCAATAGCATCGCATAAATCGGCAAGTTCATTAACATACGAAAGTTTGACTGCCAAATATCCGTTTGACGCATATTTTATAAGTTCCGCACTTTTCGGTGAAACAAATAATAACGGCGCTTTAAAGTTAGAATAAAGTTCTTTCATTTTTTCGCGTGAATCTTTAGTTGAGACACCGATAACTACACGAGCCGGATTTAACATATCGCGCATCGCGGTTCCTTGGGCAATAAATTCAGGGTTACTCACAACGTCGATACGATATTTTTTATTTGTGATCGTCATCATAAAATCATGAACTTCTTGGCAAGTGCCAACCGGAACCGCAGAGCGAATGACAACCGTAACATCATTTTGAATATAACGACAAATTTCTTTAAGTGTTTGATACAATGCAGTCGTATCACAAGGATTATTGTCCTTTTCAACAGTCTCGACGCATATAAAAATTAAATCTGCGCCATAAATCGCATCCCGCGTCTCCGCAGTAAATCTAATATTCGCTTCAGAAGCAAGTAAAGTATCATATAATTTTGGTTCAATCGTTTCGATTTCGTTTTTGCGTAATGCAACAATTTTTTTCTTATCAGAATCTAACGCAAAAACTTGATTGCCCTTTGAAGCAAATCCCACCGCGGTCACAAGACCGACAAAGCCCATTCCTACAACTGTTAACTTCATTAACTCACATCCAATCTTAATTTATCATATTAATTGTGCCATATTTAAAAAAACTTTTCAAGATGGCTATTTTTTAAACATCGTCCAAAAAAGTAAATTCATTAAATCTTATCAGCAATAAAATCTAAAATTATCGTGTATACATTTTCGTTATCTTCTTCGTTTAATATTTCATGTCTCATTTTAGGAAATACTTTTGCAATTGAAGAAATACCATACTTGGCATATATCGTTTGTAATTTAAAAATTCCTTTTCCATAATTTCCAACCGGATCATCTTCACCGCCTAAAATCAACAATTTTATATTTTTGTCAATTTTTAGAAGTTCCTTTTTGCGGTGGATTTTCGCTAAATTATTTAAGAAAGAACGGAAAAAATTAGTCGAAGGAATGCCTCCGCAATATTCGTCATTTTGATAATTTTCGATATTGGTTTTCGAAGCTGAAAGCCATTCTAATTTTGTATTTCCGTCTTTAAAGCGTTTATTATATCCGCTAAAAACGATGCTGTTAAGAAATTTGGATGGTTTTTTTCCGTCAACAAATAAAGCATGAGTTCTCGTGATAACTTTTCCAAATTTATATAGTGGAGTCGGACCATTTGTGCCAATGAGAATTACTCCAGAAAGAATCGAAGTATCTTTTCTTTCAATTAAAGCTTGGGCTATAAAAGATCCCATCGAATGTGAAATTAAATAAAGCGGTTCCCCTTTTAAACTATCCAAAAGGCAATAAAGATTATCGACACATCTTTCAAATCCATCAATCGGCCATACCAAATAGCCTTCGCTACAATTCAATTTATGCCCGATATGATCCAATCCATAAACATTATATCCCGCTTCATTAAGTTTTTTAGCTAACGGTTCATAACGCATGGTATGCTCACACATACCATGGGAAATAACTACATTGCCTTTCGCATTTTTATCCACTAACCACGAATTACCGTATAGTGTCTCACCACGATTGTTAATTAAGCTAAACTCTTTGAAAGACATTGTTAAAATCTCCTTTATCACATATAATTGAGTATATTTATTTTATTATAAATTCCTAGTAATAACAAGGAGGAGTATCGTGGATATCTGGAAGTATATTGTCGTGGCTTTAGTACAAGGTCTAAGTGAAATTTTACCGATTTCATCATCAGGGCATATCTTGATAGTCGAAAATTTGTTGAATATGAAAACCGATTTAACTTTAGCGATTTTTGTTCATTTTGGTTCTCTAATCGCGGTTCTTGCCTATTATTTTAAAGATCTTGTCAATATTGTAAAAGGCGTATGTCTCTATGTCTTTAAGAAAAATCGTGAAGAAGAGACCGTTTATAATGCCAAGTTATTTTTATATCTAGTCATCGCTTCCTTACCCGCGGCAATAATCGGTTTATTGTTCGATGATTTTATTGAATCTACTCTTTCATCTTTACTTTTCGTCTTTATTTTCCTTCTTATCACAGGTACCTTGCTTTTAATAAACAAGAAGTTAAACAAAGAAAGAACTTTAAAAGAAATGAAGCCCGTCGATGCATTAGTTATCGGTTGTTTTCAAGGAATCGGTATTTTGCCCGGTATCTCCCGTAGCGGTATTACGATTTTCGGCAATAAAGTGCGCGGCTTTAAAAATGAAGATTCGGCAAAATTCGCTTTTTTGATGTTTATTCCGGTATCTTTTGGATCATTTCTTCTCGAAGTTATAAAAATATTTAAAGCTGACTCAATTTCCATCAGTCAAAATGACATCGTCGCTTATATCGTCGCGATTATTATAAGCGGCTTAACCACCTTTATCGCTTTAAAATATATTTTTGCAATTATAAAAAAAGGCAAATTGCATTACTTTGCCTTTTATTGTTACCTTGTAGGAATAGTCGGTCTTATCGTTTTACTTATTCAACATCTTACCGCTTAATCACCATAGTCAGATCCGCGTGATTTATCTTCAACAAAAATTTGCAATTTGTCTAGAATATCATAGATGGTGAGTTCGATAGCACCATCTTTTTTAGTGATGATATTTTCTTCATCTCCGGCAAAGATGACAATTTCATTCAAAGTTGAAATTCGTTTCATTTCCGCTACAATTTTATCTAAACAATCCGGGTGATGAAGTAAAATTAAATTCACTTGATTTTCAAACATCGGTTCAATATATATTAGATGATTGTTTGCCCCTTTAAGGCAATAAGAAAAAGGATTACTTGGATCCTTAATTATTTCCATGTCATTAAAATAGTCACAAATTTTCATAAATTTACCTCATCTATATTTTAATATTTTTTACTCTATTTAACAATTAAACAGTTCTACAATCACTAATTGACCAACTTTCCAATAAAGTTTAAAATAATAGCAGTACGGAGTCACTTATGAATAAATACTTGATCACTTCTGACATGGACAATACTCTATTAAAAGAAAATAAATCGATCTCGTTTCAAACACGAATTTTTTTGCGACATTTAATCAAAAAAGGACACCATTTCTCATTTAATACCGGTCGCCCATACCAAGGTACGTTATATCAATTTCACCAGCTAAAACTCTATGATGAACCCATCATTTGTAATAATGGCGCGGCAATCGTATTTTTAAATAAAGATGACTCTATAAAGAAAGCCATTACTTTTCCGTTATCAAACGAACTTGTTAAAAGTTTTTTTAAAGATGCCAAACCATATTTAAAATGTGCTTTTGCAAGCTCATTAAACCATATCTATCTTTATAACCGCAAATTTGTCCCGTTTTTCATTGTTCACGATACAAAGCAAGTTCAAGTTTTCGAAGGCGATCTTAATTCCATTATTGAAGATGATATATTGGCCTTAGAATTTTATGTAAAAGAAGAGTGCATTGATCAATTTAACGAATTGTTAAATTCACCTCTTTACAAGAATCAATTTTTTATGATCTTTTGGGGTAAATTTAATGACGTATACTCATTTCAATTTCAAAGTCTAGATTCTAGCAAAGGTAAAGCTATGCTTTATTTAGCGGATTATTATCAAATTCCTCATAGTAACACTATTGCTTTCGGTGATAATTTAAATGACAACGATATGATTGAAGCCGCCGGAATCGGAGTTGCGATGGTAAACGCCAAAGAAAAGACTAAAGAAATTACTTCTTATATTACAACTCACGATTATAATCACCACGGAGTAGTCAAATTTCTAAAAAATTTCTTTAAAAACTTACAATAATTCCATATATTTTTTCTTTAATTCTTCATTTTTAATATTGGAGATATTAGCTTTGATATTTAATATACAACCTGGATAAATCGCCTTGCAAAGATCGACCGCGATACTTGCATCCGAAGCGACATTTTTATTGCCGATAACCATCAATCTTAAAGCTAAAGCTTCGACATCTTTGGTATATTTGTATAAAAGATAAGGAATTTCACTTGCTTCTTCCGATTTTTTTGCAATCTCGTCTTGATTTTTATTACTATACGCTTTCATCAAAGCTTGAAATGCAAGGCCATCCAAATCGATTAACTCGTGAGCTTTAATCGCAAAATTTTCCAACTTATCTATCGCCAATTTAATTTCAGCTTGATAATCTTCATAACCTTTTTTATCAATTGTAAACCGAGCGGTCATTAACGCTAAAGAGCAAGCCATTTCCAAAGTCAGTGCCAAGGCAGAACCACCTCCTGGAACACTAGTCTTTGATTTTAAAGCTGAGCAATAATCACTGATAGTCATATTATTAAATTTCATATATGTCTCCTTTTGTAATTAGAATCTTCAATTATTTCCTTTAACGTTAACTTTCGATCTACATCGATTGTGATTCCGGCACTTTTCAAAGATAAATATTGTGTCGTTTTTTTCCTTGAAAAAAAATTTCTGTTGACAGCTTCTTTAAGAAGCGTGTCACCAATACAATATCCTAAAGAAATATATTCGTCAATCTTTCGAGAATCGAAATCAATCATATTAATAATCGGTGAAGTGATAAGTCTTTCACTCATAAAATCGATTATCGGCATTTTTAATGCTTTAAATCTTTCGACTGAATGCGCCGATGTAAGCGGTATGACAAAGATACAATCTATATTGTATTGTAAAAGTGGGCTTATCGGTTCACTATCTGATTTAAGCGCATCGGTATACGATTCATATTCAATATTCACTCTATCAAAAATATACGGAATCGCACTTGAAGCCAAAAGATATTGGATGATTTCAATTTCAGATTTATAGTTGACCAAAAAATATTTTGCTTCATATTCTTTTTTTATTATTTTTCTTTTTATTTGACTAGTAGCAAAATAAAGCGGTTTTTTAGTGTTCACCAAGCGTTCTAAATCATAATTGTCTGTAATTAATTGCTTTATAGCATAATTAGAAAAAATACCACGACCTTTAAAAGGCACTCTAGAACGATAATTGTCTTTTGCTGCCAATACTAATTCAGGCGAGATTTTTTTCCAAAGATTATAAGTCTTAATTAAATCGCCGTCTAAAAAAGCAAGGCACATTAAAGATCCGATTGAAGCGCCACTTAAAGCTTGGACATGACGATAAAAGCCGTGTTTATAAATTGCAAACATCACACCTAACTGATAGGCGCCGCGTGCTCCCCCGCCACTTAACACTAATCCGATTTTTAAAGACATAATAGTTTCTTTATAGTTTCCTCCAATTTATTAATGCACTTAAAAGCTACTCTAAAATATGATATGCTTTTGCGAATATTTTAAACTAAGTTATTGTCTAATACTTTTTTATCTATTATAATATTTAAACGATAAGGAGATTTTTGTGTATGCAAAAAACCAAGAAAACTGGGCTTTCAATATTTTCATTTGCCACGTTAATTTTAGGATTAATAACAACTTTAATGATTTTTTTACCTTCGGTAAGTTATGTAAAAACCGGACTCGGCGCAACTCAAGCAGATATGTGGGGAATTTTAGTCGCTTTTGGAGGTTCCGCACAACTTCCGTATAGCACTCCGACTTTTTACTTCAATTGGGGTTCTTTCTTAGGATATTTGCTTCCGGTTATCGCTGGTGTTTTGGCATTTTTATTAACTAACAAAAGCAAATTCTTCGTTGGCTTATCAGCATTTTTATTTATCTTATCCGCAATTCTACTTTTCTCCAATGTCGGCTGTTTACTAGCTACTTGCAACGAACATTTCACAAGCATCGGCATGTATGAAAATAACCTTCATTTAGGCATCGGTAGTTGGATCGGCGGATTTACCGCTTGTTTTGGATTTTGCGCTTGTGTCGCTGATATCGTTTGCGCCAAGTTGAAATAATAAAATAATTTTCTATAAAATCAAAAAATCTCAGAAATTTAAATCTGAGATTTTTTATTGATATAACGTCAATAATTTTTTATACGCTGTCGTCAATTGATTGATCATATGCTCTAATTTATATGTTTTATCATAGATTACACTATAAAGTGCCGTGGCATTTAAATCGTTTTTAAAATTGTACTGATTTAAATTATGAGCCGCGATTTGTTCATTATAAATCGCTCTTTGCACGTAAATCGTGTAAATTTTGTTTAAAGAAAGCTTTGTAATTCTTTGACTTCTGATTAATGTAAAGTAGCTTTTTTGTGCTTGCGAAAATAGAGTCATAGTTAAAGATAGATGCTTACCGAAACTCACAAAATACGGATTAAGGTGAAAAATCGGATTATTATTTGCTAGTTTTACATCTGCATTAATAAATCTTATTTGATCATGAACCGCTTGAAACAACCATCCAATATGATTTATCAGTTTAGTAGATTCATCCATTTAAAGCCTCTTTAATATTTTCATAACAATATTTGACCCCATCATTTGAAAGACGATGTGACGAAAGTAAATAAGAGTTTATCTTATCGAGATTTACATAAGTTAAATTAAATTCATCTTTATAAGATTGTAGCATCTTTGAAGAATCATTTATTAAACCAGTAAAAGTTCTTTGCGCCTCCCCTTCTAACTTCAATGGATTATAAGGAAGAATAAATGCTATTGTGCAAGTTTCGTTTACTTCGCGAATTTGATCTAAAGCACGATAAACATAGTAACCCATCAATTCCATTTGGTCATCTATTATTTCTTGCTCAAACAAGACTTCATTTTGATTGATTTTGACGGCATTAATAATATCATAAACTCCAATATTAATGATTAAAGACTCACAACTTTTAATTGCAGAGAGAATATGTTTCTTGCTTTCCATATCCATCGCATCTTGCTCAATTGTTCGAAATAGCAAACTGCTTGTCATTCTTTTTTGAGCAAAATCCATATTTACATTTTGATTCAAATCTTCTTTAAAGAGATCTTCAATTGTAACTTCATCCGTGTTTAAAGGTGTCCCCAAATAAATAATTCCACTCGGCTTACAAGAACATCCCACAAGCAAAAGTGGAAAAATACCAAGTAATGCGAGAATTTTTTTCATTAAAGATCCTCCTCTTCTACAAGAGATACATGACCGCCGATTGAGTTTATTTTATTGACAAAATCTTCATATCCTCGTTCCATAAACTCAACTCCTTTAACATAACTTCGTCCTTTGATGATTAAAGCGATTAATACTAACGATGCAGTAGCTCTTAAATCACTTCCTACTAGTTTTGAAGGTATCAATTTATTATCACCGTTGATGACGATGCTTTGGCCGATCAATTCAATTTTTGCTCCACATTTCGATAATTCTTTGATATGAGCAAACCGATCATCATATATCGTTTCTTTAATAAGGTGAACACGAGGAATTGTTAAAAGATATGAAGTCAATAAGGGTTGTAAATCGCTAGGAAATGACGGATATGGTCCCGTCTCTATTACAAGAGAGCGTTTGCTTGATCCTTTAGAAATTTCTATACACTGATCCTTATAAAAATAAGGTATCTCAAGTTCATCTAATACTTTAAAAAGACTTTCCAAATGAACTTTATTGACATTATGAATTCTTAAATTCTGACCTAAGGCTGCACCTAAAAGTATCAATGTTCCCGCTTCAATGCGATCACCGATTACATGATAGGTACAACCATGTAATTTTTTACCGCCGACGACAATAATCATCTTCTCATCATAATGGATTTCTTCACCCATCAAAGAAAGCATATTGATAACTTCAAATACCTCCGGCTCGTGGGAATAATTTTCAATAACGACTGTTCCTTTGATGCTATTAGCATATAATAAAGCATTGATAGTTGCTCCCATCGATATTTTCGGAAAACAAATATACGCTTGCTTTTGTTCACTGGCAATTAAATCATAAATTTTACCTTCTAACCGCGTTGAAACTCCCATTTTTTCAAGAGCAAAGAGATGAAGATCAATCGGTCTTACTCCTAATTTACATCCTCCGGGAGCCACTACTTTCATGTTTTTAAATATCGGTAATAAGGCTCCGTAAAAATAATATGAAGCCCGAAAAGTTTTCATTTCGTCAAAAGTCAAATCACATTTATGTAAATTGCTGCTATTGATGGTTAAAGTATGATTTTTAAATTTTACTTTCACATTAAGTTTTTTTAAAATTTCAATCTGCTGAAAGATATCTTTTATTTGAGGAACATCATGCAAAACGACTTTTTGCTTTGTAAGTAATGCGCACGGAATAAGGGCTAAAGCAGCATTTTTAGAACCACCTACTGTCACTTTACCACTTAAACAATACCCTCCATCAATACGAAAACTTTTCATAAAATCACCTATTTCGGTAAATTTTATGAGTCTAAAATGTTCTTTATTACTTATTATCTTTTTTAAAGCTTTAAGTTTATTTTATCATCGGTAAGATATATGCTTGTTTTTCAACAGAAAAATTAAAAATAACGTAAAGATACTTTTCACTTTCTTCTAGTATAAAATCATCTCCAACTTCAATTTTCGCTAAATAAATTAAATGATTATTACAATATTTAAGTGGTATTTGAAGTAAGGTACTGCTTTCCTTTGTCCTTTTTAAATTTTTCCAAAACTTTTTTTCATCGTAGTCACCATCGTGCAATCTCATATTATCAGCAACAGAATCCAAAAATTCAGAATCATCAATAAAACGATTTTCAGCACAAAAAAGTACTGTATATAAACTACTATTAATCTTGTTGTCATTAAAACTGTAATTTATGTCAAGAATTTTAGCCAATGCCAAGAAACCATTATATAAAACTTTAAATCTTTTTCGATATCGAAATCTTAAAAGTCCCTTTTGGGAAAATAAAAGTCGGTCTTTGTTATTGGAAAATTTTTCAAAATATTTCTCTTCCTTCAGTTTTTCATAAAGTACTCTCGCTTCTTCGTAAGAAATCATCAAAATATCCTCTGTTTTTATTATAACAAAAAAGGCAAAATCATTTAATAATAAGAGAAAATATGGTATAGTTTCATAAATTAGGAGGAAAAGATATGATCAGCAAAAATTTGGCACGTGATGTTTTGAATATCGCTCTCCAAACAGGTGGCGATTTTGCTGAAATTTACCTTGAAGAAAATATTTCCAACTCAATTTCTCTTGATAACGGAAAAGTAGAAATGGTAAATTCGGGCATCACTTATGGTGCAGGAATAAGAATCTTAAATAAACTTCAAAGTGTCTATGGCTACACTAATGATATTTCAAGAAAAGGCTTAGAAAAATTAGCCAAAACTCTTTCAGCTTCATATGAAGGGCAACCGCTTTTTAAAGTTACAAACATTAATAAAGTTCGGGTTCCTCATAAACATAAACCTAAAATTAAATATAGCGATATCTCTGTTCAAGAGAAAATCGAACGCATGAAATCCGCTTCAGGTATCATGCAAAACTATGATCCACGCATTGCAAGAACGATGGTCAGTTTTGCCGATAATACAAAAAAAGTGGTTATCTTCAATTCAGAAGGAAAACAATTTACCGATATTAGAACTAGAGGACGCATCTATATGACTGCAATAGCAAGCAAAGAAGGCGCCATCGAAACAAGCGGAGTTGGTCCTGGAGCGCAAAAAGGAATGGAGTTTTTCGATCAAGAATTAGATTTAAAAGAACTGGCTACAGAGGTCGCAAAAACCGCTTTAATTATGCTTGATGCTAAAGAGTGTCCTTCTGGTAAAATTCCGGTAATTATCGGAAACGGCTTTGGTGGTGTCATTTTCCACGAAGCTTGCGGTCACCCTCTTGAAGCCAGCAGTGTCGGTCGCGGACTTTCGATATTTTCAGGTAAAGAAGGTCAAAAAATCGCTTCTGATCTCGTCTCGGCAGTAGACGATGGTACGATCGAAGGCGCTTGGGGATCCGGAAATATCGACGATGAAGGAAATAAAACTCAACGAACTTTATTAATTAAAAATGGTATTTTAAACGATTATATGGTCGACAACTTCTCGGGAAGAAGAATGGGAAGACCCGGTAATGGGTGCGCTAGACGAGAAAGCTATCGTTATGAACCAACTTCAAGAATGTCTAACACTTTCATTCTTCCTGGCAAATCAACCCCCGAAGAAATTATTAAAGCAACCAAATTTGGTCTTTACGCCAAGTCGTTAGGCGGTGGTTCGGTTAATCCCACCACCGGTGATTTTAACTTTGCGTGTACCGAAGCTTATATCGTAAAGGACGGTAAAATTGCCTATCCTGTCAAAGGAGCAACTTTAATCGGTTCTGGCAAAGATGTTTTAACACGTGTCGATATGGTCGGCAATGATATAAAACGCGCGCAAGGAATGTGCGGAGCAAGTTCCGGTTCGATTCCTGTTGATGTCGGTCAACCGACTATTCGTTTAAGTGAAATGACTGTCGGAGGTAGAGGAGGCGTTATTAAGCAATGAACTACAATAAATATTTTGAATTAGCCAAAGAAGAAGGCATTGAATCTTTAGAGTTATATATTGTAAAAAGATATAATTTGTCGATTTCCTTATTTCAAGGTCAAATAGATTCGTTTACAAATGCCGATACATATACGATCGCTATTCGTGGAATTTATCATGGAAAAATGGGGTATGCGTATTCTGAAAAAAATGACCGAACAACTCCACAATATCTCATCGATCAAGTAAAAGAGAACGCAAAGGTAATCGATAATGATGAAGTGCCAAATATTTTTAAAGGTTCTGAAAAATATTTCAAGAAAAATGTCTATAATCCTAAGATAGTAGAAATTCCAACCGAAACTAAAATCGCGCTTTTAAAAGAAATTGAAAATGGAATTAAAAATAGCGATTCGCGCATTACCGAATCGACGGTATCTTATGAAGAAAGTATTGAAGAGATTGAACTTTTAAATTCATATGGTTTGAAACTCAAAAATAAATCTAACTATGTCGTTATTTACGCAGACGCGGTCGCTAACGATAGTGGTGAAATTAGAAATAGTTACGATTTCAGAATCTTTACAAATTTCGATGATATTAATCCAGACGCTATCATTAAAAAAGCTGTTCAAAACACTTTATCTCAATTCGGAGGTAAGCCTTGCGCTTCCGGAAAATATAAAGCCGTATTATCACCAAAAGTCACCGCTTCATTATTAGGATTTTTTCTAACTAACGTTGAAGCTGAACAAGTCCAAAAAAATACATCGCTTCTCAAAGATAAACTTAATCAATTGGTGTGTTCGAAAAAAGTTACAATTCAAGAAAATCCTCTAACTAAAAATGCTTTCTTCCGATATTTTGACGATGAAGGCGTCGCAACTTACAATAAAAAAATTGTAGAAAAAGGGGTGTTGAAAACTTATTTATATAATTTAACCACCGCCGCAAAAGATAATGTCATTTCAACCGGGAACGGTTATAAGTCTTCAGTCACCGGCAAAGTAGGTATCGGCACAGTGAATGTCGTTTTAAAACCGGGTCGCAAATCCGAAGAAGAATTATTTGCTAAAGCAATCGATGGTATATATATCACCGATGTTCAAGGATTGCACGCCGGTATGAACTCTAAATCCGGAAACTTTTCTTTGCAAGCAGCCGGTTACTTAATCAAAGACGGCAAAAAAGCAGGCGCAGTATCTTTAATTACTATCGCTGGCAATTTATTTACTCTTTTCAAAGAAGTGAAAGAAGTAGCGTCAAATCTTGAACTACAACCAAATTCGATTTCTACTCCTTCAATCTTAATCAAAAAACTATCAATTTCAGGTTTGTAAAATTTAAAAAGCAGATTTATCGAATGATGACATAATTAATATAAATCATTCAATAATCTGCTTTTTTTAATTATTCTTTTTCTAGATCGCTATAAATTTCTTCGTCAACTTCATATAACGGACGATCTTGAACCTCGATCATTACTCTTCCTAGATATTCCCCGATAATACCGATGAAAATTAGTAGCACTCCGATAAAAAATCCGATTGCTCCAATAATTGCGATGGTACTATTTGGAATTTTTAAGAATGCCGTCGTTGCACCACAACAAGTCAATATTTCGAAAATCAAAAACAAAATCGATATTAATCCGAATATTGCCATAAAGGCAAACCCGAATTTAAAGGAATATCTAAGTGGCATAATCGAAGAAGACGTAATGGAATCTCCGGCTAAGCGAAACATCGCCTTATAGTTATAATGCGTTTGTCCGGCTGGTCTTTTTTTACGAACAAATTCTACTTCGGTCGTTTTATATCCGGCGAAAGGAACCACTACTCTAAATACGTGATTTTTTTCTCTTAATTCGTTGACTTTGTCAGCAACTCTTCGAGAAATCAATCGATAATTGCCGACATTTTCAGGAATTTTAATTTTGCCGGAAAGTTTTGAGATAATTTTATAAAACCATTCGGCAGTTTTTCGTTTAAGTAACCCATCGGATTTACGATCAACACGTTTTGCATTTACAACTTCATAACCTTCTTCATATTTTTTTAAAAGTTCAGTAATTAATTCGGGTGGATCTTGTAAATCAGCATCCATAACTATTAAGGCATCGCCTCTAGCATGCTTCATTCCGGCCGCTACCGCAGCTTCATGACCAAAATTTCTGGAGAATGATACTATATGGATGTTATCTTGTTTTTCTCTTTGAGCTTTCAATATATCTAAAGTTTTATCTCGACTCCCATCGTTTACTAGCATCAATTCAAATCGGTAATTTTTAATTTCCCCGATAACTTTATTGATAGCCTCGAAAAATATTGGGGCCATCTCTTCTTCATTGTACATCGGTACAACAATAGATATTAATTTCATTTTTTACCTCCTATCAGTTTCCAATATGGCGTAAGTATTCAAATCATAATATTTTCCGTTAAAATATCTTCGCTCGCGTTGAACTCCTTCAAACTGAAAACCACACTTAGCTAAAATATTTTTAGAAACTTCATCTTCGGTTTTTAATTTGATTTGAACACGATGAAGTTTTTGATCCTCTATAAGATATTTTGTCACAACTTTTATTGTTTCTTCTAAAATGTCACTATCCCAATATTGCTCGCCAATCCAAAAATCAATACTACAGATACGATCTTCCGGATAATAATTTTTTATGGAAATTTGACCGAATATTTTTTTGCTATCTTTAACATCAACAATAGCCCAAACCAAAAGGTTTTCGTTGTCGTATAATGGTATGGTTTCCATTAATTTAACCGCAATTTCATCTACCGCAATTTTTTCGGCAGCAAAAAATCTTTGCTTTACTTTATCGCTTGATAAAAGTTCTGAAAGCATAATAGCGTCCCTTACGCTATATTTTCTGATTTTTACTAGTTCACCTTGTAGTGAAGCAAGATTTAGACCTTTTTTTCTTTTTCTTTTAAAGGGCTTCATAGTAACTTCCTCGTTTTTTACATTATATCACACTACTTGAAAAATACCACTAACATCATAGTTTTTGATGCTTGTCTTGCCCAAAACCGATTTAAATCGATAAGAATTTTAGTAATAAGACAAACTTTTTTGCTTAGAGCGGTTTTATTTTTTTTTTACCTATGGTAAACTAATAAAAAAGATAGGTGATTATTATGGATAACAAAAATGCAAACCCGTGGGTAAACCAATTAGAAAAAGATGTCATCGATAGTATGATTGTCGACTATAAACTGACAAGTCAAAATTCCGTTAGAATAACAAATGAAGATTATGAAAAGATTTTTGAAAGTCTTTTGAAAGAAGAAAAAATCAAAATTTCAAATAGTTATTTTGAAGGCAAAAATCTCGATTCGGTTTTATTAAAATTAGCTGCCAAATCAGAGAAATGGTACGAAACACATTCAATTCACACTTTATACGCAACATTTGGGTTATTAGATTACTATAGCGACTACGCCAGAGAAAAAGTTTTGACTGCTCCTTTGGTTTTTGTTCCGGTAAAAATTTCAAAAGAAAATGGTAATTACTACATCTCAAGCATCAATAAAGAAGTTAGACTTAACGATGCATTAATCCATAAATTACTTAAAGAATTCAAGATTTCATTGAAATATCCACTTGATAAAAATTTTTCCTTAGGACAATATCTCTATTTTGTCGCGGTTAAAATCAAAGCCCTAAGCTGGTCTGTCAACAACGGATGCTTTTTAGCAAACTTTGATTTAACTTCCCACGATAAAAGAATGTTTATTTTAGACAACAACGAAAAAATCAATTCTAACAATCTCGTCAAAAACATCACTTATTTCAACAGTGAATTTTTTAACTTCAGAAGAAATCAAAAAACGAGAATTAATTCCCGTTACTTATCCTTGCTCGATACAGATTTTGATGAATATCGAATTGTTAAAAAAATCGCCGATCGCGAAAATTTATATGTCCGAACTTCTTCTAAGATTAATGAACTTCATTTATTGAAGAATTCTTTGGAAGCGTTCCTTCTAAACGGAAGTAAAGCCCTTGTCGTTTATGAAAATCAATCACAATATCAACGATTGAAAGAAATGATTGAAAATTCATCGATGGCCCCTTATTACTTGGATTTCAATTCGGTTTCCACAAACAAGAAAGATCTTTTAAAAACTCTCGCCGATTATGATAGTTATCGTAACCGCCCTGGCTTAACTAACGAAGATCTCGGAGAATCAATCAAAGAATATTACGATCTTAAAAACAAATATAAGCAAATTATCAACAGTCTTAGAGTCAGTAATCCTCCGATGAACTTATCCTTGAATAAAATGTTGGAGCAATATTATCGTTTTAATAAATATCCGGATCTTTCAATTACCATACCTAATATCGCCCATATTGACAATCAAAAAATTGACGAATACATAAGTGCAATCGGCGATTTTAAAAATTCAGCTCAAAGCATTAAAAATTCAATCAAAGATCATCCATTCTATGGTTTTTCGCGAAAGAGAATGGTTAAAGAAGACTATAAACCTCTACAAGAAAATATTATTCTTCTTTCCGAACAGTTGAAAATTCTCAAATCCCATATCAACAATTTACATCGTCGTTTCGGATTCCCGATGCCTCAAACCTTAAAACAATTAAAAGCCGAATTCAATATGGTTGCTATTTTAAGCGACACTGAAAATCTTCCGCCTTTAAGTTGGTTTAAAGATGAAAATCTTCAACAATCGTACAATTTAGTGTTAGATATTCAAAAAACAATCGATGAAAACACTAATCTTGCTCACGAATTAGAAGAAACATACACTTCCGATGTCTTCAAGATCTCTAACGACATGATTCAACTATTTGTGACATCTTCATACACTCCTAAAGATGTTACATTAGTAAATACCAAATTCAAAAAATCGTCTCGTTTGACCGAAAATAAAATGGTTGAAATGATGATTTCTTTGGATCTTTATCGCACAAGAGAAAGACAGATTGAAGACAAAATCCAAAATTTACCAATCTCATTTAAATCTTATTACTCCGATCGTAACTTTGATATTGCCAAGATCGAGCAACTATTGACCCAAGTCAAAGAATATCGTCGCAATGTCAAATATCTAACCAATCACAACGTCGATATTTCAAAGTTTGATGTTACAAAATTTGATGATACCACGCTCATGAAATCTTTGTTAGATTTCAGATATTTCTTGCAACGCGAATTTAACACTACCTTAGATAGCGTTGAAATTTTGCAAAGTTATTTTGACAAAAAGATTTGTAACTTCGGCGAAATGGATTTAAAAGCTTTTTATAATAAAATGGTCGATGCTTCTTTGCATTTTGCCTCTATCAATGAATATCTCGACTTCTATTTAGCTCGAATTAAACTCAATAAACTTATCGATAAATTAGGCGATGAATTATTCGAATTAGATTTAGTTAAAGAAAGTGAACAAATATTCTTAAAAGCTTTTTATCGTCAATTAATTGACTATACTATTAACCAAAATTCGATACTAACTGACTTCTCATTTGCAAATTTCTTGGAAGAAATGAAACGAAACGAAGAACTTAGTTGCAAACGAATTGAAGCAATGCAAAATCTCTTCATAAACAACGTTCAAAAATATTTACACAACAACGGTTTAAACCTCAAAAATTATGAGTTGCCATTTATAACTTCCGCTTATGAAAATCCATCAAGCGTACCATTGAAAACAATCGCCTACGAAGCAAGAGAAAGCATCTATAACCTTAAATCATTGCTTTTGTGCCCGATCGAAGAAGTTCCTTCATTATTAACAAATGAAATTTACCATTTCGATTGTGTCTTTGTTTTACCGAGCAAAGAAACTTTAATGAAAGATGCCATTGGCGTTCTTGCTCTTGGTGATCAATTTATTGTGTTTGACGAAGATTACTTAAAGGGCACCTTTGAAGATGCAAAAAAACCTTTACTTGATAAGGAATCTTTCTTATTTGTCGCTTCAAAATGTTATGAAAAAGTAGAGTATATTTCTACTTCGTATGACGCTAAAGGTTTAAATAACGAACGTCGTTCAAGTGAATTTAAATCTTATCTTTACAATCGATTAGAACAAGATGGCTTTGAAATTGTAAAAGACGCGAAAACCAAAAGCGGTTATATCGATCTTTTAGTGCGCCCGGTAAAATCCAAACTAGCAACCGGTATCATTATTGATAAATTATCATCTAATTCCTTAGAAGCCGCCTTGCAGTCAATTGAAAAAACCGATAATGAAATCAGAGATTTAGGTTATATTCCTTGTCGGGTGATTCCTCTTTCCTTCTACATGAACGAAGAAGAATATATGGCATTAAAGCACTTTATTGTCATCAATTCCGATGAGCTTGGTGATATTCCTTCTAAAAAAACCACGAGTAAGCTTGCGATGGAAGTTTTATTTAAACATTACCTTTCTCCTCGCGAAGTTTTCTATATGATTGACGATAAAGCTCATAAGCCTTTAGAAAGCATCGTTGAAAAAATCATCGAACTTTCAGCACCGCTTAAAAAAGACGAACTTTTAAATCTTTTTGAAAATCAAGACAAAATCAACGCTTTGCTTGATGAAATGGTAAAAGGACAAAAAATTGCCATTAAAGATGATTTCCTTTATTTAATCGATCATAATATCGAATTTAGAACCGTGACAAGAAATACCAAAGAATTCCGTGATATCAATAACATTACCGATATAGAATTAAAAACCGGAATTATCAAAATTGTCAACAATTTAAAAGAAATCGAAGTTGATGTGGTCGTAAAAATGATCTTGCTTTCTCTTGGATATCAAAAAGCTAAGATGTCTTCTATAACTCGACTTAATGGCATTATTGATGAGTTAGCTGAAAAACAAATAATTTTAAAACGCGATAATGTGCTCCTTAAAGCTTAAAATAAAATTAAATTACTAAAAAAGCGATGTTGGTGATACATCGCTTTTTAATTTTGATTCTCTTACTTTAGAATATAAAGAATTCCGATAGTCCCTCTTCCGCAATGAGATGATATTACGCATCCGGCTTTAGTAATCATGATTATCTTAGGATCGATGATCTTCGAAAGTTCTTCATAAAGATATTTTGCGCTTTCATCCGCCATTGAATGAGTAATCATCACACAATCTAAATCTAATTGGAAATTTGTAGTGTCAGATTTAAAGATTTCTAACAAAGTATTTAAAGCATTGATCGTCTTACCACGTGGCTTTTTAAAGACCTTCATTCCACCATCAATCACTCTAATAATCGGCTTTATTTTTAATCCTCGACCGAAAAAATACGTTAAAGAAGAGCAACGCCCTCCCTTATAAAGATAGTCCAACGTTTCAATTTCAAATTGTGAACGAACATTTGGTGCAATTTTTTGAAGATTAGACAAGATGTCTGCTACACTAAGCCCTTCATTTTTCATTTTAACAGCTTTCAAAACTTGAAGACCGATTCCGCTAGAGAGATTATATGAATCATGAACGAAAATTTTACCATCATAATCTTCCGCAGCAATTTTTGCATTTTGCACCGTGGAAGAAAATTTGCTTGAAATGCCGATGAACAAAATTTTGTCATATCCCTTTTCAAGGTATTTTTCAAAACACGTTTTAAACTCACCAATAGAACAAGCGGCCGTTTTTGGTAAATTCTTGGTTTCATCTACTTTATCGTATAGGCCTTTGACATCAAGATTTATGCCGTCGTCATAGCTTTGTTCACCGAATATCACATGAAGCGGAATAATCGCGATGTCATTGTCTTTTAAATATTCTTCCGTTAAATCACAAGTAGAGTCAGCAATAATTTTTATTTTTTCCATGTTCTACCTCTTTTAAAAGTTTAATACTTTGGCACAAGCCAAGGCAAGGGAACCCGGACCGATGTGGCAAGCCACGCTCAAAGATAATGGATCTATATCGACGTCATAACCCGGAAATGCTAGTTCAACTTCTTTTTTAAACATTTCAGCTTGAGCTAAATCATAAGTGTAAGCAATATGAAGTTTATATTGATGAGTTTCATCTGGCTTAAACCTTGTTTCAAAATCATTTTTCATAGCTTGAATCATGATTCTTTTTGCTTGTTTCATTCCAACCGGTTTTGCAAAAGCATCAAGTTTGCCTCCTTGAATTTCTAGGCAAGGTTTAATTTTCAACAAAGAGCCCAATGCTGCACCAGCTGCAGTTACTCTTCCGCCTTTTTTCAAATATTTCATGGTATTAACCGTAATGTAAATGCTAGCGTCCAATTTTTCACGCATTAAAGCATCGTGTATTTCTCTAGCATCGTAGCCTTTATCCGCCATACTTCGAGCTTCATAAACCGATTGTTTCATAGTAACGGATATTCTTTGATTATCAACAACATAAACTTTATTGGGATATTCTTTAGCTAATTGCAAAGCTGTTTCGCAAGAAGCCGATAATCCACTCGACATCGGAATATGAACGATTTGATCATATTCGCGCAACAAATCATCCCAGCATTCTAAAATTTTGCCGATTGCCGGTTGTGAAGTAATAATATTAGCGTCATTTTGGAGTCGTCTATAGAATTCATCCTGGGAGATCGATAGTTCTTCAAAGTATTCTTTCCCGTCGATCATAAAAGGCATAGGAATAACCGTGATGCCGTGTTGTCGTCCTTCGTCAATTGTGATTCCACTATTACTGTCAGTAACGATAGCTATCTTGCCCATAATAATACCTCATATTTATGCAAATTATAACATGCTTTTATAAAAATAATCAATACTTCATATTTACATGAATTGTACTAAGTTTTTATAAAAATTATCAACTATTACCTCATAAGTAAAGGAGTGTCTGCTACGATGAATCAAAATAACTTAAATGACCATTCATTAAAAAGTTTCAGTTCTTTTTTATTTGGTCTTTCCGCAAACGAATTAACGATTCTCGCTTTTTCGCTTGGATTTGTAATCGGGCAAGAAATCGATATCGATGAACAAGGATCTTTAGGAAATTTTTTTGAATTACTTGGCCAAGTATTACTTTCGCTTAATTCACAAAACGTGGTTATTCAAAATCAATTAAATCCTAAAAAATAATTAAAAATTACTTTTTTTAAATCCCGGAACCAATAATTCGTGAACCACTAAAGGAAAGGACGATAACAGAATAAGCCATACCCACTCATAAAGATCAAGGCTTGTGGTTTTAAAAAAGTTGATGAGAAACGGAATTTCAGTGACAACAATCTGTAAGAGTAAGCCGACTAAAAAAGCCAAAAGCATTAAGAAATTTTTCTTTTTGAAAACAGCAAAAAAAGTTTTTTTGACATTAGACATTCCAACCATATGAAAAAGTTGTGACATCCCTAAAGCCGTAAAAGCGTAAGTTCGCGATTTTAATAATATTTGTTCTTGATTTAACGCGATACTAATTTCACTAAGCATAGAACCATTCATCAAGAGTTCCCATAAATTCTTTTCAGTCCCGATTACGGTCAAAGGAACTATCAAAAAGGCAATCATGCTCAACGCAAAAATCGCCAAAGAATAGATTATATTTAATTTAATACCACCATTGGCAAATAGTGATTCATTGAATTTTCGTGGTTTATCATCCATAATGTCGTCGTCTTTTTGATCCGCTCCTAATGCCAAAGCCGGTAAAGCATCAGAAATAAGATTAACCCATAAAATGTGAATAGCAACAAGAGGACTTGGTAATCCAATTACAATTGCAATAAACATTACTAACACTTCTCCAAAGTTGCTGGACAATAAAAACATTACCGAATTTTTTATATTACGATAAATGTTTCGTCCTTCTTCACAGGCTTTTTCAATTGAAGCAAAATTATCATCGAGTAAAATCATATCCGAGGAATTTTTAGCGACATCGCTACCATTGATTCCCATTGAAATCCCGATGTCTGCAGCTTTTAAACTTGGAGCATCATTGACTCCGTCTCCTGTCATCGCCACGACATTATTCATGTTTTTATAACCTTTAACTATCTGCACTTTATTCGTCGGAGAAACTCTTGCAAAAACACTACAACGCGTTAAAATTTGATTTAATTCATCTTTTGTCTTGTTCTCCAATTCATTACCCAAAGCACATTCGTCTCGCGATTTGCAAATACCAACTTCTTTTGCTATAGCATAAGCTGTTTCAATATGATCTCCGGTTATCATGACTGTTTTTATTCCTGATCTTTTAAATTGTGCTACCGCTTCTTTGACGCTTTCGCGCGGTGGATCAATCATGGCTACTAAGCCGACAAAAACCAAGTTTTGTTCTTCTTTATTTTCTTTGAAATCCATTGCTAACGCTAATACCCGCATAGCCATAGAAGAATATTCATCATTCTTTTGTTGTAATTTCTTTTTTAAGGCATCAGACATTTTAATAACTTGATTATCCTTATAAACAAAGGCACATCTTGCTAATAAAATATCGAAAGCTCCTTTGACAAATGTCATTTTTTGACCTTTATAAATCACTCCGACACTCATCATTTTTCTTTCACTGGAAAATGGTATTTCAAATATGCGTGGATGCATTTTTCGTAAATGTTCAGCATCGATTTGATGACCTTTTGCTAGTACCACAAGGGCTTTTTCCGTAGGATCTCCAGTTTCAAGCGTCGCATTGCTGCACAAAGTCAATCCTTCAATTAATATCTCTTCTATATTTTCCGCTTCTTGATCACGAAAAGAAAAATAGCCTTTTTTGACTGCCATCTGATTTAAAGTAATGGTTCCGGTTTTATCTGAACAAACAATTGAAACGGAACCTAACGTCTCAACTGAAGGCAATTTTCTTACAATCGTATTCACCTTTACCATTCGCTGCACACCGATTGCAAGCACGATGGTGACAACAGCCGGTAAACCCTCTGGAATCGCCGCAACGGCAAGCGAAATCGAGGTCAATAGCATTTCACCCGGATCGTTGTTTTTTAAAAGGGCCACTAAAAATAACGCCGAGCAGATAATAACGATAAAAAGTCCGAGTAATTTTCCAAGAGATGCCAATTTTTTTTGTAAAGGAGTCTCTTCTTGATCATCACTTATTAAAGTCGCTATCTTCCCGATTTCAGTATTCATACCCGTCTTACAAACGATCGCTTCTGCTCGTCCTTTAACAATCGGGGTTGCAGCAAAAATCATATTGCCGCATTCGCTTATCGCTTGCGGTGATTCGTACATCAGTTCCGCATTTTTTTCTATCGCATGTGATTCACCGGTTAAATTCGATTCATCAACTAGTAATGATACACTTTTAATTAAACGCATATCAGCGCTAGCAATTTTTCCTTCTTCAAGTACCACGATATCACCGGGTACCAATAATTTGGAATCAATTTCCAAAAGTTTATCTTCGCGGCGTACCAACGATATTGAAGATGATAATTTTTTTAATGCCTCCAAATCTTTTTCAGCTTTAAATTCTTGTAGTGAACCTATTAGAGCATTTGTGATCACAACTACCATAATAATAATCGCATCGTAAACTTCATTTAAAAGGATGCTTATCGCAGCCGCAAGCAATAAAATAAAAATCATCGGATCAAGAAATTGTTCAAAAAATAAGGAAATGAATTTTTTTTGTTTTTTGTCTTTTAATTGATTATATCCATATTTTTGTAGTCGTCGTTGTGCTTCCGCTTCGTCTAATCCTTGTAAAGACGAATTAAGTTCCTTTAAAACTTCCTCTCTAGTCTTAGTTTCGTACATTTTTACCTCCGCAAATCGGCAATAATAAAAAATAGATTATGAGAAAATGTTGCTCCTAATCTATTTAGAAAATATGCTTAAACTAAGATAAAAATAACTTTACCAATTAGGGTTGACCTTTTTTATTTTGTCAATCAAAGTCTCAATCATCTTAACTTCATCATCCTTACGTGCTTGAAGCGGATATTTTTTTTGTAACTTCTCATAACGATGTAAAATATATTCATACTCATCATAGTTACTGTCAATTAATCCGGCGATTCCTAAAGCTGATTTTAACGTAGTGAAGTTATTAGAAGAAGCCAAGGAATTTCTAATCGATTTTTTCAAATCCCAATAATATGTTCCGACTTCCTCTCCGCTTTTAGAGAGAAAAAGAAAGAAAAGTTTAATAGCGTATGCTTCGATTACCGAATCGTCGAGAAGATAAGATTCGACTTCGATAATTTGATCTGCGACCTCTTTTGCATTGTCATATTGTTCGCGATGAACAAAATAATATAATCGATAAATTAAACTCTGTGCTTCAAACGTGTTGTAATAATTATCGTATTCATATAATTGCAATTTTTCGATATCTTCATATACCGCTTCTTCTTGGAGAAGATTATCATGAAAAGCCTTTTTAGCATCTTTTTGTGATAAGAGAATTCTTATTAGAAAACCATCGGTATAAACGTCCATTCTTAAAGGAAGAAGATAATATACATTCAAAACCATTCCAATAGCAATGACAACGACGATTCCCCAACTGAAATCTTCCATATTTTTATAAACCATAGCTATCGTAAAAAGAATCGATGAGACAATAAGATATAATATTCCCCCACCTAAAAGATAAGGAATCGGTTTAGCTTTATCATTTTTAGGTGCCATCACGGTTTTTCCACCCAAATTTTCAAAAGATTCTACTCCCAGTTTTAATTTGCCATCTTTTCTTCTTATTGTGATACCAAACAAATTCAACGAGACTAAACGATAGCCGCAAATCTTTCCCATAATCAAACGACCCAATTCATAGATAATCGCATTAAATCCATAACCGACTAAAACTGTAACTATAATAAAAACATAAATATTTTCCGCGGTAAAACGTGAAAATAATTCTCTCCCCAAAACAAAAAGAATGACTAGTAATGCAACAAAAACCGCTAAAGCCCAATTTTTATATGGAGCTTTTTTTACATTTTTTTCAGCATTTGGTTCCATCGCTTTCCTCCTATAGACATTAATAAATATTTTCTATGTCTATCATATCATCATAAGTTCGATTTTTAAATCTTTAGTTGTAATTTCTTAAGCCCTAGCAAAGTTATTTTTCTTTGTTTTGAAAAGATTTTCTTTTTTGTTTATACTAGCAATATGAGGTATTAGATATGAAAATTACAAATAAGCTTTTAAAAAAATATGCCGAATTAATCGCAGTTAAAGGAGTTAATATTCAAAAAGGACAACCCGTTCGAATTAAAGCTCCAATCGAAGAATATAAATTTGTCGAAATACTTGTTTCTTCGCTTTATAAACACGGAGCATCAGATGTTGTTATCAATTGGTCGTCAGATAAAATCACCAGAACCAATTATCGCTATAAAAGTATAAAGACATTAAAAACCATCCCGCAACCGACAATCGAATCAGAAAAGTATTATCTTGAACATCAATTTGCAAGAATCTCTTTAAGTTCAAATGATCCAGATTTATTAAAAGGCTTAAATCAAAAGAAAATTCAAGCAGCATCTTTCGCTTCATCAAAAGCTTTATCAAAATATAGTGATCCTTATATGGCAAGTCAATTGCAATGGTGTGTGGCGGCCGTTCCAAACGCAGCTTGGGCTAAAAAAGTTTTTCCGAATCTTTCCAAAAGTGCTGCGAAACAAGCTCTTTGGGAAGAAATTTTAAAATGTGTCAGAATCGATGAAAATAATGATTGTATCGAAGCATGGAATGTCCACGATAAACGCCTTCACGATAAATGTGAGATGCTCAACGCTTTAAAGATAGTTTCACTTCATTATCGCTCTTTAAATGGTACCGATTTTGAAATTAAACTTCCTAAAGGTCATATTTGGGCGGGTGGCGCGGAATATCGCGAAAACACTGACATCCTTTTTAATCCTAACATGCCCACTGAAGAAGTTTTTACGATGCCCGAAAGAAATTCCATCAATGGTAAAGTGGTTTCAACCAAGCCCTTGAGTTATGAAGGAAAGCTGATTGAGAATTTTTCATTTATATTTAAAGACGGAAAAGTTGTTTCCTGTGAAGCCGAAAAAAATATCGACGTTTTAAAATCCTTAATTAACACCGATGAAGGTTCTTCTCGATTAGGTGAAGTCGCTCTAGTACCTTGCAATTCTCCGATTTATCAAAGCGGGGTTCTATTTTACAATACTCTCTTTGATGAAAATGCTTCATGTCATTTAGCTTTAGGTCAATGCTATTCGATGAATTTAGAAGGCGGAACTTCCATGAGCAAAGAAGAATTATTGGCTCATGGTGGTAATGATTCTTTAGTACACGTTGATTTTATGATTGGAACTGATGATCTAGAAATTATCGCGGCAACGGAAGATCATCGCGAAATAACCATCTTTAAAAATGGTACTTGGGCAATTTAAAAGCCCCGTCTACGACGAGGCTCAATAGTCTTACAATGAAATTTTTACAACATTTTTCGCTTGTAATCCACGTTCGGTTTCCGCGAGATCAAATCTAACTTCTTGACCTTCTTCAAGAGAACGATATCCATCTTCCAAAATTTGGGAATAGTGAACAAAAATATCTTCTCCTTCCCCACGGTTGATGAATCCGAACCCTTTTTCGGCGTTAAACCATTTAACTTTTCCTGTCATCTTTTTTACCACCTTTCCTACTTGTTACTACAATTGGATTATTGACTACTTTACTTTTAAATCCAAAAGTTTTCGTGTGTCAAAGTTCTTCAAAAATCGACAATTTATCGATAAAACCAGTATTTTTATCGATTTTGGGTGCATTTTCTGCACTAATTGAATTGCTCGAAAAACAGAATTTCCTGTCGTTAATACATCATCGACAATCAAAATGTCTAGATTTGTCAAATTTACATCGTTTTTGACGAATAAATGTTCTGTTATTTTTTTGCGTTTAGATAAGGGCTGATTTGCCTGTTTTATATTTCCAGTTTTATATAACGCATGACAAATCGGTAAATTTAAAATTTCAAAAATCGCTTCCACGTGATTGAATCCACGCGCTTTATCACTTTCTTTTACAGATGGAATAGGAACCATAATATGATTTCGATACTTACTGCTTAGATATTTTGAATATGGTTTTAAAAAAATATCTTTTAATTCATAATCTTTTCCTCCTTTAAATTGAAAAATCAATGTTTTGAGCATTTCATCATATGGATAAATTGCTAATCCTGAAAAATCTTTTAATTTAAATCTTAAAAAACACGGCTTCATTTTTGTTAAACAACTAGAACATATCTCACTGCCGAACACTAGTTCACCTAGTGTTGTTTTATAATATTCAGCGAAGCAAATTTTACATCGAGTTTTCATACTTGATTTTGTCAATCGATTCTTTAATTGATGAAGTATTGTAAGAAGCAATAAAAATAACTTCGCCGTTTGGAGCATCTATTTTGCGTCCTACTCTTCCGGCCATTTGAATTAAAGTTCCTTTATTGTAATTTTCATGTTCGGCTTCAAAAATTATTACTTGAAGATCCTTAACTGTAACTCCTCTTTCTAAAATAGAAGTTGTTACTAAGTATTGATACCTTCCTTTACGAAATAATTCAATAATTTGTTCTCTTTGCGCTTCTTTAGAATGAACAAGGGCGCCATTAGGCACAAAGAGTTTAAGAAACTTAAATAACTTTTCCGCTTTTATGATTGTTGGAGCAAAGACGAAAACCGGTTTATGCTGTTGTTTAAAATGGAGAAGATAATATAGAACCACCCATTGTTTACCAAATGGAATACATTTAGTCTGTGGTACAATTAAAGGATGTCCATGAAAACGATGGTGTAACGATAGATATGTACCTGCTTTTTTGTATTTTTCAATCTCCGCTTCATCAGGCGTTGCCGACATTTTAATTGTGACTCCTTTAACCGCCTTATTTAACATCGTTTCCAAAAGATCGTTGTTTTTAAATGGAAAGGCATCGATCTCGTCAACGATCAATAAATCAAAATAATTTTTATATCGGAAAAGTTGATGAGTCGTCAATAAAATGATATCGGCGTTTAAAATATCGTGATGTGACCCATAAACCGAAACAATCGTCGAATTTTTAAAAGATTCTTTAAATCTCGTCTCCAATTCGATAACGACATCTTTTCTTGGAATAGCAAATCCGACTTTTCCTTTTTCCTTTAAACATTGTTTAATAACTTCAAAAACTATTTCGGTTTTTCCCGCACCACATACCGCTTCTATAAAAGAATTCTTTTTTTCAAAATAATGTTTTACCAATTTTTGTGAGATGGCTTTCTGTTCTTTTGATAAAGTAAAAGGCATAACATAATCAAAGCCTTTCACATCGTTATCAATCGGCATTTCTTCTTCGTTTTCATGCAACATTAAAATGCATTTACGACAATATGGTTTACCCTTTATATATCCGATATATATCGGGTCTTTATTACCACAATTTTTACACACAAACATAATTTATCCTCTATTAATCAATAGTGGATTTTTTAATATTTAAAAATTTTTTATATTACAAAAGCTAACGGAAAAGAATGATTTGAATAAAATATCCCTATTTTAAAAAAAATAAATAAAACAAGGCGTTACAAATTAATTCTGTAACACCTTGTCTTTAATTTTCTATTGACTTCAATAGTTTTTTCTTTTAAATGTTAGAAACTAAAGAAGAATATACTTTTTCAGGATTAAGATGTGAGTTACCTTTTAAAACTTCAAAATGTAACGAATTTCCTAATTCTGAAGTATAAAGACTTTCACCGGACATCGCAATAATCGAACCTTGAGCGATATTATCGCCCTTCTTCACTTTAACATCTTTAAGCGAGGAATAAACCGTAGTTATATTGTTTGCATGTTCGATATATACCATCTCCCCATAAGTCGGATCTGAAATGATATCTTTAACCAAACCGCTTAATGAAGCAACAACGTTGAATTGACCACCGGTATAAGTATAATCAACACCGACGCTTTTCATATATTTATTAGTGCTACCAGGTACTTCGACCACTGCATTAAGTCTTGTTTCTTCATCATCAGCCATATCAAAATAATATCTGCTTGCGGTGGCATTAACTGTAAACGGCTTAACGAAAGTTTCTTCTTGTTCCACAACAGGGTCATCGGTTGAATTTGGGTTATTACCGACATCAACGCTAACAGATGGACCATGTGAGTTAGGATCATTACTAACGCCATTATCTGAAAAACTTTCAAATAATAATACTCCTCCTAATACTGTCGTTGCGGCTAAAGAAAGCACTAAACCTGTTTTTGCTTCAGGACTCCATGAAGATATCTTTTTCCAAAATTTTTTCATTTTTTTCACCTCTAGTATAAGGTTGCCCAAATGATAAAAATATATACTCTCTCTTTCAAATTTTTTTATTTGGAAGTTTCTGTTTCTTCTCATAATGACCTTTTTTATTTATGTAAAATGCCTTAATATAATCTCCTTAAAGTTCCTTGTTTAGTTCCATTAGTGCATTATAAAAGCGCTGAAATTTAAGCAAATCGTAAATTTCAACGCTTTAATTTGTGTTTTTATTCTTCTTCGTATTTCTTAATTAAATCAACTCTTCGTTGATGACGACCGCCGCTGAAAGGCGTTTTTATAAAACTCTCGACATATTTTAAAGCATCTTCACTAGAAGTATACTTAGCCCCTAATGCCATCATGTTGCAATCATTGTGCTCTTTAATCAGTCTTGATGTATCTAGATTATAAACCAGACCACAACGAATATTTTTTAATTTATTGCATGTAATGGAAACACCTTCTCCGGTTGTACAGCAAACAATTCCTAAATCCGCCTGTTTACATTGAACGGCTTTCGCCGCTTTATACGCAAATGTCGGATAATCACACGATTCTAAAGAATCAGTGCCATAATCAACTACATCATAATTTTCTTTTTGCAAAAATTCTTTTATTTTCTCTTTTAATTCAAAACCACCATGGTCAGACGCAACTGCAATTTTCATTATTCATTTCCTTTCCAAACTTTCTCGATCATTTCAAAGGGAATATTTCCGAGTCTTATAAGTTTTATTGTTCCATCAACGCATTCGACAATCGTTGAAGGAATATTTGTCTCACTATGTCCTTCAACAATCACTTCAACCACTCCTTCAAATTTTTGATATGCCTCAAGTGCGTTTAAAATCGGCGGTTCGCCACTGATATTGCAAGAGGTTACAAGAAGTGGTTTTCCTACGCGACGAATCAAATCACAAACAGCCTTTGAAGCGCTGATTCTAATTCCGATCGTCTTTTGATTCAAAGTTACCCAATCATATAAATTATCTTGAGGTGGTAATAAAATAGTAATCTCTCCTGGCATAAAGCGCTTAATAATTCTTTTTTCAGCTTCGCCGACTTTAGCCAATTTTTCAATATCGTCAACATCTGCGACCATTACCGTAAAAGGTTTATCTGGCGTCCTCTTTTTTATAGCAACTAAACGATCAAAAGCTTTTTTACTATCGTATATTGCACCCAAACCAAACACTGTTTCCGTCGGGAAGGCAACAACTTCTTCTTTTTTCAGTGTTTCGACAACTTTAGAGTCTTGAAATTGACATAACTTAGGAATCACAAACTTCACCTCAATTACATAATATCACTTAAAGAGATCTAAAAAGTAATATTTTTCTCTAATCGTTTCAGAATCGCATTGATCTTTCCGCAATTCACCGCTAATCATAAATCCACGACCACTTCCGACAGTAAGATGTATAATCCCTTCTTGATATGCAGCCTTAATGCGACTATTAAACTCAAACAAATGAAGATTTGCGCGAATTGCTTTCTCTTTATAAATAGCATCTAAATTTAAACAAAGCTTTTCGTAGGTTTCAATCAATTCTTCTTTATAATAATACAAATTCAATTCTTCGATCGGATGAAAAGAATCGGCGCGTATTTCATATCGATATTGAAATGGCATCGTATCGTTAGTTAAAGTTGCGGTTATTAAAGTCGTGCTAGTAAGAATTACCGGAATAAATTTTAATTTCATATATTGATTGTCCCTTCACGTTTTAATATGTGAAGAAAGTGATTTTATAAACTTATTATTGCCGTCGCCTAAATCATGATCTTTTTGTTGTCCATGATTTCCATAGCTTAAATACAATTGACGATTGCATATTTAAAATATTGTGTTTTGTACGATTAATCCGAAGTACCTAAATCGCCAAAATTCACGTAATAGGGAACTGACTGAATAACGCTATCTTTTGTCGACATTCCAAACAATTCTTT
>CANQCZ010000008.1 GCA_947591215.1 uncultured Bacilli bacterium | reverse complement strand
AAACCCATAGAAAACGGTTCAAATCACGCCAAATTTGGACAGCCGTTTCAGAATTTTGGGCATAAGAAAAGCCCGGAGATAAAGAATTTCCGAGCTTTTTTGAATTTTGTAATTTGCGATTAACGCTTGCTGAACTGCGGTGCACGACGTGCAGCTTTAAGACCGTATTTCTTACGTTCTTTAGCACGAGAATCTCTCGTAAGCATTCCTGCTACTTTGAGAGGTTTGCGCATTTCTGGCGTAACATTTAACAATGCTCGAGCAATACCTAAACGAATCGCTCCGGCTTGTCCTGTAAATCCTCCGCCATATACGGTAGCTTTTACATCGAACTTATCTTCGGAAGAAGTTAAAACTAATGGTTGTTTCAAATCCATAACTAATGTTGGATATGGCATATATTCGTTAACATCTCTACCGTTGACAACGATTGTACCTTTACCAGGAGTCAAATAAACTCTGGCAATTGAAGATTTTCTACGCCCAGTACCATAATATACGACATCCTGAGCTTTTTTCTTAGCTGGCATTTATCTTTCCTCCTAATACTTTAAATTGAGCACTTCAGGAATTTGAGCTTGTTGCTTGTGCTCACTACCTTCGTAGACAAATAATTTTTTATAAATTTGTCTTCCTAATCGACCTTTAGGTAACATTCCCCAAACGGCTCTTTCTACCATCTCAACCGGATATTCTCTTTTCATCACTCCGGCAGATCTTTTTCTGATTCCTCTTGCATAACCGGAAGCATTATAATAGTACTTTTTAGCTTCTTGATCACCAGAGAAAGCGACTTTAGCGGCATTGACGATGATGATATAATCACCACAATCGACATTCGGAGTATAAATCGCTTTATTTTTGCCTGTTAAATAAACCGCGACTTCTGAGGCTAAACGACCTAATGGTTTGTCGGCTGCATCAACCACATACCATTTGCGTTCAATGTCTTTGGCTTTTGCAATAGTTGTTTGACGTTGCATGAATAATTCCTCCTAATAATTGTTTGTCTTACCGGGACTACAATTGGCGAATTAGTGCCACATATAATAATAATTCAAAAGGCATTTTTTCGTCAATTAAATTTTATAAATATCTAAAAAACCTTTAAGTAATTGTCATATATTAATAAATGCAAACTAGTGAATCAATTATTGAAAAGCCGATAATTTGATTGCTTTTATCTCTTTAACATAACTAAATATTTTAAATATGAAAAAATTTTATATAAGCAATAAAAGTTTTTATTAAATAATTATCATTATACATTACGTTTTAACATAAACATTAAAATTTAAAATGTTTGATTTGCAAATTTAAAGCATGTCGAAATATTAATCACAAATTCTTTTTGTCTTTCAAATAAGCAGTATTATTTATTTAGGTATCGTGTTATAGTAATTAAAAAAGAGAGGGTCTTTATGATTGCGTTATTTGGCGAAATGATTCTAGATATCGTTGAAGAGAAAAAAACACTATATTATGCAGGCGGTGCTCCGTATAATGTCGCAAAAAGGTATTCACACTTAGGCAAGAAATGTTATTTTTGCTCTTCAATCGGCAATGACAAAGAAGGATCGATTTTAAAACATGATTTAATCAATCATCCTAAGATTACCGCTTTCATTTCTCAGCAAGAAAAATATAAAAGCGGTGTTTCCAAAGTCTCAATCGATCAAAATGGAGAACGTCATTTTCACTTTGAAGAAAATCGTGCTTATGAATTATTAAACGATGAAAAGGTCGGTATGCTAATTTTAGAATGTGATCTTTTCCACTTTGCCTCTTTACCATTAACGTCTAAGCAAGGCGAAGAAAAAACGGAAAAATTGATGGGTTTTTTAAACGAACAAAATAAGATAGTCAGTTTTGATGTGAACCTTCGTCCTTCATTATTTGCTTCTAGTGCAAAAATGAAAGAGACATATCTTAAAATTCTTCCCCTTTGCAATATTCTTAAAATGAGTGAAGATGAAGCAAAAATATTAAATATCTCTTCAAGTAATTTAAAGAAAGATTGTTTATTATTTATTACAAAAGGTCAAGAAGGTGCTGAGGTTTATTATCATGATTTTCATATTTCGTTACCCGCTATAAAGTGTTCTTGCTTAAATACTCTTGGAGCCGGTGATGCTTTTATGGCCGGAGTTCTTTATATGTATCAAGAATGCAAAAATTCACTTCCTTATTCATTAAAGCAAATCTTAACATTTGCCATCGCCAATGGTTCTTACGCAGTGTCTCATCCACTCGATGACTATCCTTCTAAAGAGGAACTACTGAATTTTATATTTTTAAATAAAAAATAATAAAAAAAAAACCTCAATTTGCATTGAGGTTTTTTAGTATTAATCAGCTAATTTTTTAAATCTCTTCCAACGCATTGCCGCATATTGTTGTGATTTAGTCAACAATTCTTCGGCGTGTTCCGGATTAACTTTCGGAAGTTGTGAATAACGTGTCTCACACATCACAAAATCTCTGAATTTAGAGAAGTCAGGTTCTGGGCAATCTAACTGCATCGGATTTTTACCTTGAGCTTCCAAACGTGGATCATAACGGAAAATCGGGAAGTAACCACATTCAACAGCTTTCTTTTCGGTCAATTGCGAGTTAGCTAAACCACCCTTAATACCATGGGCTTGACATGGCGAATAGCAGATGATAAGCGATGGTCCATCATAACTATCAGCTTCTTGCAAAGCTTTAATCGCTTGCATTTTATTGGCGCCCATTGCTATTTGAGCGACATAGACATGGCCGTAAGAAATCGCCATCATCGCCAAATTCTTTTTCGCAGTTTTTTTACCGGAAGCCGTAAATTTAGCGATGGATCCGGTTTGTGAAGATTTAGAAGATTGACCACCGGTATTTGAATAAACTTCGGTATCCAAGACTAAGATGTTGACGTCTTCTTCATTGGCAACAACGTGATCTAATCCGCCATAACCGATATCGTAAGCCCATCCGTCACCACCGACAATCCATACTGATTTATCAATCAAATCTCTTTCAAATTCCAAGACCTTCTTGATTTCTTCATTTTTAGAAGCCTTGATTAAACTTACTAACCGATCGACGATCGTTCTTACAAATTTACGATCTTTGATTTTTTCGATATATTGATTGATTAAATCTTTGAGTTCATCTTCGACATTATCTTTATTTTCTTCTAAGATTTTAACGATTTGTGCCAACTTATAGTTGGTTGCAACTCTCATACCGTAACCATATTCAGCGTTATCTTCAAATAGCGAGTTAGCCCAAGCGATACCTTCGCCATTTTTATCGGTGCAGAATGGTGTTAAAGGAGTAGAACCATTATAAATTGAAGAACATCCGGTCGCATTGGCCACTAACATATCTTTACCAAAAAGTTGTGAGACCAAACGATAATATGGTGTTTCACCACATCCGGCACATGCTCCGGATACTTCGACATATGGCATCAAGAAACTTGCACCTTTAACGGTCGTTGTCGGGAATAATCCTTCTTTATATGGGACTTCTTTATAAAGATAATCAGCAGCGGGTTCTTGATCAAATTGAGTCTTTGATTCAACCATTTGTAAAGCTTTTTGACCTTGTTTTCCTGGACATTCAACGACACAAAGTCCACATCCGACACAGTTGCGCGGTGTCACTTGAATACGATATTTTAATCCTTTGACGTTCGGTCCGCCAAGCGCATCTAAGACATCCTTATTACCCGGAATCTTACTCACTTCTTCATCAGTGAGCATAAAGGCCCTTATGGTTGCATGAGGACAAACGAAGGCGCATTGTCCGCATTGAATACAATTTTCTTTAATCCACATCGGAACTTTGTCGGCAATGGAACGTTTTTCCTTAAAGGTCACATTATTGCGCATCGTACCATCCAATAATTCGTATTCGGTAAATTTAGATACCGGTAAATTGTATCCGTCTAAAGATCCGATAACGTTGACATATGAATCAAAGTACTCATCGTCACTAGCGGTTTGAGTTTGATTCAAAGGTAATGAAGACCATTCCGGTTTCACTTCGACTTCGATTAAGCCATCGGCACCAGCGTCGATTGCATCCCAGTTCATCTTTACGATTTCATCGCCTTTTTTGGCATAGCTCTTCTTGGCAAATTTTTTCATCCAATCTTGAGCTTCGGCATAAGGCATAATGTTTTGATTCAAGTAGAAGAAACTAGCTTGTAAAATAGTGTTTGTTCTTCGACCTAATCCGATTTTTGCAGCGATCGCATTTGCGTCGATAATATAAAATTTAGCTTTCTTATCGGCAAGTTGTTTCTTAACACGATTTGGAAGTTTAGCTTCTAATTCATCAGGAAGAATATCGGTGTTAAGTAAGAATGTTCCGCCCATCTTCAAGCACTTGAGCATATCAAACTTGTAAATATAACTGTCGAGCGAGCATGATAAGAAATCAGCATGTTCGATATAATAAGTCGAATGAATCGGTTTTTTTCCGAAACGCAAGTGTGAACGAGTGACACCGCCTGCTTTACGGGAATCGTAAGCGAAATATGCTTGCGCATATTGTCCGGTGGCATCACCGATGATCTTAATTGAAGATTTATTGGCCGAAACAGTACCATCAGATCCTAATCCATAGAATAAGCAAGAAGTGTAATCACCTTCAACGTGGAAAGAATCATCGACCGGAATCGATAAGTGAGTGACATCATCGACGATTCCAACCGTAAATGAATTCCAATTTTTATCGCTATCTAAGAAATCGTAAACTGCTTTAATGTGTTTCGGTTGCGTATCTTTGCTTGAAAGGCCATAACGACCTCCTAAAACGACATCGACATTGCGGCCTTCTTGACGTAAAGCAGCGACAACATCCAAATAAAGCGGTTCGCCGGTCGCCCCGATTTCCTTGGTGCGATCCAAAACAGCGATCTTTTTAACGCTTGATGGCAAGGCTTTAACAAAATAGGCACTAGCGAAAGGACGATAAAGATGAACTTTTACTAAACCTACTTTTTCACCCTTAGCATTTAAAGCATCAACCACTTCGCGAGTGGTTTCAGTAACTGAGCCCATCGCCACAATCACGCGAGTGGCATTCTTATCACCATAATAAACAAATGGCGCATATTCACGGCCGGTTAATTCACTGACCTTTTTAAAATACTCATCTGCGATTTCCACAACTTTAGCAAAGTGTTGGTTTTGAGCTTCGCGGCCTTGGAAATAGATATCGTCATTTTCAGCCCCACCGCGAGTTACAGCATGAGTATGTGGATTTAAAGCTCTTTTTCTAAAATTTTCTAATTTTTCTTGATCGATTAATTTGTTCCATTCGGAATTATCGACGAATTCCACGTTTTGAATTTCGTGTGAAGTTCTAAAACCATCGAAGAAGTGGACTACAGGAGCTTCAGATTTAATGGCAATCAAGTGTGCCAAAGGCGCTAAATCCGCACATTCTTGAACCGAATGAGAACAAAGCATAGTCACACCGGTCTGTCTCACTGCATAAATATCTTGATGATCGCCAAATATCGAAAGCGAACGTGTCGCCAAACTTCTAGCCGAGACATGCAAAACAGCCGGCAACATTTCACCGACCCATTTATAGATATTCGGAATCATCAACAATAGACCTTGCGAAGCGGTGTAAGTTGTCGCCAAAGCTCCGGCTTGCAAAGCACCATGTACAGTTCCCGATGCACCTGCTTCAGATTGCATTTCCACAACTTTAACTTCAGTTCCAAAGCAGTTTTTCTTTCCTTCTGAAGCGTATTGTTCGACTAATTCAGCCATCGTTGAAGATGGGGTAATCGGATAAATACTTGCCACTTCAGTGAAATTGTAGGAAGCTAACGCAGTCGCCGTGTTTCCATCAACTGAAAGGAAAGATTTTTTGGTATTTTCTTCCATTCTTATTTCCTCCTAATAAAAACCATTAATTAGTATATACCATAAATGACGAGATTTCTATATCAAGATTGATATAGAATCTAAAATTTTAAACCTTGAAGATAGTTTTGCACTTTCTCTTTTAAATCATTGCGATCGAGAGCAAAATCAATCGTGGCTTTTACAAAGCCGAATTTATCGCCGACATCATATCTTTCGCCTTCAAAACGGCAAGCATAGATCTTTTCACTTTCCAAAAGACGCTTTAAAGCATCCGTCAATTGAATTTCGTTACCCTTGCCGGGTTTTTGGGTTTTCAATAATTCAAATATTTTCGGAGTTAAAACATAGCGACCCAAAACAGCTTCACAAGAAGGCGCTTCTTCAACTTTTGGTTTTTCAACCATATTGGAAATTTCAAACAAATCGCTTACTTTTTCTTTAGGAGCCACAATGCCATATTTTGAAACATCATTTTGATCGACTTTTTGAACTCCAAGAATTGAAGTGTTCGTTTTTTCGTATGCTTTAATCAGCTGTTTTAAAGCTGGTTCTCCATGACGATTGACCACTAAATCATCGCCTAACAACACAGCAAATGGTTCGTCTCCTACAAAAGATTCACCACACAAAATCGCATGACCCAAACCTTTGGGTTCTTTTTGGCTGACAAAATAAACATTAGCCATCTCGGCGATATTGCGAATCATTTTCACTTCTTCGTTTTTACCGCTTTCTTTTAAACGTGTTTCCAGTTCATAACTGACATCGAAGTGCTTCTCAATCGAGGTTTTATTGCTATTAGTAACAATCAAAATTTCTTCAATACCTGATTGACGTGCCTCCTCCACTATATATTGAATTGTCGGAATATCAATTATCGGAAGCATTTCTTTAGGAAGGGCTTTAGTCGCAGGTAAAAAACGAGTACCGAGACCTGCCGCGGGTATGATCGCTTTTCTTACTTTATAATTCATATTTCCACCTCGTTTATATCATAATACATCAAGAAAGACTTTTCCATCCTATAATTTTGAAAAGCCTTGCTAAACGAGTTTATTTTATTGTAAAATTTTAATGTTAGGAGGTGGTCAAAGTGATTAAAATTGAAGGCAAAGTCAATAATCCTCTCGGTCTTACCTCGCGGCTGTCCGCGGATTTAGTCGCCGAGGCCAATCGATACAAATGTTCTTCGACGCTAGTTATCAATGATGAACGAGCCGATCTTAAATCAATTATGAATGTTATGGCACTCATTATCGTCAGCGGTACATCCTTCACAATTGAATTAGAAGGCGAAGACGAAAGTATCGCCGCTACCAAATTCGAAAGTTTATTAACATCGTTGAAATTAAAATAATTTAGAATGTTAAGTTCGCATTATTCATACCATTAAATGGGTGAAATTATGCGGACTTTTTTAAATATCAATCTTGAGAATATGAAGAATAATTTTCTTTATTTACGCAAAAAATCCGGAAAAGACATCATCGCTGTAGTGAAAAGCAACGCTTATGGTCACGGACTTATAGAATGTTCAAAATTATTTTCTTCTTTAGGCGCAACGATGTTAGCGGTCACCACATTTGAAGAAGCCATTTCAATCAGAAAAAATTTAATCCAAACTCCAATACTCCTTTTTGAACCGGCAAATGAATTAAATATTCTTTACAGTTATCGAATAACTCTTTCAATCTCATCAATAGAATATTTAGAAGAACTTTCAAAAAGTCGCATTCCTTTTTCAATTCATCTCGCGTTAGAGACAGGATTCAATCGTTTAGGCATCGTCGAAAAAGAGATCGATAAAGCAATTTCAATCATTAAAAACAGTCATTTGAATCTAAAAGGAATTTATACTCATTTCGCCGATGAAAACAAATTTGATGAACAATATCAAACTTTCAAACGGATGCTTCAGAAATTTAAAGACTACCCTTCTTTAATTATCCACACTTCATCATCATACTTTATCGAAAAATCAATTCCCGAAACAAACGCATGTCGAATCGGATTATATCTTTATGGTATCAGTTCTCAATATTCGGATTTAAAACCTTGTCTAGAATGTTTTGCGCCAATATATCGAATAAAATCCGTTAGTGAAAAAGAAACGGTAGGCTATGATCAACTTGGTGTATGTCAAAGTCAAGGAAACGTCATCACGATACCTTTAGGATATAGCGACGGATGGAATTCCAAGCGAAAGACCATCGCGTATCAAGATGATTACTTACCGCAAATCGGCAAAACTTGCATGGATCATATGATGTTTTTTTCGCGCGAAGTTCTCGATCCTTCAAAACCACTTGAAATCATCGGTCCACACATTAAAGTGATCGATTTAGCCAAGTTATACAACATTTCACCACACGAAATCCTAGCGACTTTAAGTCCACGATTAAAAAGAAATTATTATAGAGTATAAGTCAATATAAATAGATAAATAAACAAGCATATTAAAAAATTCAGTGTGAGAAAATTCGGATACTTAAAATAAGTTTGTTTCAATATATTAAAACTAAAAAATAGCGAGAATTAACTCTCGCTATTTTTTAAACGGCTAAACATATTTGATATTGACTTTTACGCCAATGAGAATCTAAATCTTAATAGATTATTGTTATAATTAGTATAAACCACTTTCATAATATATGTCTCGCCTTCATTGAGACATAAATCTTCACCTTCGCTGGTTTTTGTAATCGAATCCGTATCCGTCCATTGATCAAATAGCGTCACTGCATCGCCATCAACTTTATAAAGTTCGATATTGACTGATCTAAAGAATTCCATTTTATTAACGTTACCACCTTTAACGATGAATTTAAAATATTCATAGACATTAGTGAATCCCATAACATCAGTTGTAACATAATATTCACTTACAAAATCATTGAATTCTATTTCATGGGGTTCTTCCATTGTAGACGTACTCGTTATCTCTGTAACCTTAAATTGAATTGAATATGTACAATGGACAAAACTGCTAGAACTTTGACCCATAAATTTGAAACTATAGTAGTTATCAGCTTTTAAAGATAAATAAATGCCTGCTGTACCGCTGCTTGGTGATATATACTGATAACCGGAAGAATTGGTACCGGAAGAACCTAGTTCACCAACTCTAGCCGAATTTTCATTTTCGTTTCCTATGTAAGCATATATCGGATTACTGTAACTTAACCCTTCGACTTCTAACTCTACAACCATATCGTGAGAAGGCACAAAAGAATAATACACTGCCGAGAATGTAGATGTATAAGTGGCGCTGTAGCTATTCCTAATGCTTTCATGAATACCGGCATTCCAATCGACATCAGTCAACTGATCAAGTTGAATTTCAATACCATTATTTTTGGTAGCTCCTTTAGGAATTTGATCTAAGACAATCGTACATTCACCGCTTGATGGTCTTCCGGCGACTGCACCAAATGTAATAGTATATGTTTCGCCTTTTTGTAATCCACTTAAATCAAAATATTTATTGTTAGTTGAAGCAGAAACCGAAGCATTTGATAAGATTACGGTTTCATCAGAAGCAACCATTGATACTTGCGGTGAGAAAGCACACTCGATGGTCATTCTTATATCCTTTTCATCAATATTATGGGTATAAGTAAAATACCTTTTATAATTTGAGGAACCGACTCTTGCATCAACTTGTTGCTGATATTGAATCGTCTGTATTTCGTCTTCACTATCGCCATCGATAGTTCGTAGCGCAACGTTCATTTCTCCATAAGAATAAATGCTTTCCGTAGCGGCCTTAAAGATGTAAGTTTTGCCTTGTTCCAATTGATATCCGATTGAAAATCTGTTGCCGTAGGCACTATCATCATCTTTAGTTAAATAAGTAGTTTCATCTAACGTTCCATCATCTTCTAATTCATATAAATATGCAATATTGTCTGAATAACTATCGGTTTTAATGTCCGTAAAATAATATACGTCAGTTACTTGTGGTGTATATTTAAAATAGAATGCTTTAAAACCATCGGCGCTTGTGGTACGACTATAAACTTGTTCTAATACAAGCGGTATTGCCGATTGATAATCGTGTCCATCATCACTAGAATATTCAGAATATTTTGCATAGTATGTGACATTTCCGGTGACAACGATTTCTTTGGTTTGAAGTTTGGTATCTTCTTCAAAGGTATTAGAACTATACCACCCTTCAAAGCGATGTTGTTCATCAAAGGTAGGAATGTTTGAAAAAATTTGAATTTTTTTGTTTTCCCATTCGCTAATAACATACGGATCGCTAGAGGTATATGTAGTATCATCGATTGTCAAAGAGCCTCCATTAGGATCAAAAGTAATATCGTATTTTAAAGAATCGGTGCACACAAGATAATTATCGCGGAAAACGTAATTCATATTGCCTACTTGGACATTTTCCCATTGTGCTTTAGATCCTTCATATTTAAATTCTTGAAGATTAAGTGACGCGACAAATGTCCCTTCCGGAATAGAGGCAACTTCTGCTCCAATGATAAGACTTTCTAACTCCGCAGCCGATTTTAATATATCGATATTCGCTGATTCCAAGGCGATCGATTCATATCGCACACGTTTTAATCCGGTCATATTAGCTACCGCGCTTAAAGAGTTAGTTCCATAACCATCCAAGGCGATTGTCTTAAGATTTTTCGGAAATGTAAAATCTTTGATTTTATCGCAATTTCTGAATGCGTATTTTTCAAAAGAAACGATCGTATCCGGTAAACTAACTCTAGAAAGTGTATTTGCAGCACGATAAAAGCCACTGCTTGCTACCGTATCGACAATGCCATAATCACTGGCAACGTATCTCTCTCCGCCTTTAAAGTTACCGGCATAAGGCATCACTATCGCTTCTTCTATTGAATCGGTTGCTGCCGCAACGCTATAGTGACCTTCAGAAGTCAACGTGTAAGTTAAATCTTGATTATCTCCTTGTTCCTTTAAGATAACACCCATAACATTTGCGTTGATTGACTTATAAAATTCCCCTACTCTTACCGTTACTTTTAAGGTATCCAACCAATGATCTTCCGGAATGTTATTCATGGTGTATGTAATAAAATAATGATAATTATTACCATAATCGCTAGGATTGTAGACAGTATCACCATCGCTCAACGAAGAATAAGCTTTAGTTAAATGGTATATTTCTTTTTCTTTAGTAATTGTGTTTGAAATACCTTGATACATCGTTCTAGTAAATGACGCGTTAACATCCAAAGTTGAAATAGCCGCAAAAAAGCGAATTGATCGTTTTCCTTCATTTTCTTCTGAAACTTGAACTCCTACATAAGGATCGATATTTTTAGTATCTTTCGAAGTAACAACTTTTGAGCCATCCGCTAATTGAAGCGCATTTCCAAATCCAAAGGAAGAATCACTATTTTCATTATCGAAATTTTCTTCATTAGAAGAGATATTAATGTAACTACCCCATGTAATAGCACTGATTACTAATCCAAGACTGAGAGCAATTATTAAATTTTTCTTTTTCATTTTTTATCCCTCCTTGTGATTAAAAATTTTCTGAAGCACTATTATCATTCCAGTCGCCCGGATTATCTGCTTCTTCCAATGATTTCAATTGTGAAAAGTCAAAATCAATAACCGTCGAATTCAAATTGCTAAATTCAATAGTTACTTTTCCGCTGTCATCACTGCTCATTTCATAATCAAATTCAATTGTTTTTAAATGATTATCTGCATCTAATTTAACAGAGATGTTTTTAGCGTATTTTGCATATTCAATCGCTTTATCGTCTTTAGCAAGTAACTGAGCCACGGCAGAAACAAGGCTCTCGTTTTCAAGCATTAAATCATACGCTTCAAAAACTCCTTCTCCCTTGCTTTCCAATAATTCCAAAGCAAAATCTTCACCATATACGGGAACACAATCGCGATATTCTTTATTTACAAGTTCACCACGAACAAGTTCTTCATTGACATAAGTGTATTTATATAATTTGTCTTCAACGCTTGCAACGCCAAAAGGCACAGTGTCATCGTAATTGACATCAGCAAAGAAGGCTTCGTCGCTATATTTATACACATAATTTAAACCATGATCTTCGCCATCTTTTTTAATTAAATAAGAAACCGTAAAAGATTTCTCTTTCAACTCTTCAAAAGCTGCTTTTAAAGTGTCATGGGCCGCCTCTTTTGCACACGGCACCGGTTTTTCGGGAAGAATAACTTCATTACCTTTTAAAACGACATCATATTGATATTGATTAGTCGCGGTTACAATTGCAATACTTTCGACTTCATCGTCTTGAACGATTAATTCTAACGATTCGATCTCCTCTTCAAATGGTGTGACAAAAATCGAAGCATTCGCTACTTTATCATCATTTAAAACAAAGGTCTCATCACCGAATGAAAAATCAGAAACCTCCAAATTATCAAATGGATTTTGACATTGATTCCAACTTGAAAAATCGCTAGATGGCATCTCTTGAATCTGATTATTTATCGCTAAAAAACAAGAGACAGGCAAACCGTTTTGGTTAAAAAGCACTTTTTCGGTTTCTTGACCATCGTCGATAATTTTAATATCGACAACATCCTCTCCGAAATTAATGGCAATCTGCATTTTTTCTTGCAAACAAGCAAAACCCAATTGTCCTTGCAATGACGCAAGAGCTTGTTCGCTTAAAGTAACCGGTTCTGTAACACTAGAAGTTGAATCATCCTCTACACTTTCAGAATCACTAATAGACAAGCTATTGCTACTCACTTCTTGAGAAACATTTGAACTTTGAGACGTGCTAGACGACTGTCCCAAAGAAATTTCACTGTTAGAAGTGGTTTCTTCTTTGCCGCCACAAGCACTTAATACTAAAAGAGCAAGTATCGGCACAATACTTTTTTTCCTCATAATTCCTCCTTTTTTAAATTTTTGTTATTATTTTAATTTTTAATATTATACTTGTCAACAATAACTTTTATCACATAATGTTTTCAGTGCATTATTTGTAATTTAGCTTGAAAAATCAAAGTAATTCTCTTGATAGGAATATTTCTAAAAAGTTTATTAATTAATTGTATAAATAATATTTAGCTTTAACCGATTTCGCGACCCACTGACCAGGAAAGTCCACAAGCCACTCAAGCAAAAAAGAGAGTCGTCCTCCTAACTCTCTTTCTCTAAAAAATGCGAATATCTTCGCAAATATTCCAATGGTGAACCATACAGGACTCGAACCTGTGGCCCGCTGATTAAGAGTCAGCTGCTCTACCAACTGAGCTAATGGTCCATTTGCCATAATATAGTACCTTAATTATGACTTTAATTCAAGATTTATTTTAAAATTGATATCGTTCATTCTTTGATGATAGATTTAATGTTTCTAATTAACATCTTGCAACCAACATCATGATGATAATCGTTAGGTATGATGATATCGGCATATCGTTTAGATGGATTTACAAAAAGATGGTGCATAGGTTTTACTGTTTTTAAATATTGATTAATGACATTATCCATGGTTCTGCCTCTTTCGTTAATATCGCGTTGTAAGCGGCGAATAAAACGAAGATCATCATCACAATCGACAAAAACCTTTATATCTGAAATATCTCTAATTCTTTCATCTTCAAGTGCCAAAATTCCTTCTAAAATAATGACTTTTTTAGGTTCAATATGCTCTGTTTCTTTTTTACGGGTGTAAGTCACAAAATCATATAATGGTTTATCGATTGCTTCACCATTTAATAGTTTTTTTAAATCACTAAGTAATAGGTCATTTTCCAAAGATGAAGGATGATCATAATTTGTAAGTCGCCGATCTTCAAGTGAAATATCATCTTGACAACGATAATAATCATCATGTTTAATAATTATCAAATCTTCATTTCCAAGAGCTTTAAAAATTTGTTCTACAACGGTTGTTTTACCTGAAGCAGAACCACCGGCAATAGTAATCAATACTGGTTTCATTTTTGTTAACTCCTTTTATGCAAAAAAAAATATATTATGGTAGTTTACAATGAACAATACTTATTCATCTAAAACACACCTTTTTATTTTAGCTTAAATCGAATTATAAAAAAAGAAGATGATGCAAACTAATTAAACATCTTAGATTAATAAAAAGAGCACATTTTCATGTGCTCCGATTTTATTGTTCTTTTGCCAAATTATATTTTATTTTTGCTAAAGCTGCAGGTACAGAACTCATTATTTCTTCTGCATCTTTTAATTTGGGTCTCAATTTAATAGGTTTAACTTTTCCGGCACTGCCAACCGTAGAAATAGGATTATAATAATTGCGTTGTTGCGCATTAATCTTAATGCAGAAACCATTTCTTAAACTTAATAAACCAATAATCAAAGAAATTACAGCAAATGCAATACAAATCCACATAAAAGGTTGTACTAATGGGATTTGTGAGAAAGCTTCGAGACTTTCAACTTTTTTTGCCAAATCCGGAAGTTCAAAGAAAAAGTAACCACCAAGACCAAAAATTACAGTTAAAATAAAACATAAGACATTCACTGGTGTAACGCTGGTTTTTACGATACCGACCTCATCTACTTTATATTCATGTCTTTTAATAATACGCTTGCTAGTAACCATACTAATAAAACGTTTGTTGGTAATGGTAATATTACCTATGCCACCACCAAAACTTTTAGCATAGTTACGTTCGTAAATAATTTCTTCGCCTTTAGCTAGTACAAGACTCATAATTATTTTGCGAGTGCGCTATGTTCCATAACTAAAGTAGAGAGATTGTGAACAATGTCTTTAGCCACGTCTACGTGAACTTTAACTTTAGCTTTCTTACCAGCGAAAAGTCTACCAATAAGTGGGATTCTTTGAAGGAGGCTCGGTTTATTATTAATTGCGCTTAAACCAACAACTGAAACATCATCAAATACATCAGTAGCAAACGAAACTTCCAAACTACCTCTCTTAAAGAAGAAGAAGTGTCTCTTAAATGCATAATTCACGCTGACATTTTGAATGTTGCAAAGGTAATAATCATCACGAGAAGTATCGGTTTTACCTTCATAAATCGAAATCACTCTCTTGTTTGTAACAATCAAAGTAAAAGATCCTCTAACGCGGAACCATCTTTTGTAAACACCATAGTCCCAACTTTTTACAACTTTTTCGTCTTGAAATAATTTAACGTCCATATTTTTTCCTTTCTTTAAAATCGTATTAAATTACTTTTTTATTTTAGTCTAAAATGAGCTTATTGTCAATGTTATAATTAATGTTATTTTCATTAAGGGGCTGAAAATTCGCGTATTTTTATAGTTTTTTAAAACTGTCGGTATCAAAAAGAATTAATAAATAATTGATTTAATTTACTGCTGCGGGCAACCAAACTTGAGTGGTTCCAATTTGGCTAAATTCCATCGTTACTTTAGTTATGCCCATTGAAGCTGAAGCTCCACTGACTTCACTTAAATCAATGTCTACATTAAATCCGGTAAGCCTTGATTGACTTAAATATAATCTGATGTCCAATTTGACTGTTCCTTGACTATCTGCTTCATTAATTTCAAATGTATTGGTGTAGGTGTATTGATTTTCACTAACAGTTTCAAGGACATCCATTGTTGTGATTAATTCTTTTAACATGTTTTGCATTTGAGAAAATATATCGAAGGCTTGATCTCGTGCCTCAATAAAATCAGCTTCTTCTGCAAAATAACGATAATAACCAGCAGGCTGTTTTTGATAATGATAATAAACATCATTTGATTGATACCAATAATCATCATTTGTCATCGATCCATAACTGACTGTATTTTGAAATCCTTCAAAACTTTGGAATTTAGTAGTGACGCTAGATACAATTCCTCCATTTGAATTTTTCGTTTTTTGACTTAATGTTGCATTTTGTAAATTAAGATTATAGATTGCTAAAAGAATCGGTTCTGAAGGAACTACTTCAGGGATAGTGACTTCCGTTGTTCCAAATTCACCAATATGCGCAACAACTTTTGAAAAAGTATCATCTTCGACAAAACCATTTAAGTTATGGACATTATTACCTTCAAAATCAACTGAAACTAAGGTGTCACCATCTAAGGTTATTGAATAATTTAATTCACCATATTCAGTATACACATTAGTTTTATAAACACCTTCATCAAGCGTAAATTGATTAAGATCTAAGTCCGTAAGAGAAAGTAAGAAATCAAGGCCTTGATTTAGATAAGAAGTTGCAGCATTAGAAAATTCTTTATTATCAATGGAACTCTTTTCCCATTTATTGTTTCCATTTACACCTTTTAGATAACGATTATATGCATCGTTTTCTTTAGCAAAGACACAACTAGCGGTGGTTTCTTCCGGGAAACTAACAGAATCTGAAGCAAAATGTTCTTCATCTTGAAAATATCTAGTAATTTCATTTACTTTAGCATCATCTTTATATAATTCGAGAGAATAAGTTAAATTGCTGATGGCTTCAATATTTTTAAGTGCTTTAGCAATCGGTTCATCGTTAGGATTAATACATTTATTTAAATCAGGTAAATTAACTTCCGAGTTTCCAAAATCATTAAATATAAATTCTGTAACTAAAGATCCGGCGCCAACAATGGTAAATGTTGATTTAAAACTTAATTCAAGCAATCTTTCATTGTTATCGGTTTTGATAGTAAATGGCACCAATTGAATATCATCGGCATCAAATTGCATCTCATCTTCGATGACATAAGTATAGGTATTACCCTCTTTTGTAAAGCCATCGATTAATTCATAATCAAGTTTAAGTTGAGCTATAAGGCCATTTAAACCTTCAAATAAACCGGGAACGAGATTTTCGTAATAAAATGCATAGGTGTCGGCATCTATTTTTTCAAGATAGAACGTTCCTTCTTCAATTTCTCTTTCCCAATAATGGTTAAAAATATCAGCGTCATCAACTGCTTTATGCTCAAAATATTCGCCGCCATTTCCATAAAAAAGATCACTTGAAGCGATGATATTTTGGCTTATCCTACTTCCACCTTCATTCCCTTGAGCGTCATACTGAGTTTCTTTGGTGATTTGGGTGAAATTAATCACAGTAAGCGGGGCCATTAAAGCTTCCCATTGTTGTTGAGTTACACCTTTATTACCGGTTTCTGTTCCCGTTGAAGTTTGAGAATCTGATTGAGATGAAATCTCAGACGCTTCACTAGTTTCACTACTAGAAACACTTTCAGATGAAATTAAAGAGTCGCTCGTTGATGAGTCCGCATTTGAATCTGTATTCATCGAATTTGATGAAGATTCAAAAACAGATCCTTGATCATGACTATTCATCGAGTTCAAGTTTGAACTGTCGCTGCATGATGCTAAGCAACTTATTAGCATCATCGCAATTAAGAGTTTTGCTTTTTTCATGTTTGCCTCCTTAAATATTTTTCACTCACTTCATATGAAAATAAGCTCAATGTTAATTTTATTCTTTGAAGCGTTAAAAAAGCGTTTATTCCATACATCCTTTTAACATTAATTGAAATTTATTTAATAGTTAAAAAAAGAATATAAAAAAATGCTTTAATAATTAAAATAGCGGGATAGTGTCAAAATTCTTTATTTCCTTTTTGCTTACCATCATGATTTCATCAATGATATCTAATCCTTGTGTGGCATTAAAATGTTTCACTTTCTCTATGGCTTGCAATTCGCCATTCGGTTGAAGATTTGCAGTTAATGTTTCCTTTTCAACATGGCCGGATATTTGTTCGGTCTAATTTTAAACCTTTCGCTTATTTTTCATCGCTAAAATGATTACTTTCTTTAGTTCGTTATGTATTATTTTTTTCTTATGTAAGTAACAAAATCGCAAAGAGGCTTATCGATTACTTCTGCGTTTTATAGTTTTTTAGGTTCGCTAAAAAAACATTTTCTCAATAAAATGTCAGATTCATAGTTCCTTTCTTTTAATATCAGCTCATCTTAAAAATTTTTTGGCGAAGTTAGAACCACCGGTAATAGTAATTACCATTTCAAAAAATCCTCATTAAAATTGGATTAAATAAAAGAATTACGATAAGTTTTGGCCCATTTAGTATATTTAAATTCTAAGTTTTCTTCACCGCTTACTGCGACACCATTCATATAATACGGAGATGTTAATCCTAATCCGCGCACTTTCAAAGAACTATTACCATCACAAGTTACTTCGACAGTACCGCTAGTAAAGTTACAATACACTTTTGATCTTTTCAACATTTCTCGTAAAGCATTTCCAATCGGGTGGGTTTGATTTTTTGCATTATGAGTTTCATCACCCCGATCCACTAATGCAGTTGAAACAACCATTATCGAAGGGTTGAGACTAGAAAGAATTTTACTGCTATTGGAAGTAGTAGAACCATGGTGAGATGCTTTTGCCAAATCCACTTTTTCGGTTTCTCTTTTATCTACTAATATCGATTCGCCTTCACTTTCTAAATCTCCGGCAAAATAATATTTTTGATTTTTATATTTCATAATGAAAGTCACTGATGTTAAATTGTAATTAAAAGAAGAATCGTCTCCAAAATCACTTGATGGTTCTTCATAATAACCGGTATCCAAAAAAGTGATGCTGAAATCTTCAGTGATATAAAGCGTTTTTAAAGCGCCATTAGTCTCTTTAATGCAATCTGTTATAGGTGCATATTTATCGGCTTTCTTAAATAAATTGCGAACATTTGCTACGAGTGAATAATCGCTTCTTTGATAGCCATAATCAACTGCATAAGTGATATTTTTAATTGTAGATAATGCCGTTGTCATTCCTCCGATATGATCGCTATGAGCATGAGTGGCAACTAAACATTCCAATCGTCCATCACTGACATTGCGACGTAAGAAATCGTTTACATATCCACCATCTTCGCTATCACCGGCGTCGATTAGCATATCAAAATCACCGGCCTTGATGTAAATTGAATCTCCATATTGGCGATGCATTTCAATAAAGTTTATTTTCACATCATCAATCGCTTTACGACCTTTGTATAATGGATTGGTTTTAGTTCCTAATGTCCCGGTTCCGGTAACTTTAGGAATCGCTAAAAAGTCAAACGTTAAGGTTGAATAAACTTCTTTTTGGTATGCCAAAGAAACCGTGATGGTAACGCTAGTATCATTTGTGACATCATAATATGTTCCATCGTGGCCGATTACATTTGGTTTATTGCTTTCATAGCTAAATGACAATCGCGGCGATACGATAGTGTTAACGTAAAAATATAAATCATCCGAAACATATTCAATATCTTCATAACAATCTTTTATAAAATCGATACCTTGTTGTTTTATTAATGCTTCAGAGCCATTTCCTCCATTATTACCAACGTTTATATCCGGTACCGGATGAGATTCGACAATCTCTAAAGCATCTTTATCGTCGAGGAAAGTAAGCAAACTATATGCCTCGGATATCGTAGATTTTTTTAGCCTTGCAATGTCTTTAAGATTAAGTTCAATCGAGAAGATTTTTTCATTTGTAATATCGAAGTATATAGTGTAATCAATTTTGCTATTAAAATAATAATTTTCATATTTATCATTAAAGAAGCCACTTGCTACGATAAAGGATCGAACAACACCAGGGCAAGAAGAAGCATCTACAGAACCACTTATATGATCATTAGATAATGTTTTATTTTTAGCATCATTAAAGATATTTTGATATCCTAAAAAATCCCATATTTCATTGACGTCATAGTCGCTTTGAAAACTATTATCGTCAGTGATAATAGTTATCGATTCACTATCAAAATATTCTTCTGCAACGACATTAGTATTAGTAAAACTCGAAGCATAAACTTCTATGTTGCTATATGTTTTTAAACTATCTCCGTTTTTGGAAAGATACGTTGTTTTCTTTCCAGTAGTACTTAAATCAACGGTGAAAGTATTATCGGCCACTAATTTGTTTAAAGCTTCATATTTTTCAATAATATCATTTGCTTTGTTAGAATCAGTATTTTCGCTTAACGAACAGGCACTTACTAATAAGAGCAGCGGAAGTAGAAAAATGAGTTTTCGCATAATATTACCTCTTATTTAGTTTATCATAATGATTAAATTCAAACAATAAAGCAAATTAAAAAAATCCCCGTGTTTGAACACGAGGATCTAAAAGTTCAATAAAGCCTATTCGGCTGAAACAATACCCATGACTAAACCTCTCCAAACGTGGCTACTATTGTAAGAGTTGACGGCAAAGATAATATTTACAGGTTTATCTAAATAATCAGCTAAATGATCAAATTCCGGCATACCGGTATCACCTTGACCGGAATATAAATTTATTTTCGGATCACCATTTGAACCATATACTTGGTTATCCTTATAATCGTAGATGGCCATTGTAGTATATGTTGTTGAATATTTGTTAATACGAATATTTTCCATATAATATACTTTACCGACAAAGCTGTCAGTCGTAGTATCTGCGGCAATTTCAGCAACGGTTTTCTTTTCAAAACTACTTACATTGAAATTTACAGTTGCATTCTTTCCAACAACGTCAACTAGCTCCGGAGAAGCAAGTTGTGTGACATAAGTAACAGTTGTAGGATAATTAGCAGTTGAACCTCTGACGATAACATCATCACCTAATGCAACTTTTTGAGCAGTCTGAGAACCATAAACATATATAGCAGCATCGGCATCGGCAATATAGAATCCACCCGGTGTAGTGTAGCTTGAACTAGAGCAAACTAATTGAGTAACAACACCTCTAACAGTAACACTAGTTCCAGTAGCAGCATTTAAAGCTTCTGAAATAGAAATATATTGCGGTAATTCTTTTTTGCTAACAGTGACGTTAAATTCTCTATAGTTTGAATATGTTCCTTTAGTAGCGGTTGCTTTTAAAGTGACAGCAACATCGTTTTCAGCTTGAGTGACAACAGCATTGCTTCCTTCAATTTTAATAGCAGCATTATTAGATTCCCAAGAAATTTGAACATTTCCCGCTCCGACAGTCACCAATGTAAAATCTTTAGTAACCGTACTCTCAACGTTAAGCGCAGTTAAAGCGTTATTTACCATTTCGGCATTTGGATCAGTTTCCGATGTTTGATTGCCACCGGAAGGAGTATTATCGTCTGTATTATTTCCACAAGCAACAAGAGTAAGAGCCATTAATGCGGCAGCAGTTAATTTTAAATATTTTTTCATATTTTTCTCCTTTTTATTAATCTACTTTTACAATATCCCAACTTAATGAACCATCATCGAGAACTTTACGATTTCCGGGTACCATTTGATAGGATGGGTAATTTTGGTCTGATTGCATATCCATTTCGAAATAAATTGATAAGATGCCAACAACACTTACTGTACTATTTGTAAAATCGCTAATCTCATCATAAGTATATTCCGGAGCTAACGTTCCGTTAAAGCGAATACCCATTGTGCCGAATGACGATAAAGTAATGGCTTTATCATTTTCATCATAATAAGTAACTTTTTTACTACCATTTAAAGTAAATGATTTGTCCTTACTTTGGTTGCCTTTTGAACTTGTCGACATTTTTGTAACTTTAACTAATTTACCAAGCAATGGATCAAGTTTTTTAGCATCGAAATCAGATTCGGAAATTTCAATGATTTCCGGCATTGGAATCATATCGTTTTCATTAGTAATCTTAGTAAATGTCGATTTATCCCATACGATGTCTGACATTTGTTTTTGCCCACCATATTCGGCTAGTCTACCACGAATTTCAATCGTATCACCGACTGAGAATAAGCTTCCGATGGATTTACCATTAATACCCATATAGACATATAACGGATATCCGGCTGCATCTTCAAAGTAGAAGTTATTGCCGATAAATGCAGTAATGACACCTGTCAAGGCGATGAATTTGCCTTGATTCATGTATTCATCCCAATTTTCATAAGCATCTTTAATCGATTCTTTTCGATTTTCACATCGATATGGAGTCTTAGAATAGTCATAATTTGGATCTTTTTCATTACCGGTGTAACGTTTCTCCAAAGTACTCATTCTTAATTCCGCTTCAAATAGGACATCCTTCATTTTTAAAGAACCATATTCGTAGCGATTGTAAAGCTTTGGTTCTTTTTCTTCATCTGCAAAGTATACATATCCGGTTTCTCCAAGATTTCCGGTATAGAATGAATAGCATTCTTCGATTACATCTAATTGTAAACTACGATAACTATGTAAATCATCCGGATTACCTCCATCTGGACAATACCAAATTAAGGCCAACCAACGAGTACCATTGCTATCTAAACGGGCACCTGCTTGATATTTAGATTCTTGAGTTGGGTATACGTTTGTATCGCTAGTATCGATTGAACTTGCGTCTACAATAATACCTTCAGCATTTTCTAATAATCCACGGACATAGTTCGATGCTTTTTTACCCCATGCAGCGATTGAAGATGTCGATTCCGGAGTATCGATAGCTAAGAAACGAACTGTCAAATATGAGTGTGGAGTTTTTAATGGGTTAGTATAACTATCTTCTTCTCCATTTGCTAAGTGGAAGACAGCGGTATCCCCATCGGTTACTGATTTGAGTTTTAACTTTGCAACCCCTCTTTCCATGAAATAGTTGTTTTCTTCGGTAAGAGAATATCCTAAATCAGCAAATGAGACCCGATCAGAATAATAATGGTCATAATCAGTCGGAAGATTATCAATCGGACTTTCAACACTAATTTCACTATTATCTCGATCTCTACAAGAAGCAAGACCGATTAAGGTTGCAAAAGTGAGCAATACTGTTAATAAATTCTTTGCTTTCATATTTTCACCATCCGTTTATTCGATAACTTGAACATTAATCTTGTAGTCTCTTAATGATTGATAGGCAACTTGCATGGCACTATCAACAGTTGCACCATTACAATAAATGGTTTGAACCATTAAATCGACAACGTCACGAACCAGCGAAGATCCTTGGAATGCGGGATCAGTGTAGAAATATGATTGTTGTGAATAAGCAGAGTTGATAGCTTTAGCGGTATCGCCACCAAAAATAGAATTTGCATCTGCTAAGAATTCTTGGAATTCATCACTATTGAGTGCACTTTTTCTTACCGGTAAGTAACCGGTTTTCATTGAAAATTGAGAAGTGATATCAGTAGAAGTTAAATAACGGATTAATAACCATGCTGCTAAACGAGTGTAGTTATTGGAATTGTTCTTTAAAATCGCGGCATTAGTACCTTGTTGAATAACAGCTTGAACGCCTTCTTCATATGATTTTTGTGGGATTGGAGCAACTTTCATCTCGTATTTAGTCGATGCATTGTTATTAACACCGGCAGTTGATCCGATTGAAATAAATGCTTCATTGTTAACCATCATGTTAGAACCATAGCCTTGGTTAACTTTTGCCGGAAGGTTCCATAAACCGGCTTCTGCTTTTTCCATAAAGTAAGCTTGAACTTCTCTTGTAACAGCGTTATCAAAGACAACAGTTCCGTTGCCGTTAGCATCTACCCTAGTATAAACAGCTTGATCTTTATCATTAGACCATTGACGAGCAGTGGTAATAAAGAAGTTTGCTTCCGAGTCAATATAAACCGGATAATCAGATTTTTTGGCAGTAATAGTAGCCGTCTTACCATCAGCATTGTACTTCCAGGAACAAGTGCCATTAGCAACCTTTTCTTTTAAAGTAGAAGCGACGGTCCAAAGTTCATCCCAAGTTGGAGTATCCCATTGACCATCAGTCGTTAACCATCCGTTAGCTTCAAGAATCGGATCGACGACGGAGGCGTTATAATACATTACTTCAGTAGATTTATTAAATGGAATCCCAGCGACGATGTTTTTACCATCTTTTGAAACCATTTGGTTTTCAGCCCAATATGAAGGAACAAAATCATTTGCAACTTCATCATCGGTAAATCCGATTTCTGTATCTGAAGAACCGATATATTCATCCAATGGTAATAAGATATCATTAGCGATATAATCGGCGAAATGATCAGGATAACCTAAAATCATTGTGGGAATAGAGTTGGTTTTTGTACCTTGATTAACACGAGCTCTAAGTCCGTCATAACCACCACCGATAGATTTAGCATTGACAGTGATGTATATACCTTGATTTTCCATTTCTTGTTGAAAATCTTCAATCAAAGGATCTAAATGTTGAGAAATGTTGTGACCAAATGAATGCCAAAACTCAACCTTAACCGGATTATCTTTAGTCGCACGTTCTTTTAATTGTTGAATCGAATAAACTTCAAAGTCTTCACCGGCATTCTCAACACTAGAGTCGTTACACGAGGTAAGAACCGGTAACAAGAGTACTGCTAATGCTGGAATAATAATTTTTTTTCTAAGCATATATAAATTCCTTTCTTCTCAAATTCCTTTCGGCTTAAATTCCGCTTGAGAAAACGTATTTTATAAAAAGGAATTACCCTTTTATACCTGAACGAGCCACACCTCTCATGATGTGTTTTTTGAAACAAGCAAAAGCGATTAATAATGGCAAACTAACCACAGTCGTCGCCGCCATAATTTGATGGTCAGATGTGCCACCGACTTCATTTTGGAATAGATACATCAAACCATCAGTAACCAACTTCATATCAGCTTCAACACAAACTGAACGAGGCCATAAGTAAGCGTTCCATGAACCAATCATCGCTAATATAGTAATTGTGATAATTGATGGACGTGCAATTGGAAGCATAACCTTCCAAAGGTATTTAAAGTCCGAATTACCATCTACCTTAGCAGCATAATATAGTTCATCTGGAATTTGTTTGAAATTTTGTCTCAAGAAGAATATATAGAATACTGAAGCAACAAACGGGATAACTAACGCTTGATAGGTATCTAACCACCCTAGTCGTGCAATTGTCGTAAAGTTTGTCATAATCATCATTTCGCCAGGAACCATCATCGTTGTAAGCAATAATGCAAAGATGACATCACGTCCTTTAAATTCAAGACGTGAAAAAGCAAAAGATGCAAGAATCGTAATTATTACTTCAAATATAGTTGTTAAGATACCTACTAAAACAGTGTTTCCGATATAGCGAAGTAAAATTGCATTTTCACCGCTAAAAACATTAATGTAGTTTTGGAAAGTCGGTTGAAGTGGAATAAATGTTGCAGGAATTCTTTGTACTTCTTCCGCCGTCTTAAACGAAGTCGCTAACATCCAATAGAATGGTATTAAAGTAAATAATGCGCAAATTGTTAAGAAAAAGTAAACGAAGAAAAGTCTGACTTTTCTAATACGTTCGTATTTTTTGGCTTGCTCATCACTAGCAAAGTAAAGTTCTTTTTCCATGATAGTTACCTCCTAATAATGAACCTTTTTCTTATTTGCCCACATTTGAATACCTGTGATAGCTAAAATAAATAAGAATAAGATAACCGCAGCTGCCGAAGCTCTAGATAGAACCCATGAAATATTGTCGTGAACAACCCTATTGAAATATTTATAAATATAACCAACGGCGGTAATAAATGTTTCATTTTGTCCGTTACCCATAGATTCACCGAATAACGAAACGACTGATGAATAAGATTTAAAAGCGCCCATCATCGAAGTGATTGTAATATATAAAATCATCGGCGATAATAATGGAACCGTAATTTTTGTAAAAACTCTCCATCTTGGAGTAGCATCAACTTGAGCTGCTTGGTAGTATTGTTTATCAATACCTTGAATACCAGATAAGAATACTAATATTTTAAAAGCCAAGCCATTCCATATTGCGTATACTGTAATAACGAAAAGTCCTGCCCAATAAGGAATATTTGTAGTACCAGTCCATCCTACAGACGAAATGCCTACTGCATTTAATAAGGTGTTAACAAGACCATAATCCATCGGTGAGAAAATTGTCGCAAAGACAAGACCGAAAGCAATACCATTTGTTACATATGGTAAGAAGAAGATGATTTGAAAAAATCCTTGTAATTTTTTAATAGAATTTAATAAGACAGTAATAATCAATGCAATCAAAATAGAAAGCGGAACTGAGACAATAACCATCAAAGCGGTATTTCCCATCGCTCTCCAGAAAGTAGCATCTTGCAAAACTAAGGCATACGAATCAAAACCGAAACTTCCAAATTCATCTGTGACATAGTTATAGTCAGGGAAAAAAGATACTAAGAAGGTATTTAGAATAGGATAGAAAGTAAACACCGCTAAAATTATTAAAGCCGGCGCCAAACATACCGTTGCTTTCCAACCATCCTTTTTCCATTCAAGCATCTGCGTTTTATTTGACGATCCCGCCTTTTTAGCAGCTTTTTCGGAAATTTTGCTCCCTATTTTTTTGAAAAAATTTCCAATGTTAGCCCAAAAAGTCGTTTTTTTTGCTTCTTCGTGTTCCATTATAAAAGTCTTGTCCCTTCTTTATCAAAGATGAAATAACGTTTAAAGTCAATGTTGATTTCACTACCCGGTAGAACATCAACTTCACTTGGAATAATCGCTTTGCAAGTATTTTCTTGTCCATCAAATTTAAATATTAAAGTCTTATCACGGCCGATGTATTCGACCATTTCAACATAAACTTTATATTTCCCTTTCGGATCAACTTTAATATATTCTGGTCTAACACCAATATTTAATCCGTCAATAGAAGATAAATCTAAATTATGTTTTTCTTTAAATTCAGCATTATACATCATAATCTTTCCATCTTGAACAATGGCGGGAATAATATTAATAGGTGGCGTTCCCAGGAACTTAGCGACAAACATATTCGCCGGTTCATTATAAACATCTTGAGGTTTACCAATTTGTTGCACAACACCGAAATTCATAACAACGATTTCATCAGAAATCGACATCGCTTCTTCTTGGTCGTGGGTAACGAAAATAGTTGTAATACCCGTCTCTTTTTGAATTCTCTTAATTTCTTCTCTAGTTTGCAAACGTAATCTTGCATCCAAGTTAGAAAGTGGTTCATCTAAAAGAAGAACTTCCGGCATCTTAACAAGCGCACGGGCGATTGCAACACGCTGTTGTTGTCCGCCAGATAATTGTCCTGGTGTCCGTGCCATCAAATCACCGATACCGACTAAGTTTGCCATTTCTTGTGCACGTCTAAGTGCCTCTTTCTTTTCAACCTTCATGTTCTCTAACGGAAACATGATATTTTGTTGAACCGTAAGATGTGGGTACAAAGCATAGTTTTGGAAAACTAGACCAATACCTCTTTTTTCAGGTGGAAATTTACTTACTTCATTATTTTCAAAATAAATTTCCCCTTCCGTTGGACGATGAAGACCGGCAATCATGTAAAGAGTTGTTGATTTTCCGCATCCTGAAGGGCCTAATAATCCTACAAGTTTGCCGGAAGGAATCGTGATGTTTAAATGATCAACCGCGACAACGTTACCCTCTTTCTTACTAAAACATTTAGTAAGATTGACAAGTTTAACTTCCATGGTAATCCTCCTAATGGTTATAACACAATTATTTTACTTTATATTAGCTTTTTTTTCAATATCTAATGTTTTTCAAAACGCCTACTGTTAAGCAGCAAAGTTATTGCAACGGATACAAATATTTGACAATTAGACAATGTGTTTTACCTTTTTAATTGAAACAATAAAGCCTTAAGTATCCGTAAAAAGATGTTACTTCAAGCTTGTTTATCAAAAATCATATCTTTAATTGAGATAGCAAATAGATTTTTTAGAAATAATCATCTATATACAGAAAATTCATTCTCATCAAGTTATTGAAGAAGGATTTAGGAAAAAGATTGCTCTCACATTGATTTAGTAAGTAAAAGCTCATGAATTAAGAAAATATGTCACCTATAAAAAGAATACACAAAGACAAAAGAATTTTGCTTAAGAGACCTTTCATATAAAGAATATATTAATGATTTTTTTCACAATGATTCTAAAGCGGAAATCTTTAGACTTTTAATTGGATGTTCTCTCAAATCAATTTTTATATAAGAAATGGTTTAAAAATTTTTATTTTGTTGAATATTTTTTATATAAATAATTAAATGATTTCAATACATCTGTGATATATGTTGCATCTTTACCATCATTAGACTTGCCAAAAACATTAACTGATTTTGTGGTCTCTTTAACTGGAGCATTTATATTAGTCCATAATAAATATTCTTCTCGATCGTCTTTTCTATATGTAGCTATTGTAATTGGAATCCTATATTCATCCTTATAATAAAATAATTCAATTTTGCTTCCTTTTGATTCCTTATTTAGCGATTCCACAATTTGTGTTACAATCATAGCTTGCATTACATGATCGCCTGTTTTTCCTATTCTATCTAACCAAACATTAATCTTTTCGCTTTCTTCTAAAACCGCGTACTCTCTACCATATTTATTTTCGGCAATTTTTTCGAGTATTTCTTGAGAAACCATTAAAAATGTTCTTTCTAAATATGCTAATTTTAAAAGTTGTTGTTCATTATAGGAATTATATTCATAATATTTTTGAGCTAATGCTTTTTTATCCTCTGCACTACATAATGATTTTTCTCTTGAGAAATTTTTCGGGTATTTCACACGATAGTTTTCACTTCCACATGAATCAAAAGGGCTCGCTATTAAAAGTTTTATTTTACAATTATTATTTAACAAATCCAAAATATAATCATAGTAATCTAAAAAGAAATTATCTCCTGTTAAAAAACATAAGGACAATTCTTTTGGCTTTTCTTTTCCATTTAATCCGAATAATTTGTTTCGATCTTTTTTGGTCATCTTGCCACTAGAGTATTCAATCTTCTCTATTCCTACTTTAACAAGGCCCTCTCCTAATTGCCTACTTTTCTTAAATGCACTATTTAGAACCCAAGCTGTTAATAAAGCAGTAACAATCGCCGGAATAAATGAAATTAATAAATTGACAAGAGCATCTATCCAATAAGATGCATTTTCAAACTTGTTTGCTTCATCTAAAAAATGCAAATACATATCAATTCCTATCCTTTTTAATCATTGAAGAAGAAATACCTTGTGTTCTTTCAAGTCTAACCACTTTTTTGTTATGTTCCTCTGCCCATTTAATTGCTCGTTGGAATCCAGCGTGATTTTGATCACCACCAAGTACAAAAACATCAAAGTCAATTAATTTGATATCTTCATCAACTTGAGTATAAGGAACCACTTCATCTACATATTTAATCGCTCCTACAAATTCCATTCTTTGCATTAAATTATAAAGCATATGAGCATCGGGTTTGGTTTTGTGAATTTCTTCATCTTTTTGAACAGCCACTATTAAATAATCGCCGTATTTAGATGCTCTTTCAAATAATTTTAAATGTCCATAATGTAAATAATCAAAAACTCCAAATGTTAAAACTTTCAAAACTTACCTCCTTATTTTAAAAATTTGATAAATGAATTAATCGGATCATAAATATTTTTATCAATTTTTTCTTTAATTAACTCATAAAGAACGGGCAATTCAGTACATCCGAAAATAATATTTTTTTCGTCGAAATTTAACAACAATTTTTTAAAATTACTAATATCTCTTTGATTAATTCTGTTTTGTTTAACTATTTCAATGAAATAATTTATTCTTTTTACCATTTCATCATTAGGAACAACAATTTCGACATTTTGTAAACATTCTTTATAGATATTAAAGTCTAAAGTTGCTTCCGTACCCAAAAGCAATACTCGCTTGATATTTTCTTTTTTTATATCTTGAGATAATAATTTAATAAAATCAACCAAATATTTTTTAGCTTCTGGTAGTCTTTTAAGTATTTCATCCAAAAATAAATGTCCGGTATTACTACCTAAAATAATAATATTTGCTCCCGCTTTCATCAATAACGAGATGCTTTCCATCAGTCCATTTACAACTTCTTCATATTTTTCATGATAAAGAAGTGCTCTCGATCTTGATGGTAATGTACAGTTATTATCGATTATTATTCTCGGCCTATCCCATTCTTTTTCAGCTTCAAAAGAATCTAAAATTCTTTTAAAAATATTCAGTGTTGCATATGATCCCATGCCACCGACAATACCAATTATATCCTTTTTAATATCCATATCTCACTCTTCATTCCATAGCTTATTATTGTATTAACAATATTGAAAATATTATAACATTTTGCCATAAACTAGTCAATTTATGGATTTATATAAGTTCAGCTTTTTACCATTTCAAATTTGCTATTTTTCCAACCGAAATCTCCATTTTTTTAAATTGAAATTTTGCTTTCTTTCGCATAAAAATGTAGCGACCGATAATAGGTAGTCGTTCCTTCCATAATAAAATATGAATTCAATTATATCATCTTTATATATGAAATTATATCGTAACAATTTTTGATATCTAGGAAAAACTTTCTTAATTTCCAAATCGAATTCTTTCATAAAACTTCTATCTTTATTTGCAATCTTCTCTTCAATTAGTTTATGCGAAATAATAAAATAATCAAAAAAAGCATCAATTGCTTTTTTGCAAATATCGTCAATATAAATTTCTTTGTATTTTGCTTCAAACATATTTCAAATCATATCATCTGTATTAAATAAACAATAGCGCACGCAAAAATAAAACCTAATACAAAGCCAAGAATTTTTGCCCACTTAGGTAACGCTACTCCGTCAAGTCTTTCTAAATCATCGGTCTTTTTTTTCATATTCCTATTCTCCTTGTAATAGTTCCTTATCACTATTAGTTAAGACATAAGTGTCCGCTAATAAATCATCTAGACCAGTACCTTTTTTAGTAAAGCATACAATTAGTGTTTGCAACAATAAAAACATCCCCGGTATCATAGTTGAAAAGAAAACTAAGACTATCATTTCCACTAAATAACGAACAATAATTTGTATAAAATGAACGTCATTTCCATGTTTTGATATTAATGACATATGAGTAATGATTTTTCCAAGTGTTTTTCTATCTTTTCGGCATAATGGAATTACTAAAAGTAAAATTGTACACGAAGCAAACAAAGAAATATCTGATCCAAGAGTAACTTTATTACTAGTAATTGCAGTACATTCAATATAAGTAGGATTTTTTGCTAAAGTATTCAAAGCTAAAACCAATTGATCAGCAAAAAACGATCTAATTCCATCATCATTTTCTTCTAATCCATCTTTCAAGGATCCATCAAAAGTGAAATACCCACTTTTTTCTTTAGCTTCTTGATAAGATATAGAACCACTAGTCATATCGTAGGAGTATATTTTATAAAATTCTTCAAGATGTTTATCAAAATCAGATTCTATCGATACTAGAGAACCATTTTTTTCTTCATACAAGGATGATTCTTTTAAAATAGTAATCTGTGTATTGTAAGCATTTTGATATGCTTGATCATTCTTCAAAATCACTTCAGTATAAAAAATTGTCATTATAAAGATAACAATAAAGATAAATAGAACATCTAGCAAACCAGACAAAAGGCGCATTAAACGTCCGGAAGTACTAATTTTGTTCATCCACATCATCTCCTTGTTCCTCATAAGGAATTATATCATAAGTAAAATCAACAACGACAGTATATCCAATATAATCATGGAACGCCATATCACGCCGATTTAAAAAGATAAGCAAAAATGAAGCTAAAAATAAGTATAAACCTATTCCTTGAAAAGGAATTAAAAGAACTGCTATACAATAAATTATAAAACGCGGTATAAGTTGCCATTTTTTCATTTGATAACCGCTAGCGCTTACTAACGATAACTTTGTGATTCTTTTTCCAATTGTCTTTCCGTTTTTACCAATAAATGGTATTATTAATTCAAATACTAAGCAAGATAAAAATCCACCAATTAGATTTGATATATTTGAAGTCCTATTTTCAAAAGATATATAGGCATTATATCTTTCATCTGTAGCGAATAAATTTGTTCTAGCATATAAAACCTGAGATATATAAAAATCACGTACTTCCTCACTATCTACATTTTCTTTGATAGTGCCATCTTCTTTAAAATATTCACTGTTGTTTTTATGATCTTGATAATCATCAAGTTTACCATATAAAGTAAAGCAATATGTTAAATGCTCATCAAAATCATCTTGAATGATAATCACGCCATCTTCTGTTTTTTCATATAATGTAGATTCGATTAAGACTTCTTGATATTTTTCTTTTAGTTCACCATATGAGCTAGAATTATTATTGATAAGCAAATGGATTAAATTTCCGGTTAAGAACATCATTAAAAGAATAAGTATCAAATCAATAAAGCCCGAGATAAATCGTCTTAAGATAGTTGGTCTTCCAATATTCATATTTTACGTTTTATCCTCTATAATTTGTATATCAATAGTGATTTTTGTGATGAAATTACGAATAGTTGTTCCATCCATAGTACGATAAAAATAGCGATTATTATCCTTAAAATCTATAAGACCTGCAAAAATATGTTTTAGTTTTATCGGCATTACTGATTACTTGTCCCTTCATTGTCATCTATCGTTGAAACCACATCACGTTCTTGAGCTTCAGAGTCAGTTTCTTGATCATCCACGTTTTGCGCATTTTTAGAAAAGTCAAAATACTGCATATCAACCACCATAGTAGAAGTCACAAAATCTTCTAAAGTTCGTCCTTTATTACTTAAAAGCATAATGATAATAAATAGCACCAAAGGTAATCCCATCACATAAAACGATGGTACAAGACCCACAAGCACAAAAAACAAACTTCTAAGAAATACTCGTGGCCTTGAAGCAATTTGCATTGTTTTAACATCAACAATCGTCAAAGCCATCATCCTCTTTCCAAGCGTCATTCTCCATTTGCTAATTAAAGGAATTACAAAGTAAAAAATGATAAGCGAAATCGTCATTGCAATTGCATTCGTAACAAAGCCATAGACACCTACTTTAGCTATTTGTCGTACTACTTCTCCGTCTTTATATGAACTGATACTTTGTTCCTCCATCCAAGAGGAGGCGATTGTAGTCAAAAACGACTTAACTTCATCTTCTTTAGCCGAAGGATTGATTTCGCCATTTGTAAAAAGTGAATTATTGTCGTTTTTTTGTTTTAAATATTGATCGGATTCTCCGATTTCATTATAAAAATGCGTTAAATACTGATCTAATTCTTCATTAGTAATTTGTAATTTTTCATCAGTTAAATAGTAATAATTATATTCTGAATTTTCAGTTTTTACTTTATTAAGAGCTTCAGTTCGTTTTGCCTCAGATGATTCACAATCAGCATATATTGTAATTACATAATCATTATCGGTTTCGACCTTTTGTCCGATAACCGCAACGCCTAAATCAACTAAACTTTCATAAGCTTTGTATGTGTCTTCAATATATGGTGTCGCGCTATAAGTAATCGGCATAATAAGACTACTAAGCAATAGATAACTAACAATATAGGCAAGACCTAAATCTATAAAAGCGGCTCCGATTCTTTTTAAAGGTGATGCTTTAACAAAATCATTCATTTTTTAACCTCTTTTTCTTTATTGTATCATAACACTTAATATAGTTTTTTTTCAATAAGGAGAGATTTTACTCAATGAAATTAATTTGTCTTTCTTCTTAAAGTAATTTTTAATTATCAATTTCATATTTTATATGATAGGAGGACTATTTATGAAACAAATCTATCCTACGTCTGTATATATTTCTAATATTAACGAAACAGTAAAGACTATCGCAAAAAAACATAATTTAGAGGAATTTGAAATTCTAAAATTAAATAGTCGATTTAAAAATATCCACGTTCAACCTTTAACTCCTCTTCATCTTCCTTTTGATGAACAAGCATCCACAGCAGAATCTCGTCAAGAAACAACTTCAAGCGCCACTCTTTTAATTTCTCGCTATTTAGATCGCGTTAATTATGAAATTAAAGATTTGATTCTATCAAAGATCTTTATCAACGAAAATACTGAAACTACTTTAAATACCATTCGTCGAGAACTTGATAAAATAGCTTATGTCTTGCAAAACAAATTAGTGTTTCCTACTCAGCAAACTATTGAAGCCATCAGCAATTTATCTAATTTTGCTGAAACTTTGGATAAAAACGATTCAAAAGAAATAACCCTCATTCAAAAACGTTTAGACAAAATAACCGATGAAATTATAAACTCTCTTTCAGTCAATAAAAACAACCAGGAGCGGTTGAATCTCAGCATTAAAATCCATGAAATCAAAAAGCAATGGCAAATGTATATTTTAAAACTTGCCGGTTATAAATTTAATGAAGCAGCAAATATTTATGATGAAATTTTAGAAAAAATCGAAGCTTTAACAAAAACTACTTTTTTTTCTTAAAAATTAAACCGTTGATAATTTGAAAGACTATTCCAAAAAAAATAATGATCCTTCTTTTATCGGTATAGAGCACAAAAAAAGGAATTAAAATTATAAGCGTAATCATTCCCCGAATCGCGTAAGCTTTAACACGTTCAAAATAAAAAGCCATCTCTGCCTCTTGTCCAATCACTTTTTTAGAAACAAAATAGAGCCCTAAAGGAAAAAGTGAAACTAATTCAACGAAAATAAAGGCGATCAATTCTTTCATTCATTTCACCAAATAAAAGCATAAAATAATCGCTTTTGAAATGCAACCATGCTCGAAAAATAATTATCAATATCGAGTTTATTATACATTTAATAAATTAACGTTCACACGACTTTTATCGTAAAAAAAAGCGTTCGCAGAAACGAACGCTTTTGAGAATGTAAATGAAATTTATTTAATAATTTCGTTAACAGTACCAGCACCGACTGTACGGCCGCCTTCACGAATTGAGAACTTGGTTCCCTTTTCGATAGCAACTGGGTGAATTAACTCAACAGTCAATTCAACGTTGTCACCAGGCATAACCATTTCAACGCCAGCCGGGAGAGTAATAACACCGGTGATATCAGTAGTACGGAAGTAGAATTGTGGACGATAGTTGCTTAAGAAAGCAGTGTGACGGCCACCTTCTTCTTTAGTTAAAACGTAAACTGAAGCTGAGAATTTGGTATGTGGAGTAACTGAACCCGGTTTTGCAAGGACTTGACCACGGACGACTTCATCACGGGCAATACCTCTTAAAAGGACACCAACGTTGTCGCCGGCTTCTGCAAAATCAAGTAATTTACGGAACATTTCAATACCGGTAACAACTGATTTCTTGGTTTCTTTAATACCAACGATTTCAACTTCTTCATTGACCTTTAAGATACCTCTTTCAACTCTACCAGTAACAACGGTTCCACGACCAGTGATCGTTAAAACGTCTTCGATAGCAAGTAAGAAAGGTTTATCATTATCTCTAACCGGAGCTGGAATGTAATTGTCGACTGCATCCATCAATTCCAAAATTGATTTTTCAGCTTCTGGATCTCCATCCAAAGCTTTCTTGGCAGAACCTCTAATAATTGGGGTTTCATCGCCTGGGAAACCATAACTATTAAGAATGTCACGGATATCCATTTCAACTAATTCGATTAATTCTTCATCGTCAACTAAGTCGGTCTTGTTGAGATAGACGACGATGTATGGAACGCCAACTTGTCTCGCTAAAAGAATGTGTTCGCGAGTTTGTGGCATAACACCATCGGTGGCAGCGACAACGAGAATCGCACCATCCATTTGGGCAGCACCGGTGATCATGTTTTTAACATAGTCAGCGTGGCCTGGGCAGTCAACGTGAGCATAGTGTCTCGTTGCTGTTTGATATTCGATGTGGGCAGTATTAATTGTAATGCCACGGGCCTTTTCTTCTGGGGCCGCATCGATTTGGTCGTAAGCTTTCTTTTCAGCTCCGCCTTGTTTCGCTAAAACCGAAGTAATAGCGGCAGTTAATGTGGTTTTACCATGGTCGACGTGTCCGATGGTACCAATATTAACGTGAACTTTGCTTCTGTCAAATTTTTCCTTTGCCATTTGAATTCCTCCTTGATAGCTTAGAATAACGTATTTATTTTAAAGCATTATTTTTTTAAAAGCAATAATATTTCTATTTGTTGCCTCTCTTCTTGATAATTTCATCGATGATAAATTTTGGACATTCTTCATAGCGATCTAAACTCATCACATAATTTCCACGTCCTTGTGTAAATGAGCGAAGATCGGTGACATATCCAAACATGTTAGCTAGTGGCACCGAAGCATCGATAACTTGAGCATTACCTCTAGCATTCATACCATCGACAGTACCACGTCTCGCGGCAATATCACCGATGACATCACCCATGTATTCTTGTGGAACTGTAACTTCAACTTTCATGATCGGTTCAAGAATAACCGGATCACATTTTTTAGCTGCTTCTTTCAAAGCCAAAGACGCCGCGACTTTATAAGCCGCTTCCGATGAGTCGACATCATGGTATGATCCATCAAATAAGGTCGCCTTGATATCGATAATCGGATATCCCGCTAATAAGCCTCTATCCAAAGATTCTTTAAGTCCGTCACAAGTTGGTTTGATGTATTCTCTTGGAACTACACCACCGACAATCGCATCAACGAATTCGAAACCTTTGCCTGGATTTGGTTCAAATTTAATCCAAACGTGACCATATTGACCATGACCACCAGATTGTTTGATATATTTACCTTCACAATCAGCGGTTTTTCTGATTGTTTCACGGTAAGCAACTTGTGGAGCGCCTACATTACATTCAACTTTGAATTCATCTTTAAGTCTTGTAACTAAAACGTCAAGATGAAGTTCGCCAACACCAGCAATAATCGATTGGCCGGTGTCCGGATCGGTATAGAATTTAAATGTTGGATCTTCTTCAGCTAATTTCAATAATCCGGCGGTCATCTTTTCTTGATCGGCTTTTGATTTTGGTTCAATAGCTTCACTGATAACCGGATCAGAGAATTGAATTGATTCGAGTATTAACGGATGATTTTCATCGCACAATGTGTCACCGGTCGTAGTCGATTTTAATCCGACAGCGGCTCCGATATCACCGGCATTGATTTCTTCGACTTCGTCACGTTTATTAGCGTGCATTAAGACTAATCGAGAAAATCTTTCCTTGACGCCTTTGGTTGCATTATAAACATAAGAACCAGACTTTGCTGTACCAGAATAAACTCTAAAGAAGCAGAGTTTTCCGATAAATGGGTCAGTCATAATCTTAAAGGCCAAAGCTGCTAAAGGTTTATCATCTTCCGGAACACATTCGACATCTTCGCCATGTTCATTTTTACCGACAGCGTGTTTAATATCAACCGGTGAAGGTAAATAATCGACGATGGCATCGAGCAATGGTTGAATACCTTTGTTCTTATATGCCGAACCGGCAAGAACCGGGAAGAATTCGCCGCTTAAAACCGCTTTACGAATCGCATTTTTGATCTCATCGATAGTCGGTTCTTGATCTTCGAGAACTTTCATCATGATATCATCATCATAATTGGCTAAATTTTCAATTAATTCTTTTCTTAATTGTTCGCATTTGTCCTTTAAATCTGCTGGAACATCGACGATTTCAGGGTGTTCTCCCTTTACATCCGAATAAATATAACCTTTTCTTTCGATAATGTCGACAACACCTTTGAGATTCGATTCAAGTCCGATTGGATATTGAATCGGAGAGGCGTTAGCACCGAGTTTTTCATGAATGGTACGAACACTCATATCAAAATCAGCACCAATGGCGTCTAATTTGTTGACAAAGACAATTCTTGGAACACCATATTTGCTTCCTTGACGCCACACAGTTTCGGTTTGCGGTTCAACACCATTTTTTCCATCCAAAACCGTGACAGCACCATCAAGTACCCGCAAAGAACGTTCAACTTCAGCCGTGAAGTCAACGTGGCCTGGAGTGTCGATAATGTTAATACGATGGCCTTTCCAAAAACAAGTAGTAGCTGCGGAAGTAATTGTAATACCTCTGTCTTGCTCTTGTTTCATCCAGTCCATTGTCGCTGTACCCTCGTGGGTATCACCGATTTTATACACTTTACCAGTGTAATACAAAATTCTTTCAGTAGCTGTTGTTTTACCCGCATCGATATGAGCCATGATGCCAATGTTACGGGTATTAGCTATACTAACTTGACGAGCCATATTGCTATTCTCCTCAAATTACCAACGATAATGAGCATAAGCCTTGTTGGCTTCAGCCATCTTGTGGGTATCTTCTCTTTTCTTAACCGAAGCACCGGTTCCGTTAGCGGCATCAATAATTTCACCTGCTAAGCGATCTTCCATGCTTTTTTCACCTCTAAGACGAGAATAATTAACTAACCATCTTAAGCCTAAAGTAACACGGCGTTCCGCAGAGACTTCAATCGGCACTTGATAGTTTGATGCACCGACTCTTTTCACTCTTAATTCAAGAGCTGGCATAATATTTCCAATGGCAACTTCAAAAACTTCCATCGCTGATTTTCCGGTTTTGGCTTCGACCTTTTGGAAAGCGGTATAAAGGATTTTTTGAGCGGTTCCTTTTTTACCATCCACCATAATTTTATTAATTAAACGTGTTACAAGCTTTGAATTATAAATTGGATCCGGTAACACATCGCGTTTTTCAACACTTCCTTTACGTGGCATAAAAATTCCTCCTTTCTTATTTATATAATGGAATTTATATTATTTCTTTTCTTTAGGTTTTTTAGTTCCATATTGTGATCTAGCTTGTTTGCGGTCAGTGACACCGGCACAATCTAAAGTACCACGAACGATATGGTAACGAACACCAGGTAAATCCTTAACACGGCCACCGCGAATTAAAACGGTACTGTGTTCTTGAAGGTTGTGTCCTTCACCACCGATATAAGCGGTAACTTCATAACCGTTACTTAAGCGTACACGAGCGTATTTACGAAGAGCCGAGTTCGGTTTTTTAGGAGTCATCGTTCCAACACGAGTGCAAACACCGCGTTTTTGAGCAGAATCTTGATTTCTCTCTTTCTTGGCGAGTGAATCCCAACGCTTATTTAAAGCTGGTGCCTTGGATTTTTCTAATGTCTTGGTTCGTCCATTACGGACTAATTGGTTGATAGTTGGCATTTAGAATGTCTCTCCTTTCTTGACGTTTAGCAAACTACAATTCCGGGTGTTTCGCATCCCCTCTAAAAAAATAGGATGAACCAGCATCGTAGTCACACGGTTGATATTTTAACCATTGAAAATAAAAGTTGCAACATTTTTTTGATTTTTTGCAATTTTAATTAAATTTTGCTTAATTAAATTTTATCTTTTTAAAAACAAAATATTAATTCTGCTAATTAATAATTTTTATTTTTCAATCGCCTGATCGAGAAATGATACACATTGATCCATAACCGATGTATCAAAATCCGTCAATTTTTTATAGTCAAGGTTTTCAAAATGGGCTTTTTTCTGCTTTTGATATTCTTCGCCTTTATATTGTGATTTAAGTTTTGCATAATCGGCATCGACTTTTTCCGCATAAAGCGCCGCCTCAATCGTAATATTAGGACGATGGAAACGATTGGCAACTGTTAAAAATCGAATATTTTTTTTGTCGCTTAACATCTTTTGATATTTTAAAAAATTATGCTCATAATCAACCAATTTATCATGATCGCCATGAATTAAAAGCGTCGGTACTTCACTTTTCCTAAGTGAATTTGTTGAACTTAAAAACGCTAATTGTTTAAATTTTGCTTTTTCAATTAGACGCATGAAGGGAATTAAAAGCACTCCGAATTTACCGATAGTCGCCACAATCTGTTCTTTCATTAAATCGAAAGTATTGTCAAAAGATGAAAGTGAAACGATTCCTTTAATGTCATGTTTAAAATACGTGATGTTATTGACGGTGTAAGCGCCCATTGAATGACCATATAGCACTTTTTTATAATTTTTCAGTTTTTCATCTTTTGCAATAGCTTCTAAAGCGTAATGCAAATCGATAATGGGTTGTGCAAAACCATTGAGGCATTTTCCTTCACTGAGGTTGCATCCTGTATAATCAAAGCCCAACACTAAATATCCTCTTTTGGCAAAGTAATCTATCTCGCTAGTATATTGTAAATGACCGGCACCGATACCATGCGATAAAATCAAAAGCCCTTTATATTCATTTAAAGATGTCGATCGATAAATAAAGCCTCTTAGAATTTGACCTTTGTCAGACTTAAATTCATATGGTTCCGCTTCGAGATTTTCAAAATCTTTCGCGGTAAAATAATGCAACGTGTGATTATCATCATAGCGGCGATTAAAGATTACTGATCTCGCTTTATATGCCATTAAAAAAAGCATGGCAACAATAATTAGAATAATACCACAAATACTTGCTAAAATCGTTATTAAAATCGTCATCTTTCGAACACCTCTTTTACATATTAAAAGAAGCGATTAAAAAAAATCAATGATAATTATACTTCTAAAAGAACATCTAATCCCATCATCAACAAAAAACCGATTAATAAGAAAATCTTACCCCATTCTTTTTGAACTTCGCTGAATAATTCAAAAAAAGTCACAATCATCATCGCTCCGGCAGCTAATGCCAAAAGAAATGGTAAAGCCATGGTCAATGCTTCGATTAATAAAAAACCACATAACCCAAAAATAGGTTCTACTGCTCCCGATACAACTCCTAGAAAAATGGCTTTTGATTTTGAAAACCCTTGAGTATGTAATGGTAAGGCAATCGCTAGGCCTTCTGGAATATTTTGAATTCCGATTCCAAAAGCTAGAGAAAGGCTTGGAATCAAATAAGCATAATCTAAACCATGCTTCATCGCCAAAGCAAAAGATAAACCTACCGATAACCCTTCCGGAATGTTATGAAGAGTCATTGAAAGAAACACCAATGACAATTTTTTCGAATCTTTGATTTTATCTTTGAAAATGTTGATTTTCAGGCGATCAACAAAGATAAATATCAATCCTCCTACAAAAAAACCCGTAAAAGACAAAAAAATGGTATCGTGTGTCTTAATGGAAGGCAATAGCAACGAAAAAATCGAAGAAGCTAACATAATACCACCGGAAAAGCCATAGATAATAGAACGTAATTTTTCGTTCATTTGATTTTTTTTATAAAATAAAATGCTTAAGGATCCAATCGATGTCATGGCAAAAATAAATAACAATCCACCTAAAGCATAAAAAAATCCATTTAGAGTCATAAAAGTACCTGCCTTTTTATCTATATGTAAAAAGAACGCAAGTGCGAATTTTCAAAACAATTTATTTTACCTTTATATGGCTTAACTAGATTGAATTTATATTGCGATAAAATATTAGATCTAATGCTTTTAAATCTAGCAATTTTTGTGCATATACTAACAACTTTTCAATAGTAATATAAATTTGTATAGATAATATTTTCATTTAAATCTATATTTTGTCTGATGGTGATACCTTTCATTTGATTCTAAAGTCATCGACTTGATATCATTGGCTTGCAATTGCGGTTCAATGGCTACTCCTTGAAATTGTTTTTCTTTTTCAGCGTTAATCAATCGACAGCCACTCGGGTAATTACAAGTATAAATAACCGCAGATGGGTATGTAGTATAGATTTCTAGAGTATGTGTTCTCCCTTTTAAGATGATCGGCGAATAATTCCACTTATGCTCATTAAAAAGGAAACTATGATCATATCCTTTCGCGGAACTTTCAACAAGAGCTTGATCAAATAGGTTGTCCTTAATAAACTTAACCTTTTTAAAATTTAGATATTCGGGACTATTTTCATATTTAGAGATTATAAGATTATCATCCATATGACCTACTTTATCGGCATCGATCCAAAGTTGATGATCAAGAACGTCACTTTGACAATCATCTAAATTAAAGTATGTATGAGTTGTAAGATTGACTAATGTCGCTTGATCCGTGTTTGCAAGATAATCGATGTCGAGATCTTTTGTATCGTCGCTTATAGTATAAATAATTTGCGTTTCTAAACGACCGGGAAAGCCATCACAAAGATGATCGGTATTAAGTGTAAAAATAACGCTTACTTGATGAGTATCCTTAATAATTTGAGTAGTGAATTTTTTAAAAGCAAAACTGTTTTTACCACTATGGAGAGTACATTTCGGCTCATTCATTTCGAGATTATATTCTTTATCATTTATCTTGAAGTGACCTTGTGGAATCCTTCCGCATACTCTACCTATCGTCTTACCATAATATTGCTTTGAAGACAAAAATTCTTTGATTGATTTTGGAGTTAAAGTCAAATACTTTTCTTTGTGATTTTCTAAAAAGGAAAGTGAATAAATCGAAGCTCCGATATCACATAATGTAACTTTGAAATTTTGCTCATTGACGATGGTTATCATCTTGATAAATTGTCCTTTCACAAATTTGCGTTTGATCTTCACTTTCATTTTTTTCACCATTTTTAAAATAGTTTATTTTAATGGTTAATTCAATCTCCGTACTAAAAACTATTAAAAAAAGGATCATCGCTTATTTACGATAATCCTTAAAACAATTAAATTTTAGATAATTATTTACATTGGAAGCATTGAGAATAACATTTGAATCAATTCTTCGCCTGGGACATAAATAAATGGCGTTGTAAGAAGCTCAGCATTCTTAGCATATAATTCATCGACTTTTTCTTGAGAAACAAGTTCAACTTGGTCTTCGGTTTCGGCATATTTTGCATTTAAAGAAAGATTTAAGTCAATCATTTCGCCATAAGCAACTTCTACATCTGAGGCATCAACCATCAAATCTTTAAGAGCTCCTTCTTCTTCAAAATCGAATCTAATCACTAAATCTCCGTTGACAACTGGAGCAGTCGGAGTAGTAGGATCTTCTGCAACCGGTGCTACGTTTCCACTACTAATCATTTCCATCACTAAATCAGCAATAGAGGCTAAATCAAGTTTAACATAGTAAGCGGTACCTAATTTACCGAATTCGGACATATCGGCAAGCATCGATAAAATCATCTCAAGTTGATTCGGTTGCTCATCTTCAGCCGCAACTGCCATTACTTCAGGTGCACTCGACGACATTAAGTCGACAACGCTCTTTAAAAGATCGTTGCTAAGCAAGGCACGAGTTAAATCTTCATCTGAATCTTTCATTGAAGCATCTTCATAATCTTGGATTATATTTCCTTCAATTCCCAAAAAGAGCCAATCGCTTTCGGTTGCTGCTTCCATACCTTCGACTTTTAATGCTTGACGACCATAATTAACGTTGGCATGAATTTCAGCATTTCCATGGCTTTTAACAACTTTTTGAGTTTGTGTTGAATCAGAAGAACTTTCTTCTTCGGCTTCAGCAGTTGAATCCGATTGAACTTCGGTAATATCTACTGCCATAGTCAAATCGGCTTTAGCAGAAAATTTACCTAAGTCTTCTTCACCGGTAAGACCGGTTTCTTGTAAAGAACTTAAAACATCTCTGTTGAGATTATCAAGTACCTCAAAATTTAAAGAAAGGTCTGCATTATCAAATTTTAATTCATCTGAGGATGCAAAAGATCCTTTAGCATTGAAGCTTCCTTCTAACTTACTACCGGCCCATTCGGTTAATGGCATCGCGGCTTGAAGTTTTGCTTCGAATTCATTTTTTAAATTCGCGGCTTCGCTTCCTGTTACATAAGAATCAGGTTGCGACATTTGAGCACTTGACGCTTCTTCTGCCGAAGAAACATCAGAGATATCAGATGGATTGTTCGATCCATTTGATGTTTCGGTTTGATTCATACCATCACAAGCAAACAACATAAGTGCTGGTACTAATAAAAGTAATTTTAATTTTTTCACTTCTGTAAATCTCCTTTTTCCATAAAAAAATATAGGACGATAAAACAATATTGTCAAGAATAATAATTTAGAACAAAATATTTTTTTATTACCCATATTAGTGAAATAAATTCCTTTTTTAGCGTACTTTAACTTGTCATTTAATAACCAACCACATTGTAAAAATATTTAGTTTAAAATCTTCATATTATGTAATATAATTTATATTGTAAAAATTTTGTTTGTTTATAGAACCCTAGTATGTGATAAGCGGCAAGAAAATGGGTAAAAAATATGGAAAAAAAAGTAAAATTAATAAAAACTAAAAAAGAGCTAAAAAGAATATTAAATTATGAGAGTTATAGATATTTTGGGCGAAAATACCGAATATCAGATTTAATTTTTAGAATTAATGAAAAAAAAGAATTATTTTATTTTAATTATTTGCTACGGAAATCTGAATACTTCTTAAATACGAATAAAAAAATATTATGTAAATATTATAAATTTAAATTAAATAGACATTCGTTAAAATATTCAATTTTTCTTCCTATAAATACTATTGATGAAGGATTTAAAATGGTTCATATCGGTCCTATTATGATTAATGCAAAATATATTGGAAAAAATTTTGTAGTTCATAGGAGTGTAGAAATTGTAGCTGGTGGTAATAATGATTTTAAACCTATTATATTGGATAATGTATTAGTTTTTGTCAATAGCACCATAACAGGAAATGTAATTTTAGGCAATAACACTATTGTTGCCGCCAATGCTTTAGTTAATAAATCTTTTGAATGCGGAAATGTATTAATTGGAGGGGTACCTAGTAAAATTTTAAAAGAAAATATTAGTTTTGAAGAATTTTTTAAAGACTGCGAATGGATGAAAAAAAGATCCCAAAAAATCTAATATTTATCAAAAATCTAGAAAAAAAGAAACCTAATGGTTTTTTGTTTATCTTCCTTACTTAATTTCTAAAGGGTCTTCTTTATGAAATAATTTTTTTAACGCTTTTTTAGTGGGGGTGACAACTGTTCCTTTAATCGCATTTGCAATCGGAGTTATCACTAAACTTGAAGTAAGCTCCGGCAACGCTTTAGCCGCTTCGGCAAACGCGGAATTCATCAAATTATTCTTGGATGTTTCGTCATCACAACTATTAAAAATATATTGCATCGCTAAAAAGCCACTTCTAAGCATAAAGAAAGCATTGATACTTCCTTCAACCAAAGAACCGACAATCGGTTTTGCAAGATTTGGAAGCAAATTGCCAAACATGTTTTGGATATCGAGCTTTTCAGCCCCATCAGCGATTAAAGACGCCAATGCAACATTAAGATAAAATTTCAAAAGACGAAAAAACGATGGGCGAAATCCCGCTCGTTTTACCATTCTTTTAAGCATTCTAAAATTGTTAACAATCACAATCAAAATATCGATGGTATTATTTTGAGATAACGCTGTTAAATACAACGTATCTCTAGCACTTTCAATTACAATTTTGCGCATATCTTTCTTTATATCATTTTTAAGAATATTACTTAATTGTTCTTGCAACCTTTGATCTTTTAAAACTAAAGATTCACCTTCAGCTCCTTTCATCGATTCTTTTAAAAGGTTCGCATTCTCATCGGAAATTTGTTTTTTTCTAATTAACCTCTTTGAAAGTTTTTTCATTTTTTTGTAATGTGAATCTACAACTTTCTTTTTTTGAGTACCTTCTAGTTTTTGAGCGACAGAGCGATAAGAAAAAGGCGGAGCAAAAAGGACTGTAAAAAATGGAATTATCAAAAAATACAGGATTAAAGCTGCTGCGCCAACGTAATAAACAATCTCCAAATAAAGATTAAATTCTTTTAAGGATTTTCCAGTTGATAGTACCAAAGAAAGAATCCACAGCATCAAAGCCACGAATCCCAATAACATAAAAATCAAACTTATGATATTTCTTTTTTTCTTCATATCATTACCTATCTATATTAAATTTATCATAAATAAAAAGGCGTATCTACTTAATCTTCATTTAAAACGCTCATAATCAATAATATTTTTTATAATTTTAATTGAAGAGTTGATCAAATAGCTGACATTGCTCTTCTTAATTTTCAGTTTTTTAGCAATCTCTTCGTAAGAAGCATTTTCCATCCACATTATCAAAGCTATCTGATGATTTTTCTTTAAAGAAGTTTTTATCAATTCATTTAAATAATAAGTGTTATCTTTAATGAGTAAAGATTCTAGCAACGATTCTTCTTCAAAAGTACTTTCATTTAAAATCCATGTTTCTTCAACATCGTACCTTAATGATGGAAGACCGCTGGTTCTTCCTCTCGCCCTATAGTATCCAAGAATATTCGTAAATTTTCTTTCGATCACTTTTTTCCAAAATGAATAAAATGCCGAACGAGCAAATGTGTACCGTGAAACAGCAAACATTGTCCATTCTTCTAGCGCTAAAAGAAGTTCACTGACATCTAAATCGATATTTTGACACTGTTTTGAGAAAGCAGTCTCAAATCGTCTCGATTTTATCTTATATCTAAAAAAAAGAAGCTCCATCGCTTCTTCGTTTTGTTGCCTTATTAAATAAATCAATTCATCATCGCTAAATTGTTCATAAACTTTCATTTTGCTTTACCTGTCTTTGAATTAAAAGCCATCGCAAAAAACAAAGTCGCAGCATTTGAAGCATTGAGTGAATTGACCGACCCTACCATTGGAATATACGCGACATAATCGCTATTTTGAAGGATTAAACGTGAAATTCCTCGTCCTTCAGAACCAATTACAATAGCAATTTTTCGCTTATAATCGATATCACGATAATCGATATTTCCCCCACCATCGCTTGCTACAATCCAATAATTATGCTCTTTTAAGCTTTTAATCGCTTGATTTAAATTGGTGACTTTACACACTTTCACATGATCGACCGCTCCTGTTGAAACCTTACTGACAGTACCATTTAACGGAACTTGGCGATGTTCTCCAATGATAATCCATTTTATTCCTAAAGCATCTGCACTCCTTAAAATAGCCCCAAAATTATGAGGATCTTCAATTCCATCAAGAATGGCAATCGTCGGATTATCTTGATCTTTTGACCAATTGAGAAGTTCTTCTAACGAATAATAACTATAATCTTTGCGAAGAACCACGATACCTTGATGATTCACATCGCCAACCAATTTTTCTAATTCGCTTTCCGAAGCATAACGAAAATCGATGTTGTTTTTTTCAAGAAAGCTCATAATTTTTTGATCTTTAAAACCTTTTAAAAGAAACACTTCACTAGAGGTATTATCTTTTAAGTAACTAAGGACAGTATTTTTACCATAAATGTATTGTTTCATAAATATACCTCTACTTATATAATAAAGAAAAAAATCGGTCTTAGCAAAATTTAAGCCGATTTTTTTAACTATTTACTGATTACTTTAATTTCGTGAGGAGCGATACTGATTCTAATATCATCAGCAAAGGCCTGTAATGTTGATTTGTCAATCTCAGCCATCGTAATTGTAATTCTCAATAAATCTCCCAGTTGTCCTTTGATGATAGTAGATCCGACATTTTTAATAATAATTCCATATTTATTTGCAAATACCAAAGTCTCTTTTAAAATCGGCTTATCTCCTGAAACCGTTAAAATAATTTTAGGAAAATGTTTGCTCAAAATATTTTCGATTTTTGTTAAGAATATTAAGGTCAAAATCGAAACAATCGTCGTAATAATTGCGCCTGAAAAGAAACCAGAGCCACACGCTAAACCGATGCCACCAACCAACCATATCGTTGCTGCTGTCGTTAATCCTTTGATGTCGGTTCCTGTTTGAATTATCGTGCCGGCGCCTAAAAAACCGATACCAGATACAACTTGTGCCGCAAGTCGTGCCGGATCTCTAGTAGTATTTCCGTCAAAACCCGGAGCCATTATCGAAATAATCATAATCAAGCAGGCACCGATTGAAACTAAGATGTGAGTGCGAAGTCCTGCCGCATGTCCGTGATATTGTCTTTCATAACCGATAAAACCGGAAAAGAGAGCCGCTAGTGTAATTTCCAAAAAAATCAACAACAAGGTACCTACATCACCTAATGATTCAAAAAAATTTAATATTGCCCGATCCATACTACATCAATCCTCTTTCCATCAAGGCTTTGCGATATTCATCGCTCTTTTGAAAATCTTTATCAGAGCGAGCCTTTTCATACAATTTGAATAATTCTCGTGCTTGATCATCCAATATTGTCGGGACAAATTCTAATCCCAACAAATCGAACATTACTTTTATAGTGTTGAAAAGTTCGTTGATTTTGTCGTAATTTTTTTCTTTGCTACGCAATTCTATATTTCCTTCTTTTATCATTCGATAGAGTTCGGTAATCGCGTTAGGGGTATTCAAATCGTCAGCTAAACTTTCAATAAAAGTATGAATACTTTCTTTATTGACTTTTCCCTCTAAATTTTTGTTTGCAAGTTGCAAAGAAATTGCCAATTTATTATAACATTGTTGAATTTTTTCTAGTTCTTTGCCAGCATTTGTGGCCAATTCATCAGTGAAATTCAACGGTGTGCGATAATGGGTATTTAAAATAATAAACCGAACAACATTACCGCCGTAAAGATTGAGCATCTGTTTGGCTTGTTTAACATTTCCTAAAGATTTTGACATCTTTACATTGTCGATATTGATAAATCCATTATGCATCCAAACGTTCGCGATTTTATGCCCATTCACGGCAATCGATTGAGCAATTTCGTTTTCGTGATGTGGAAATTTTAAATCAAATCCACCGCCGTGAATATCGATATGTCCACCCGGTATTATAGAATTAATCATCACTACGCATTCGCTATGCCATCCGGGGCGACCTTTAGACCAAGGAGAATCAAATTGAATTCCTTCGCTCGTTTTCTTCCACAATGCGAAATCTAGTGGTGATTCTTTTTTACTATTTTCTTCGATGCGGGCTCCGGCAATAAGATCTTCCTTTTTCATATTGCTCAAAGATCCGTAATCATCGATTTTGGTAACGCGGAAATAAACATCGCCATCAACGACATAGGCATAATCATTTTTAACCATTTTATCGATAAATGAGATGATTTTATCCATAGTTTCTACGACACGCGGTTGATAAGTTGGTTTTAAAGAATGAATGGCGATTCGATCTTCTTCAAATGCTTCGATATATTTATCGGCAATCTCTTTTTCAGAAAGTCCCTCTTTTTTAGCCTCGGCAATAATTTTATCATCAATATCGGTAAAATTTGAAATAAAGGTAACTTTATACCCTAAGTACGTAAATAATCTTCTAAGCACATCAAAAACAACCACCGGACGCATATTTCCAAAATGCACATAATTGTAGACTGTCGGCCCACAAACATAGCAAGTAACTTCGTTTTTGCGAATCGGTTTAAATACTTCTATTTGATTAGTAAGACTATTATATAATTTGACTTCCATATCAAATCTCCTAGCACTTATATTTTACATTAAAGTCCATATAATTGCTAATATTATTTATATTCGTATAAAGTGCTTAAACTTTAAAAATCATCGATTTGTCAGTCGTTTCGTTTTCTTTGAATTAAATATGCAAATCTAAGGGCCAATCCTTCTGGAATAAAGCGAAGTAAAAATCGTGCGATTTTAAATTTAAGACTAGTAAAAATAACGAGCTTTTTACCCATATTTGTCACCGCAATTTTTGCAGCATTTTCACTCGACATAGTCTTAGTTAAAAATTGCACATTGGCTTTTTCTTGAAATTCGGTTTTTAACGGTCCGGGACACATCACGCTGATTTTTACGGAACTTTCTTGCAATTTTAATTCGTAATTGATAGCAATACTTAAACGATAAATATAGCTTTTACACGCATAGTAAGTCGCCATTAAAGGACCGCCGGTAAAAGCCGCAAACGATGCGATATTCAAGATAATACCACCACCATCTTTTTCAAATTTTTCAATAAAGAGGCGCATTAGATTTTGCATAGCCAATACATCCGTTTTTACCATTTCTTCTTGAGAGATTAAATCAAGTTCATTGAAGAATCCGAATAATCCAAATCCGGCATTGTTTATTAAAACATCAATTTTTTGATCTTTTAATTCTTCATACATCTTTAAAATACTAGGTAAATCAGTGACATCAATCGCAAAAATTTGAACCGATGTTTGAAACTCTTGTTTTAGTTCTTCTAATCGTTCTCTTCTTCGAGCTACTAATATCAAATCGTAACCTTTCAAAGATAATAAACGCGCGATATCTCTACCTAATCCTGAAGATGCTCCTGTAATCAATGCTTTCATTTTATTCACCAAAATTAGTATTTCCAAAAGTATTCTATAAATGAAAAAAGCGCAAATTATCGTAATCTACGCTCTTCTCAAAGAAAGGTTTATTCAAAAGGATTTTAAGGTTTTATGTTTTACGATAAATCACATTTCACTTAATATCCTTTTGAGCAATGTTGTTGAAGGTAAATTTCTCAAAAATCTGAAAAATCACCTTAGCCCTAATCAGTCGAATAAGAGCAATTCTGATTTAGGGACGGGATCGATGCAATTTTATAAGAAAAATAAAGTCGCATATCTGCCGAGCAATTTACGCTAAGAATCTTTTTGGTTTTATAATCTTCTAGAATTTTAATTTGCTTGAAATCATAATGATCATCTATTTCAAAGAAAAATTCGACTTTTGAAAAAATCGGAAGTTGATCTAATTTAGAAATGTATTGCATTTGCTTTGAATAATAGTAAACACTAAGTGTTGGATCTAAAGTCAACTTGAATTTGCTTTTATCAATTGTTTCTTCTTGTATAACCGTTTTTGATGAAATTATATATGGAAAAGGATCTGATAGTTTTTTATAGTATCTTGAAAAAAATTCTTCTTCATCAACCGTTTCACCATCTTGATTCCACTTAGCTTCTGTCGCCGTTTCATTTGGAACACCATAATAAATTTTGATTTCATTTTCCTTATAATAACGTTCTCCAATAGCAATATTTATAATTCCTTTTGAACTTTTTGAAAGTGATTCGGTAAAGTATCGATCATTGTTTTTAATGTTAGTCGAATTTACTTTCTGATTAATTATCGAATATACATTTCCGATTCCGACAACTTTATAGTTTTCTTTTTTATGAAAATTATCGATCGCGATCTTGTAATAATCTAAAGCCTGTAAATCATTTTTTTCCGCAATAGAAGAATCAAGATAACTAGAGCTATTAGAATCAACTATTACGTTGTTTGGTACGGAATTTCCAAAGCAATCGCTATCGTATAAATCACTTGGATTAATCGATTGATAAAAATCGACACTTTCACATCCAACCATCAAAATAGTTACTAACACTAAAAACAAACTTCTTTTAGACAGCATTTTTTACTCCTTATTCTTGGTGACCACTAAACCCTTTCCGACTTTCCATAACATTCTTAAAGGAAGCGTCGTTATTCTTGAAATTTGTCTTGCTGAAGCTTTAGTTGCTTTCATAACGGACTTTATAATTTCAATAAGGTGTCCGCGTGGAACATTGATTAACTCATTCGGTTTCATGGCATATGTTAATTCAATGTAAGTCGAGATTTGCTCGTCGCTTAAACTAGTAAAATATGAGGTTTCTTTATCTTTCAACTCAAAAATCCAAAGATAGTTCTCACTTGACAAAAATAATATTTCACTAAAATAAGAACTATCGAGATAAGGATCGTCAAATAAAGCAGTCTTAGAAGAAAAAACACTAAAAAAGACTTCTCCCATCACTTTAATATCGCGAATAAAATAAAAAACATCTTCTTTATCATGAGCTGCTTTACTTTGATAGCGATCAATAAACACATTACCTTGTTTTTGATTTTTACGATTGTAATAATTGGCAAAAGACACAGTAATTTTTCTCATAAGCAATTCTAATGAAATTTCATTTTCATGAATTACGAAAGAAAAAGCACTATCTAATAACGTATACGATAAAAGATCATAGCCCTTAATCGAAGTCAATAAATCCAAAAAGTATTTTTGATCATCGAGGTCAAAAGCATGTTCGCTAGCACGTAAATTTACAAAGTAAACACCTAGAGGGCTTTTATCGCGTGCTTGTCTTGCCATTAATTACTCACCTCTATTCTAGACCAATTATAGAAGTGAATAGAAAGCAGGTCAAGAGTATTGTCCCTTTTGCAACGCAAAGTATCCCTGCCGCAACATCAGAAGAACAAAAAAAGGAAGACAAATTATTACTGAAAGTGTCTTCTCTTTTATGGCCAAATTAATTGTTCATATTCCTGATAAATCCTTTCAAATTATTCGTTATTATGGATTTTACGCGAATAAGTACAAAGATAAAATTACTGATAATAAGTTATTTTCTGATGCACAACTTAAAAAAATGAAAGATAATATTTTTTGGGTAAATGGTTTAATTTCTTCATTTGGTTATAACCCTATTTTGTGTAAATGTGGTTCTATCATGGAAGTTAATTATTCACTTTCTTATTTTCCTTAAGGAGTCCTCTTATTATGAATTTTGATTTTAAAATTTACAAAAGAGATAACACTAAAGAAGATTGGTATGATCCTTTGTGTTCAAACGAATTCACCGAATATACTTATTTAAAATGTCTTGATTGTGATTATGAAGAAGAAATCGAACTTGACATTCTTTTAGAATGCTGTGATTCCAAAAAATTTTCTTATCCTTCGATGGTTTGCCCTCATTGCAACAAAGGTAACTTCATTCCCAAAGATATTTATTACAAAATTAAAGATAATAATCTCAAAAATTAATATTTTTTATTTTTATAACTCATCTTTGTGTCCTTTTTTTGCCTTTTTCATTAAAATACAATTTCCTTGTTAAATAAAAAATAGATACTTTTAAGTACCTATTGTTTAGAATTATCATTTTTTTCTTCTTTATTTTCGTTAATGCCATCGCTTTTATCGTGCAACGCAATAACAAATATTCCCCATAAAACGATAGTAAGAATAAAGACGATGCAAGATCCGGTAATTGTTCTTGGAGATTGAGATATAGTAAGAAAGATAATTGCAATTAACGAAAAAATCGTCGCTATAATTGCACAAATTAAAATTTTTTTGGGTGCAGAACTCATTTTATAAAACGTACATATTGAGCTTTACGTGGTTTTGGATATTCCGGATAATTTTTAGCGTATCCTAAAATCATCGTTCCGACAATCATCATCTCTTCTTCAATGCCGAAACTCTTTTTCAATTCTTTTCCTTCTTCGGTGTTGAATAGCTCTTCTACGCAATTAATCCAACATGAAGCAATGCCTAAAGATTCAGCGGCAATCATCATATTTTCCATGCAGCAAGAACCATCTTGTATCGGACACATGGTATTTTTATTTGCCGCCACTAAAACAAGCTCTTTAGCCCCATAGAACGGATCACGGCCAAATTTTTTTACCGCCAAAGTTCTTAATGCTTCTCGCTTGATATCGTTTTTTAACACTAATAATTGAGCGGATTGTTGATTTTTGGCACTTGGTGCATAAGTTCCCGCTTGTAGAATCAAATTTAAATCTTGTTCTGAAATCGCCTTGTCAGTATATTCTCGATAACTGCGGCGATTCAAAATACTGATGATGGTATCGTTAATAGCCATATATTTGTTCCTTTCTATATTTTTATTATATTCTTTTTAATCTCAAACAAAAAGTCCCAATTTTTTAAGCGCCGTCTCAAAAATTACCAAAAACTGTTTTACCTTGAATAATGCGCCTAAAAGTCTATATAATTGATACGAAGGTGATGATATTGAAAAAATTAAATTTGTTAATGATAGGTAGTTTAATCATTTTTTTAGGTGCGTGTACTCCTAATGTAGAAACTTCAGTATCTAACTCAACTATGTTATCTACTACTTCTAATTCTCAATCTAACAATGATTCTACCCAACTAATATCTGAATCAAATGAAGCGTCGAGTATGAGTGAATCTTCTCTTAGTGAAGAATCTGCTAGTGAAACAATTAGTGACGAAGAAACGGACACTTCCAATTCGGAAAATGAAGACTCCTCTACTAACACTTCTTCCTCTAGCGAAGAAGGGATTAAAAATAGTGGCGGCTTCGTTGATTCCAATGGTGGTAATTGGTCTGATCCAGTTTAAAAAGGGGATGTTGAAAAACCTAAATTAAAAAAATAGGGATAATCAACATCCCTTTTTTAGTGAAAAAAAGACA
>CANQCZ010000007.1 GCA_947591215.1 uncultured Bacilli bacterium | reverse complement strand
TTCAAATTGTGTATAATATTAATACCAAAACCTTTTAAAAGGTTATCACCACCGTATGAGATGTGGTGTTTTTTTAATTTATAATGTTGTTAGCGATAAATTTATTGAAGAAAAGCTAATTTTCATAAAAATACCTCATTTTATGTTTGCTTATTTGAATTATTGTGTATACTAATAGTAGCCAATCTTTGGCACGTGACCTAGACCCTTTGTCTAGGTTTTTTTTTATTTAATATGTTCCTTTAGAAACTATTTTAGTTCCAAAACTTTTTATTTTATTAGAAGTAAAATAATGTAATTATATAAATACAACCTCGAAAGAAAAAAGCAATTAAAAGATAATAGGTTATGTTTATTTGATTAATAAAATAGAGGTTGATATTATTTTAATATAACTAAAATATGAGTAATGACAAAAATAAAAGGAGAAAAAGAATATGAAAAGACCATATGTAATATGTCATATGTATTTATCGATCGATGGTAAGATTGATGGAAAATATATGGAGCAAGAAGGATGCGATATTTCCGGAGAGTATTATGATGATATTATTTTTAAAATGGGTACTGCAATGGCGGGAGGTAGAGTAACTCTCCAAATGTACAAGGCACATGGTCAAAATGATTTATCGAAATATTCGGGAAATATTGAACGCGCTGATTATATTATTAAAGCACAACATTATAATTTTTGCTTTGATCGGATGGGCAAATGTTTCTATGACGATGTCAAGTATAATTATGGTGGACAAGATATGCAAATTGTTGAAGTGGTGTCTTCCAAATGTGATTCCCGCTATTTAGAGTATTTAAGAGATATTAAAATTTCTTATATTATTGCCGATAGTGTAAAAGAAGCTTTAGAAAAAATTTATTTAAAATTTAAAGTCGAAAGATTGGTTTTAACCGGTGGTTCCATTATAAATGGTGGATTTTTAAGTGAAGATTGTATCGATGAACTTTCGTTAGTGATTGCACCTTATATAGAAGGAAATATCGAATTTAAGCAATTTGTCGGTAACGTCAGTCATTTCGTTAATAAAAAATTTAAATTTAAAGAAGCAAGGCCAATCGATGATGGTGGAGTGCATTTAATCTTTAAAAAAGAAGATTGAAAATAAACTAGACATTTTTCTTTGTTTGTGTTGTTCATTTTGAATTTTTCTCGCCTTAAAATCAAGGCATAAAAAGGAGAAAATAAAAATGAAAAATTTAGACAAAGTTTATGCTGAAAAGATTGCCGAGCAATATGCTCCTAAAACCGAATCCAAGGTTGTGGCTTTAAAGAAACTTGATCGAAAGGTAAAACGACCGGCGGAAATATTTGCTTACACTTTTGGAACTATTGCAGCATTGATCTTAGGAGTCGGGATGTGTTTAGCGATGGGAGTTATAGGAAGTGGAGATTTATTAATGATTATTATAGGAAGCGTAATTGGAATTATCGGTATTTTAGGGGCTTCTTTCAATTATCAATTTTATAAAAAAATTTTGGATAGTCGCAAACAGCAATATGCGAGTGATATCATTTCATTGGCAAATAGCATCACTGAATAATATTAAAATTTAAGGAGGTCGATTATGAATAAACACGAAAGCAAATATTTTAATACGGCCCGATTAATTGATGAAGCGTTGTTATTGCTTCTTTTGAAAAAAGATTTTGAGTTAATAACAGTGAAGGATATTTGTGCCAAAGCCGGAGTTAATCGTTCAACTTTCTATTTACACTATGAGACGATCGATGATGTTTTAAAGGAATGCATTGCTTATAGTAATCAAATGTTTTATTTAAAACTAAAAGAAAAAGGTAAAGCAAATTTTGATATTGAAACTAAGAATATGAGCGACTTGATTTTTATCAAAGAAGAGTATTTGATTCCTTATCTTGAGTTTGTAAAAGATAACAAAAATTTATTTAAAGCCGTGCATAATCATCCCCAACTTTTCGATTCTGAAAACACTTACTCTAAGATGCTTCAAAATGTCTTCAATCCGATTTTAAAACGATTTGGTTTTAAAGAAGAAGAGGCTGAATATATGATGGAATATTATGGAAAAGGAACTTCCGCGGTAATTTTAAAATGGGCTGAAAATGATTGTAAAGAAGATATATCCAAGATTATCGAATTGATGATGATTTGCATTAGACCGGAAATTAAAGGTGCCTAAAGTGTTAAAAAAGTATTTTCATTCTTCTAAGGATCAAAAGAAATTAATCAATATTTTCGTTGCTTTTATCGCGAGTATCCTGTGGTCGATGGCTAAGATTATCTTTGGCATTGTTGATAATTCGACTTTTTTAATTGCTTCTGCAATTTTTACAATTTGCTTAGCAGTTTCAAAGTTGTTATGTTTAGTCGGTATTGTTAAATATGAAACTAACTATATAATTATCCATGTCATTTCTTCGCTATTAATTGTTGGTGCGGGAGTGTTTTATGGGTTATATAATACCCGGTTATTATATGTTAACTCGATGCCGAATTATGGTACAATCATCGCAATAACAATCGCCGCGATATCTTTTTTCTTATTTGTTAAAGCGATTGTCAATTTGATTAAAGACAAGAAACGTGACGATTATAATCGTAATTTAAGAGTGATTGCACTAGTCGGTGGATCAATGGATATCGTCTTAACTCAGATGTGTCTTTTAGCGGTTGAATTACCGGAAATGAGTCCTCGTTATAATATATATATTGCATTAGGCATTTCGATAATAACGATGATCTTAGGAATTTACTGTCTAATAAAACCTTTTTTAAAAAAGAATAATATCAGTAATTAAATTTGAATAATAAAATGAAAAGTTGATATTACTATTATCATCAACTTTTTAGTTTAACTACTATTAAAGAAATCTTATGAAATTATAATTTTCATATACATAATTTAAACTATTTTTACTATGGTTTAGCGATCTATAAAATAAAATTAGTCAAAACTAACTAAAGTGCTTGACACATATAAAACGCAAGCGTAGAATACACTTAGTTAGTTAAGACTAACGCGTACAGGAGGAAGTTATGCCACTTATTGTAGCGCCTATAAACCAAGAAGTAAAAGTAATCAAGATATTGACTGATGAAAAGATAAAAAAATATCTTGAAAGTCTCGGTATTACAGTCAACTCAAAAATCACGATTCTTTCAATTTGTGGGGGAAATGTGATTTGTATTGTTAAGGATGGTCGACTTGCTCTTGATCGAAACATCGCTACGAAAATATTTGTTGCGTAGAAAGGAAGGAGAAAACGATGTTACGTAGATTAGATGAAATCAATGTCGGCGAGACTGGCCGAATAAAAAACATTGAAGGTGAAGGGAGAATTCGTCGCCGTTTATTTGATATGGGAATTACTCCGGGTGCAGAAGTTTATCTTCGTAAAAGAGCCCCATTAGGAGATCCGATTGAAATTACAATCCGCGGTTACGAATTAACGCTTCGTAAGCAAGAAGCGAATTTTGTCCTTGTGGAAGATGGAAAGGAGACAAAATGAAACGATTTGCACTAGCGGGGAATCCCAATTGTGGTAAAACCACATTATTTAATTCTCTCACCGGATCAACAGCACATGTCGGCAATTGGCCGGGCGTAACTGTTGATAAAAAAGAAGGGGTTTATAAAAAATGTAAAGAGCCGGTAGAAATTATCGATTTGCCGGGAATTTATTCTTTATCTCCATATACACCCGAAGAAGTGATATCGAGAAATTATATTTTAGATGAAAAACCGGATTGTGTGATTAACATTGTCGATGCGACAAACTTAGAGAGGAACTTATACCTCACTACTCAATTATTAGAGATTAGTGTTCCTTTGGTTGTTGCCTTAAATATGATGGATGTCGTAAAGAAAAACGGCAATAGCATCGATATTCAAGCATTAGAAAAGAAAATCGGTGTTCCGGTCATTGAAATCAGTGCTTTAAGGGAAGAAAATCTCGATACATTGATGAATCGAGCTTATGAAGCTTCGTTGAAACAGCGACAAGGAAATACAATTTTACTTGATTCTGCTTTGAAACATCTGATTCACGATGTAGAAATTGCTTTTAAAGGAAAAGGAGTATCTGATCCGCTTTTCCATGCCATTAAACTGGTTGAAAAGGATGAATTGGAAATAAAAAATCATCAAGATCTTTTACAGATTGTCGATGATTTTAAAGCGACATTTAAAGATGATACCTTTGGTGCTGATTTTGAAGCGATCATCGCTGATGAAAGGTATCAATATATCTCTAAAAATTTTTCTCCGGTCATCAAAAGAAGAGAAACGGCCAAAGAAAAGTTAACGACCTCGGATAAAATCGATCGAGTGTTAACTAATAAATGGGCGGGAATACCTATTTTCTTGGTTATTCTTCTTTTCATTTTCCACTTGACGTTTTCTGAAAATTTGTTTTTCTTAGGTGGTTTATTCCATGATGTAGATCCTTCTTTTATGGGTTCGCCTTTTGAAGGACTGCTATGGACAAGCGATGGCATCAATTCGCCAGGGGTGATTCTTTTCAATCTATTGGATTGTTTGACGAGTTGGATTTCAGATGGTGTTTCTAATTTACTTACATCAATGAATGCTGAAGCGTGGATTTCAAGTTTGGTGGTTGATGGAATTTTAGGGGGTTTATTTGCGGTCTTATCTTTCTTACCTCAAATTTTATTTCTCTTTTTATTCTTTTCAATCTTAGAAGATTCAGGTTATATGGCTCGAGTTGCCTTTATTTTAGATCGTATTTTCCGTCGATTCGGATTATCGGGTAGAGCTTTCATGCCGATGATTATGGGTTTTGGATGCTCGGTTCCCGCGATGATCAATACCCGTACTTTAGCAGACGACAAAGAACGAACCGCTACAATTCGGGTAATTCCGTTTTTCAGCTGTGGGGCTAAGTTACCGATTTTAACGGCAATTGCCGGTGGGATTGTTCAATATTTTGGAATCGGGAACGCCGACTTTATTACCTTTGCAATGTATTTAGTGGGAATGATTACCGCTATTGTGGCCGTGATTATCATGCGTAATACAACGATGCGAGGAGATGTACCTCCATTTATTATGGAATTGCCGGCTTATCATATTCCGCAAGCAAAAGCTTTGATGGTCCATTTATGGGATAAGGTAAAACATTTTATCAAAAAAGCTTTTACAATTATATTAGCTTCGACGATTGTGATTTGGTTCTTATCTAGTTTTGCTTGGGATTGGACATATATCGGAGGAGAAATGGATCAATCGATCCTCGCCTCTTTAGGCAAATTCATTCAGCCGATTTTCACGCCTTTAGGATTTGGAGTACAGCTTTCTGCTTTTGGTTGGGTTTTTGCTGTCGCTGCAGTCACCGGATTAATTGCCAAAGAAAACGTAATTGCGACATTCTTTACTTTAGCAACTTGCATTATCGCTCATGCCGAAGCCGGAACTTTAGTAATTAACCCTGACGTATTGAATGAGCTTCTCTCTTTAGAAGAGGCAAGTGAAGATGGAGTAATTGAATCTTTGGCGATGATTGAAGCCACTAATATTACTTGGCCGGCTTTAATTTCCTTTATTACCTTCAATATGACAACTATTCCTTGCTTTGCCGCGGTGGCTACTGCAAAAGCCGAGTTGCCGAAGAAAAAACTCGGAATGACAATTCTCTTTTGGTTAGTGGTTTCTTATATTACTTCAACGATAGTTTATTTGGTGCTTTCTTGGTGGTGGACTTTATTCATTATTTTGCCCTTGTTTGTGTTAGTGGGATTTGGCATTTACTTTTTCAATAAGTATTTAGATCAAAAGAAGGCGCTACAAAATTAATATGTCAACTTTAGGTGTTATTGTTATCGTTGCGGTAGTGGTATTTCTAGGTAGTTTACTCGGCCGTTATCTCTATTGCAAAAAGAAAAATCTTCCTACTGGCGAGTGTGCCTGTTGCCAAAGCAAAGGGAAAAAAATAATTAAGAAATATCATAAAAAATTTTCTCAAGGAAAAAATTGAAATTTTAAGCATAACTTTTGTTTTACAAATAAAAATAACTATAATAAGGTACTAGGAGGTTTTAAAAATGTTAGACACAAAAGTTGCTAATTTAATTAACGAACAAGTAAACAAAGAATTATATTCAGCTTATCTTTATCTTGACTTTGCCAATTACTATGAGGATGAAGGATTAGACGGATTTGCTCATTGGTATGAAATCCAGGCTCAAGAAGAACGTGATCACGCTTTTAAAATGAGAAGATATTTGATTGACAATGGTGTAAGTGTTAAATTTGACGCGATTGCAAAACCTGATAAAGTCTTTAAAGATCATCTCGCTCCATTGGAAGCCGGATTAGAACACGAAAGATATGTCACATCGTTGATTCATACCATTTATGCGGAAGCTTTTGATAAAAAAGATTTTAAGACAATGCAATTCCTTGATTGGTTCGTCAAAGAGCAAGTTGAAGAAGAGAAGAACGCGGAAGACATGATTAAAAAGATGAAATTGTTTGGTTATGATTCCAAAGGCTTGTACAATTTAAATCAAGAGTTAGCTTCTAGAACTTATAGTCCATCTACTACCGATAAAGATTAAAAGTAAAATAAAAAGGAAGGGTGACCTTCCTTTTTTATTTTCACTTGGTTGTTGAAAATTGACTAAATTTTTTATTTTGCGGCTTTAATCATCAATTTGCAGATTTTATTGGAAAAGTCAAGCGGATCCTTTAAAGGCATTCCTTCGATTAACAATGCTTGATTGTAAAGCACAGAAGCGTAATCATCGAGTTCTTTTTCGTCTTTTTCAAAGACGGTTTCGATCGCTTTAAAAAGTTCGTGATTAGGATTAATTTCAAGAATTCGTTTGGCTTTTACATCTGATGAATTCGGGAGGTTGTTGAGCACTTTTTCCATTTCAAGACTTAAACCTTCACCTGAAACAAGGCATACCGGGGAATCTACTAGTCGTTTGCTGAAGACCACGTCGTCAACTTGATCTTTTAAAATTTCTTTAATTTTATCGATTAAAGATTTTTTGTTTTCTTTTAATTCGTCAAGTTTCTTATCTTCTTCTTGATCTAATAAATCGAGGTTTTCACTGGCGATCGATTTGAATTTAATACCATCGTAATCGTTAAGGATTTGAATCGCGAATTCGTCGATGTCATCACTGAAAATCAAAACATCGTAATCGAATTTTTTCATCATATCCATCTGTGGCATAGCTTTGATGCTTGTTTTCGATTTGCCGGTAGCATAGTAGATGAATTCTTGCTTTTCTTTCATCGCCTCTTTATATTGCTTTAAGGTAATAAATTTATCTTCTTTGATTGAATGATAAAGGACGAGATCTTTTAAAGCATCTTTCTTTTCTCCAAAATTATCGTAGATGCCATATTTGAAATTAATACCGTAAATTTCAAAGAACTTCGAGTATTTTTCAAAATCCTCATTTTTCATTTTTTCCAATTCAGCCAAAATCTTTTTTTCGATATTACTGGCTATTTTTTTAAGTTGACTGTTTTGTTGCAGTATTTCTCTTGAGATATTCAATGAAAGGTCGCTAGAATCGACAAGACCTTTAATAAAACGAAGATAATCCGGGACTAATTCATCGCACTTATCTTTGATAAAGACCCCTTTTGAATAAAGTTGTAAGCCTTTTTGATATTTGTCGCTATATAAATCATATGGAGCATGAGCGGGGATAAAAACTAAGGCTTGGTAAGTAAAAATACCTTCGGTGTTGATAAAAAGAGACATCAAAGGCGGTTCAAAATCATTGAATTTGCTTTGATAAAATTCATTTAATTGTTCAGTGGTGACCTCGCTTTTGTTTTTCTTCCAAAGAGGGATCATCGAATTTAAAATTTCGTCTTCTTCGACTTCTTTCTTTTCGTCTTTTTCACCGATTTCTTTTTTAACTTTCATTTTAATCGGGTAACGGATGTAGTCGCTGTATTTCTTGACTAAGCTTTCGATTTTATATTGTTCTAAGTAGGCATTAAAATCTTCTTCATTGACATTGTCTTTTAAAAATAGAGTAACGCTACTTCCTATTTGATCTTTTTGAATTTCTTCGATTTTGTAAGTTTCGGTTCCTTCGGAGGTAAACCGATAACCTTGATTTTCAAACGGAGATCTGGTTTCTACGACCACTTTTTTAGCTACCATAAATGACGAATAGAATCCGACCCCAAATTGACCTATTACATCGATGTTACTGTTTTTGAGATCCTCTTCGCTCATCGAATTTAAAAATTCTAAAGATCCAGACTTAGCGATAGTGCCGAGATTGTTGACGATTTCATCGTGTGTCATACCGATACCATTGTCGCTAATGCAGATGGTGCGCTTGTCTTTATCGACATCGATTCTGATTTCATAGTTGTCGCGCTTTTCTAAATTTTCATCGTTCAATGATAGATAGTGATATTTATCGATAGCATCAGAAGCGTTGGAGATCAATTCTCTTAAAAATATTTCGCGATTGGTGTAGATAGAATTTGTCATCAAATCTAATAGTCGCTTTGATTCAGTTTTAAATTTTTTTGTTTCACTCATAACATTCACCTTTCTAAATCTAGGACTATTATAGAACGCATATTTAGCAGAGTCAATATATGAGTGCTAATTTTTTGATTGAATTTTAAATCTCGGCAAAAAGTTGATTTCTTCAATTAAAAATTGATAAAAAATTAATTAATTTGTCGAATAAAGAAGCAAAAAATAATTGAATGTTCATCCATAGTTCTTCAAAAAAAGAGCGATTGTTTGATTGGATACTTTCAACTTCGGGTTCGATGACGTTGATTGTGACATTGAATATTAATTGACGATAGTCGCTTGTCTTTGCTTGTATCGTCGTTTCGTAAATTCCTTGTTTATCGTAATTGTTTTCGTAAGTATGGTTTAAAAAGTCAGCTTCGGTATAAACAAGATTTTCGATTTTATCTTGCTGCTTTAGAAGATTCACAATGTCGATAGCGCTTAAAAAAGTATCGCAAGTGGCCGTCAAAGACATGTCGTCGATATACCAAATCGGATTTGAATTGTAAACGTTGATATAGATTGTGGTGCTTTGTGAATTACCACTGCTATCGGTGGCTTGAAGAACTACTTTATATGAACCGCTTTTGGGGATAGAAGATGAATATTCGTCATAGATAATTTTATAAGGTAAATGCATATCTATTTCGTCAACTACATAGATATTATGTGATAACAATTCTTCTAAAGATTGCAAGTTTTTGGAATCAACGTTGATGATACTAGGTCCGATAAATTCAGGAGGCACATCATCAAAAACCGTTATTACTACCGGTCTTGAACTAATATTTTGACTGGAATCAGTGGCGCTTATAGTGGCATAATAAGTTCCGACGCGATTATACAAAACACCACTATCGTTTAATGTCACGGTTACTTTACCACTATTGTCGGTAACATCGAAACGTCTAAGAATTGAGGTTGAATCTTCATCGTTGATATAAGAAAACGAAATTCCAACGGGGCCATTGATAATCGGCTTTAAAGTGTCACGTAGTGTGATTTTTAATTCTAAATACGATGTTTTGTTAGCGGAGTTTGTCGCTTTTAATTTTATTGAATAAGAACCGGCAATTTTATTTTTAGCCGCATAACTATATCCGTCTTCGATTACGACGATTTTCAATTCACCATCATTTTGATCAAAAGGGTGAATAAACTCTAAGATTTTCGAAAGCGGTAAAGGATTTGTAATGTCGATGTTAAGCGGAAAAGTATTTTCTACAGCTGTCAATTTATTCATGCACGCATAACTTCCAAATTCATGAGGGAAAAAACCTTGATAAGGGAATAATTCGATGTTGCTATCGATAAGCATCGCTTGTTTGATTTTTCCAATTCGATTTTGTTCGTCAAGAATTAAGGTAAAGGATGACTTATTTAAAACAGGACCAATAACGAATTCGTCAGGAAAAGAAGAACAGTCTATTTTTATTAATAAGAACTTGCTGATTTTTTTGATGGTAATCTGCTTAGATGAATGAGAGAAGAAAGTATCTAAAGGAATTTTATTAAGCTGATAATTAAAAATCGGTTGCAGTGTTTCATAATTAAAAAAATTAATAAAAAGCGAAACTGAAATGTCGGTATATTGAGCGCTTTTAGATAAATTGAATTCTTCTTCAAAATCGAAACAAAAAGCCAAGTAATTGCTTTTCGGATGAAGAATCCTTACGGCTTTATTCATTTTAATAGTGCCGATAGATTCATTGTAGATCGATTCATTTGGCAATAAATTAAATGAAGGATTCATATCACTGGTTAATAGGTAGATATCACGATCATCTTTTGTCACCTTTTTAGCAGTGCAAACCGGTTTGGCATTTTCAAAATCTAGAGCACATACAGGTTGCGTTTTGTTAGTTATGATAATTGATATCAGTAAAGATAATATAGCAATAATTGAAAATTTTTTCATATGGTAGTTCCTTTCACTTATTCAATAAGAGAAAAAAACTTAAAAGTAAGAATATATTTATTTTTTGGTGACTTTATGTATAATAAAAGTACGGTAATCTTTATAAGATTACGGAGGTTGAAATATGTGTGAGTTTAAAACAGTTAGAGAATTATATGAAGCCTGTTATTATGGCGACCAATTATTGAAAGATTCAATCGGTGAAATTGAATTAGATGGTTGGGTAAGAACCAATCGCGATAATGGATCGATTGGATTTATTGAGTTAAATGATGGAACATACTTTAAAAATGCGCAATTAGTTTACGATCAAAGTGAAGTTAACGATTTTGATAAGTTGACTCATCTTTTGACGGGAACCGCTTTATCTATCGTTGGGCGTTTTGTTTTAACTCCCAACAATCGGCAACCATTTGAAATTAGATTGCTTTCTTTTAAAATTGAAGGAGAAGTTGATCCTAGTTATCCTTTGCAAAAGAAAAGACATTCTTTTGAATATTTGCGCGAGATTGCTCATTTACGGCCGCGAACCAATACTTTTAACGCAGTGTTTCGCTTAAGAAGCGTCCTTTCAATGGCGATTCATGAATTTTTCCAAAGTCAAGGTTTTGTCTATGTACATACTCCGCTTATCACTTCAAATGATGGTGAAGGCGCCGGGGAAATGTTCAATGTGACAATCGATGGAAAAGACCCTTTTGCTTTTTTTGGAAAGAAGTCGACCCTTGCGGTTACAGGACAACTTCAAGTTGAAGCTTTCTGCATGGCTTTTAGAGATGTATATACTTTTGGCCCGACTTTCAGAGCCGAAAAGTCAAATACCACAAGACATGCCGCGGAATTTTGGATGATTGAACCGGAGATCGCTTTTGCCGATTTGGAAGATGATATGGCTCTCATTGAAGATTGTGTGATCTTCTGCATAAAATACGTTTTGGAAAACGCCAAAGAAGAAATGAATTTCTTTAACGAATTTGTCGATAAAAATCTTTTAAATCGATTAAATCATGTTCTTGCAACTCCGTTTAAAAAGATGACCTATACGGAAGCAATCGATATTTTGCTCGACGCTAAAAATAAGGGTCACAAATTTGAAGTTGACGATATTAAATGGGGTATGGATCTTCAAAGTGAACATGAACGGTTTATCACCGAACAAGTCGTTAACGGTCCGGTTTTTTTAACGGATTATCCTAAAGACATCAAAGCATTTTACATGCGCTTAAACGATGACAATAAGACTGTAGCGGCTTGTGACTTACTTGTTCCCGGGGTTGGAGAGTTAGTCGGCGGTTCTCAACGTGAAGAGCGTTACGACAAATTAATTGCTCGAATGGAAGAGTTAAAAATGGATATTCCCGCTTATGATTGGTATCTTGATTTAAGACGTTACGGCGGTTGCAAACACGCCGGTTTTGGAATCGGATTCGATCGCCTTATCATGTATCTTTCCGGAATTAACAATATCCGTGATGTGGCTCCGTTCCCGCGCACATATCGTAATTTACTTTATTAAAAGAGAGATTTTATGGAAGAAGAATATTTAAACGACGAAGAAGAAATGCGAGATTTTAAACGACGAGTTCGTCAGAAAAAACGAATTCGTGGTTTTTTGATTGTGGTAAACGCTATTGTTCTTGCCTATCTTTTATATTCGATCGGTGATATGGTATTTTCTTTCGCTACCACATATTTTACTGAAAAAGATGGCGATATTATTCTCATAAGAAATAAAAACGAAGAGGAATCCAAAGCCATATACGATAAATATATCGATAAAGTAGTCGTCGCGAATGATTATGGAATCTATGGAAATTATTTGCATTTAAATGAACACCACATCGAAAATAAATATTTTACTTCTTTTGAAAGATTGGTGTTTGTGAAAGTATCAGACGATACGGAATATGAATCAAAGCACGACATGATTCTCGATGGTCAATTTTTAGATCGAGGCTATGATTTAAGTGTGTTATCAGAAGGAGATTATATTGTAAGTGTTTATAAGAAAAATGAAACTTATAAAACCGAGGAAAAACAAAAAATCGTAAAATTGGCTTCATCATCCCCTATTGAAAGAACCATTTTTACATTACCTGATCAAGATGGCATTCGCAAAAAAATAACGATTAAAAATAAAATTACTTCACCATGTATGGTGGTGTCGGTAAAAGAAGTAACGAAACTCGATGACGATTATTACGATCTTGTGATGATTGGCGCCAATGATAAATTAGATCAGCTTCAAGATAGTGCCTTGCATATTAAAAAATGCGATAAAGAAAATGGATTAACTTGCGCTTATAAAACCAAAGCGTCATATGCGATCGTCTTAGATGAAAATCGTGAAACGCCATTGCAAAGTTATTATCTTAGTCCCTTAAGCAATTTCGAAGCGGATCAAGTTATAGATGGCAACCATGCTTTAAGCGGCTATGATGCCGATGAATACATTCGAGAATTGGGTGGTTCAATGTTAAAAGCCGGTTATTGTATTAATGATGTTTCTCACTCTTGTGAGGTAACTCCGGATATTTCTTTGAACGATTTTGGAAAAATGACTTATCGAGTGGGAGACGAAATAACTTTAGAAGAAATAAAAAGCATTTTGTATTAGGAGGTATCTATGAAAAAAATAATGGTGGTAGGTGGCGCCGGATATATCGGCAGTCACTGTTCAAGAATTCTTGCGGATCGAGGGTATGAAGTAGTTGTTGTCGATAATCTTTCAACCGGACATCGAAAAGCGCTTGATCCTCGTGCGACTTTTTATGAAGGCGATATTCGAGATTTTGCTTTTTTGGATCGTGTATTTAAGAAAGAAAAAGTCGATGCGGTGGTTCATTTTGCCGCGAAATCGTTAGTTGGAGTTTCAATGAAGGAGCCGATTGATTATTTTGATAATAATGTCAATGGTACTTTGGTTCTTTTAAAAGCGATGGTTGCAAATGAAGTAAAGAAAATCGTCTTCTCTTCTTCGGCCGCGGTTTATGGGGAACAAAAAGTTTTGCCAATCACCGAAGAGGCGATTCCAAATCCGGAATGTACCTATGGAGAAACTAAACTTCAAATGGAAAAAATGATGAAGTGGGCCGACATTGCTTACGGGGTGCGTTATGTGTCACTTAGATACTTCAATGTTGCCGGAGCTTTGGACAATGGGGAAATCGGAGAAGATCATAATCCGGAGACGCATTTAATTCCGTTGATTCTTCAGGTTCCGTTAAAAAAACGGCCGCAGATTTCTATTTTCGGAGACGATTATCCAACTCCTGATGGAACTTGTATTCGCGATTATATTCATGTCGTGGATCTTATCGACGCCCACATAAAAGCATTGGAATATCTTTTTGCGGGCAATAAATCCGATATTTTCAATTTAGGTTCTGAAAATGGATTTTCAGTAAAAGAGATGATTCAAAGCGCTGAAAAAGTAGTTGGTCAAGCGATTCCTCAAGAAGTGGTTTCTCGTCGCCCAGGCGATCCTGCAATTCTCATCGCATCGTCTAAAAAAGCGCAAGAAATTCTACATTGGAAACCGCGATATACCTTGGATCAAATGATTGAAACGGCCTATAAATTTCATAAATCACATCTAAACGGATACGAAGATAAATAAATAAAAAAAACTTGGTAAAGATTCTTTGTAAGAATTAAGATCAAGTTTTTTATTGCTCAAGATTCTCTTTGTTTGAAGGTTTAGAAAGAGTGTCGAGATCTTTTTGAAAAACAGTAGTGGCGGCATGTCTTAACCTCCATTCCCTAGCGATTAAGGCTTGAACGCAAATCGAAAAATGAATAATGAAATAGATGCCGACCAATAAAACCAAATAGGCGATGATGCTATCGAAATTAAAGAAAAATTCAGAACCTTTAACGATGGTCGGCCAATCGGAAATGATGTTGAGTCCAAAGAAATAAGTAGTTGGAAATGATAATTCAAACGATAATTTTGAAAGATATTCACTAATGTAATTTAAATTAGTTTTTTCCATGAAAAGCTGATATAAAAGGACAATTAAAGTTAAAATTATCAATGCTCCCATCGGAGGTAAAGCTTCAAAATAGAATTGTCGGAAGTTTTTTTCACGAGCTACTTTTTTAAATTCTTTAGGTGTTGTCACTAAGTTGGCTTTTACAATATCAACCATCATATTATCGACCATGCGACCTTGCTTACGCATAATATACCGTACTAGTTTTGTGATATATCCGACGATGATTACTATTAAGAGAATGATAATTAATAAAGCGATGAGGATTCGCTTATCATTTTCACTCAATTTGATGAAAGTGTTAATCATTGGAGTTTTCCTCCTTTACTGTTTCGATATTTTGAATAGGAGGGGTGTTATTGATCGGTTGCGCTCCGGTGATGATAATCGGTTGTCCATTGGGACCGATTCCTGTGGAAATGACAGTACCCGGCATCGTTTGAATAATTACCTGTTGAGAAGGAGGAGGCGTTTGAACATTTGAAGACGCGGAATTTTCAGAAACGGGAGTGTTTTTAGTTTGATTTAGAATTTTTTCGGCTTCGATATCGATATCCATCGGTTCTTTCAAATTATGACCCTGAAAAAAGAAAATGATATGCTTGGCGAACATCACGAAAAAGAGACCTAAGGCAAAAATTGCGGATAAAGCAAAAAAAGCCACAATGAAGACAAAAAGGACGATTGTGGTTAAACCGATAAAAAAAGTCTTGATGAAGTCTTTCATTGAATGGCCTCCTTTGCTTTATTGTAACGCTTTTTATCAACGTTTACAAAACTAATCAAAAGAATTATTATGTTTGACTTTTTGAACGATGATGTCGAATAAAACGACGATTAATGGTGGAAAGGTAAAAATGATAGGTAATATGGCTATTAGATTTTGGGAAAGATAATTAAAACTTCCCATTACGATTATCAAAGAAATAGCTTCTAATACGATAAGAAAAATCAAATTGAATTTTTTATGAGAATTGTTGAAAATAAGATGTAGCAATACCGCAAAAGCAAAAATGAAAGAGACGATCATCATACATAACGATAAGGGATAATATAAAAAATAAGATATTAAAACGATCAAATAAGACAATCCTAAAAAAGTCATGCTCCATTTGACTTGTAAGAGATCTTGATTGATATATAAATGTAATCTTTCTTTTTCTCCGTCAATGATGATAAAAGTAAAAAGTGTCTGCGAAAGAGAAATTATGTAAAAAAACATTAATGAAATTTTTTCAAAGCTGGTATCGGTTAAATTTAAGACTGTCGCGAAAACCTCTTTCATGTTTACTCCATAAATTAATTCAATTAAGTAATTAGCCCCAACGTAGAGCATTAAAGAAACTAATGAAGCGATAGTGGTTATATAAAGTGAATTAAGACGATTTTTGATTAGTATACCGAGAATGGCACCAATAATAATACCGGGAAAAATGTAAAAAATTGCATTTTGAAAATCGATCATCGATATAAGACAAGTGCACGTTAAAAATAAAATGATGTATCTTAATGAAAGCTTTTGAGAAGCTAGGCAAGTAAGTAAGGGAATTCCCAGCGTGAGAAGTAAAGAAAATAACGGGAAATATTCCGAAACAATTAAAAAAACACAGTTTAATGCGCACATCATAGCGACGAAAGTGAGGGACTGAACGTTTTTATTCATAAATAATGCACCTTAAATATTGTAACATTTCTTTTTATATAGCACAAAACATTGTATTGATAAGTACGGATATCGTTTGAAGAGGCTATGAGGTGAATTATGGGTAAAACAATCGGATTAATTTTAAAAGCAGCGATGATTCTTGCTTTAAGCGGATGCACCGCTAATCAAAAGCTAAATCGAGAAATCGAATATAAAGAACTTCTTAACCAAAAAGAGAATTATTATCTTGTCTTATTTTACATGGATACTTGTTTAGCTTGTCGTGACATTAAAATGATCATAAATTTCAATGAACAAAATGGCTTTCAAATTCCGTTCTATTTTGTAGATTTTAATAAATTAACCAATCTAGCCACGATAAAAATCGGTGAAAACAGTTATACGATAACGCGAGTTCCTTTAATGGTAGAAATATTTGAATGGCAAATAGCAAATTATTATCTTGGATTTGATGAGATCAGAATCTTTATTCAAAATCATAATTTGATAGAATCAGCGTATTAAAAAAGGATCACACTTGTTGAAAGATAGATCCTTTGGTTTTTTCTTATCTAATGTTTAAATTTTATAGTATTCGCATAATTCTTATTTAACTTCAATAAATAATTTTGAAGAATAAGGACAATTTTTTGCGACTTCTTTATAAGCCCGGTGAATATCATTTTTTATTTCATTTATGCGTTGAGCGCGAATACTGACATTATTAGTTCCATAAAAATCAATTGTTGCATTGACTTCCATGACACTATTATAGAGAAATGCTCTACAAGTGACAGTCGTATAAGTGCCATAGGCGTAGGTTTCAATTTTACTTACAAATTTATTTTCCCATTCTCCGGATGTGGAATTGCTTGATGAAGATGGAGTATATACCGGTTTATCTCTTTCATACTCTTTTAATCCACCTAAAAATAAACCATATTTACGAATAGAAAACACAAACGGCAGTACGATAAGGGCCATAAATGCTAATAAAGCAATAAAGGTAACTGTTGCGTCATTAATTGAAGATAAAATCCAAATAAACAACATTCCGATTATCGCAGGAGCTAAACATCCTAAAATAATTAAGATAAATTGATATAATCGATCAGGAGTCTTGTTTTTATCGATTACTTCAAATTTACGGACTACGAAAAAATATAAAAATGCATAGGTCATAAAAGGAGCTAAGCCAATTCCATCATAAAAAGGCTGCATGATTTTTCCGTCGTTAACTGCGAAAAGATAAGTGAAACCGACGAGAGCCAATGTTAAAAAGAAAACGCCAAGCGAAACTAATAAGAGTACTTTTCTTACAAATTTTCCGATTTGTAAATGCAAATTATCTAATATATCGGTGGTAAAATACATTACAATTATTGCTGGATAAACTAGAAGCGCACTCAGTACTGTCAAAACACCGTCGTTAGCGTATTTTGCATTTTCATTATTCGGGCTTAAAGAAAAACTGAGAATAAAATATAATAACGCAAAACCGGCTAAAATAATTAATCTAAACCACCATTTGTCCATTAAAGTTTTTAACTTTTCCATAATTGTTTCCTCCGAAATATAATTCTAAAAAATGTAGTGTTAAAAAAGCGTTAAACTAAACATCAATAATATGAAGCTAAACCGGATAAGAAAATAAAGTGTACGCGAAAAATTGAAGAGAAAATAGCACTATGATATAATCTTTCTTAGAAAGATTATTTGGTGATTTTATGCTAGATTTGAAGAGTTTATTAAATGAGAAACAATGCGAGGCCGCGACTTGCCCTGATCAATATTTAAGGATTATCGCCGGTGCCGGTTCTGGAAAAACTTGCGTTCTCACTTATCGTATTGCTTATTTAATCGACCAAGGTGTATCACCATATAGTATCTTAGCTATTACTTTTACTAATAAAGCCGCTTCTGAAATCAAAGCGCGAGTTTTTGATTTGCTTGGAGAACAAGGAGTTACTTTATGTACCATTCATTCGTGGTGTTATCGTTTTTTAAGACGAGAAATCAAATTGATCGGATATTCAAGTAATTTTACGATTTTGGATGAAGATGATCAGTTGACTTTAATGAAACAAATTTTTGAAGATATGGGATTAAGTAAAAAAGATTCCAGAATTAAAATCGTGCTAAATTTTATTTCAAGCGAAAAAACCGAAGGACATCAATACGAAGATATTAAAGATCAAAATTCCTTTGATCCGAATTTTAAAATTTGTTTAGAAGCTTTTAGGCGCTATACTGAAAAATTAAAAGAACAGAAGTCGCTAGATTTTGACGATCTTCTTTTGAAGACCATTGAGATTCTTAAAGAATTTCAAGACGTTAAAGAGCGATATAGTCATCGATATACGCATATTTTGGTGGACGAATTTCAAGATATCAATGAATTACAATTTCGATTAATCAAACTATTGCTCGGAAAGGATACTGCGTTAACGGTGGTTGGTGATCCCGATCAGACGATCTATACGTGGCGAGGGGCAAAAAACGAAATTATGCTGCGCCTTGATAAATTTTTGCATCGGGATGTAAAAACGGTTATTCTCGATCGCAATTACCGTTCGACAAATGCCATTTTAAAAGTTGCCAATACTCTTATAAGCAATAATAAAGATAGAATGAAAAAAGATCTTTATTCTTTACAACCGAATGGAGAAAAAGTGGAATTCGTCAATTCAAGAACCGCTAAAGAAGAAGCCAATTACATTGCCACCAAAATTTTAGAGATGCATCGCGAAGGGCTTAAATATCAAAATATCGCTGTTTTGTATCGCGCTAATTACTTGACCCGTGAGTTAGAAACTCAACTTGCCGTCTATGGTATTCCTTATAAGGTTTATGGGGGAATGAAATTCTACCAAAGGCGCGAAATTAAAGATATTCTTGCTTACGTCAATCTTTTAATAAATCCGGATAGTGACCTTTCGTTAGTGAGAATTATCAATGTCCCTCGAAGAATGGTTGGAGAACAGACTCTCGAGACATTAAAGAAAGAAGCGGAGCAAAATGGTCAAAGTCTTTACATCTATTTAGTTGAAGGACTTAAAGACTCTTCCGTAATTCCGGATTCCAAAAAGAAATCTTTGCTTAAAATGGTTGGAATCATCGAACAAACTCGTGATAAATTGAAAAATTCTTCACGTGAAGAAATCTCTAATGTGTTTGAACAGATGATTGAAAATTTGGGCTACTTTGATTATTTGCTTCAAGAAGATGACGGAGAAGACCGCGAAGAAAATGTCAAGGAATTGATCGGAGCTTTGGATCGTTTCTTAAAAGATAATGAGGAACTTACCTATGTCGATTTTTTCAATAATGCGATGCTACAAACGTCGCAAGATGATTTAATTGAAGGTGATTACGTTTCGTTGATGACGGTTCATATCGCCAAGGGTTTAGAGTTCGATTATGTTTTCGTTTATAGTTTGGGTGAGGGTATTTTTCCAAATGTTCGCGCGGTTACAGAGAGCAAAACGGGACTTGAAGAGGAACGCAGATTGGCTTACGTCGCTTTTACTAGAGCGAGAAAAAAACTATATTTGACTTCGAATCAAGATTATTCTTATGTATTGCAAGCTCCTTTACGACCTTCGAGATTTATTAAAGAGGCGGGTATAGAATATCGAACGTTTCAAAGACCGACTTTTGAAAATTCGAATTTCGAGAAAATGTATTTCGAAGAACAAAAGAAAAAAATCAAGATTGAACAAAAGAATCACTTTGATGCCAAAAACAATATTGTATGGAAAGTTGGCGATCGATTAGAGCACAATAAATGGGGAAGCGGTGAAGTCGTCGAATTATTGAATGGTCTTATCATAGTTCGCTTCGACGATGAAAGCGTCGGTAAGAAGACTTTGATCGCTAATTATTTTGGACTGAAAAAAATTTAAGGAGAAAGTTATGGAACCTAAGCAAAGAATCGAAGAGTTGAGAAGTATTCTCGAAAAGTATAATTATGAATATTACGTTTTAGATAATCCGTCCGTTTCTGATCAAGAATACGATCGTTTGATGAATGAATTGATGATGCTTGAAAATCAATATCCGGAATATAAATCCCCGCATTCACCATCGATGCGAGTCGGGGGTCAAGTGTTATCGGCATTTGAAAAAATAACTCATAAACGGATGATGCTCTCGTTAGCCAACGCTTTTAATGAAGATGATTTAAGAAATTTTGATCGTCGGATTCGGGAGATTTTAAATATCGATAAAGTGGAATACATGTGCGAGATGAAAATCGATGGTTTGGCCATGAGTTTAGTGTATCGTGATGGAAAATTCGTCTATGCTGCGACTAGGGGCGATGGAAATGTCGGAGAAGACGTGTCTTCCAATGTCTTGACGATTAAATCGATCCCCACAAGAATCGATATCAAAGACGAAATTGAAGTGCGTGGCGAAGTCTTTATGTCGAAAAAAGTTTTAAAAGAGTTAAATGAAAAACGCGAACAAAGCGGCGAACCTCTTTTGGCTAATGCGCGAAATGCCGCGGCCGGATCAATTCGACAACTTGATTCGTCAATCGCCGCTTCGCGGAAACTCGATGCCTTTTGGTACTATTATGTCAATGCGATAGAAGAAGGCTTTCAAAAACACAGCGATTCTTTGAATTCACTTAAAGAATTAGGATTTAAGGTCAATCCGGAACGTCGGATTTGTAATGGTATTGAAGAAGTTCTTGCTTATATTGAAGAATACACTCTTAAAAGACCTTCGCTTGCTTACGATATTGATGGCATAGTCATTAAAGTTAATGATTTAAGGGCTTACTCTAAATTAGGATATACTGCCAAAACCCCACGATGGGCGATAGCGTATAAATTCCCACCGGAAGAAGTGATAACAAAGTTAAAAAATATCATTTTTACCGTTGGAAGAACTGGTAAAATAACTCCTAATGCTGATTTAGAACCGGTAAGAGTGCAAGGGTCTTTGATTTCTAGAGCTACTTTGCACAATGAAGAATTTGTAGTTTCAAAAGATATTCGAATCGGCGATATGGTGATGATTCGAAAAGCCGGAGATGTGATCCCTGAAGTGGTAAAAGCCGTTACTGAAAAGAGAAATGGCAATGAACAACTTTTCAATATGATATCGAATTGTCCTGTCTGCGGCAGCGCATTAATAAAAATCGACGCGATTCACTATTGTCCCAATCCTCATTGCGATGCCAGGTATATCGAAGGTTTGATTCATTTTGCAAGCAAAAATGCGATGGATATCGAGGGACTTGGAGAAAAAATTATCGAACAATTCTTTAATCAAGGGTTCATTCGCTCGATTCCGGATATTTATCGCCTTGAAAAACATAAAGATGAAATTATTGTCACCGATGGTTTTGGTGAAACTAGCGTCAATAAAATGCTTCAAGCGATTGAAAAAAGCAAAAGCAATAGTTTAGAGCGACTTTTGTTCGGATTAGGAATTCGTGAAGTCGGAGAAAAAACCGCGAAGATATTGGCATCCCATTTTGAAACATTGGAAGCTTTGATGGAAGCAAGCGAAGAGGAGCTACTTCAAATTCGCGATATAGGTGAAATTTCCAGTCGCTCAATTTATGAATTTTTTAAAGATCAACACAATTGTGATTTGATTGCCGAATTGAAAGAATTAGGACTTAACACAAGATATTTGGGTCGAGTAATCAAAGTGGAACCGAACTTTTTCAGTGGTAAAACCATAGTGCTTACAGGAACACTGGAATCTTTTACTAGAAAACAAGCCCAAGAACTATTAGAATTATATGGGGCAAGGGTTACTTCTTCGGTTTCTAAGGCCACTGATGTGGTGATTTATGGAAATGAAAGTGGTTCTAAACTTGAAAAAGCTAATGCTTTAGGAATTAGAATCATGGACGAAGTAGAGTTTAAACAAATTTTGCAGCAAATTAAGGAGGAAAAATAATGGAAAAAGTTGATTTGAATTTGTTGAAGAAATGTGCAAACAATTTAATGCTCGAAATGAGTGATGAAGAGTATGAAACTTTAAACGAAGAATTTGATGTCTTTTTTAAGCAAATGGAAGTTTTTAACGATATCGAAGGCTTGGATGAAGTGACTCCTATGACATTTCCTTTTGATTGTTATAATAGTTATTTACGAGAAGATGAACCTTCAAATCCATTAACTAAAGAAGAAGTATTGAAGAATGCAAAAGAAGTTTTAGATGATCAAATCGTTCTTCCGAAGGTGGTGTTGTAGAATGAAGTACATGAATTTATCAATTGAAGAATTGCATCAACTTTTAAAGGAAAAAAAGGTCACCCCTTTGGAACTTACAAAAGAAGCGATTGAATTATGCAAAGAGGATTCTAATAATTGCTTTGAAACAATTTGTGAAAAAGAAGCACTTGAATTTGCTGCGTCTTTAAAAGAATTCGAAGAAGACAATCTTCTTTGGGGGATCCCGTTTCTCGCCAAAGATAATTTTTCAACTAAAGGAATTTTGACCACAGGGAGCAGCGACATTTTAAAAGACTATGTTCCGGTATATGATGCGACCGCAATCAAAAAACTTAAAGAAAAAAAGTGCATATTGATCGGTAAAACGACTATGGACGAATTAGCGATGGGTGGAAGTGGAATGACCGGTCATTTAGGAAGAACATATAATCCTTATGACCCGACTCACACTTACATGATCGGTGGTTCTTCTTGTGGTTCCGCGAGTGCTGTTGCTAATGCCATCGTCCCTTTTGCGCTAGGTTCAGATACGGGCGATTCGGTAAGAAAACCGGCCTCATATGGAGGTTTAGTTGGATTTAAACCTTCTTGGGGTAGAATTTCACGTTACGGATTATTTCCCTTTGCGACGTCGTTAGATCATGTGGCTTATTTTACGCGTTCGGTCGCCGATAGCGCGATTCTTCTAGATGCTTTAGCAGGACGAGATGATATGGATATGACTTCTTCTTTCAAAGAAAAAGGGAAGTATTATAATAATCTTTCTAAAGATATTAAAGGTAAAAAAATCGCTGTTATTAAAGGGATAGTTGATTCTATAAAAGATGAAACAGTGTTAAATGCCTTTAAGGAAAGCATTAAAATTTTTGAGAAATTAGGAGCAAAAGTTGATTATGTGGAGATTTCTAACAATCTTTTGAAAGCGATATTTCCGACTTATTTTGTCATTTCTTGTGCCGAAGCTACTAGCAATAATGCCACTCTCGATGGCGTTAGATTCGGACCACGTGTGGGAAAAGCCACTTCTTATCAAGAATTGATGATGAATGCTAGAACTAAAGGTTTTGGTAAAATGATTAAAATTCGATTTGTGATCGGTAATTATGCTTTGTTTAAATCAAATCAAGAAGAAGTATTTTTAAGAGCTCAAAAAATCAGACACTTAATTGTCGATCGCGTCAATGAAATCTTAAAAGATTACGATGCGATTTATGCTCCATGTGTTTCAAAGGCTAGGAATCCTTACGATAATAATTGCGTAGATAAGATGTCTGATGAGTATTTGATTGCTGAGAATCATATGGCGATTGGAAATTTTGCCGGACTACCATCGTTATCTTTACCTATTGGAATGGATCATGGTTTCCCGTTTGCCGCCAATCTTACAACCAAACCTTTTGATGAGCAAGGAGTATTTAATTTAGCTTATGCACTTGAAAGTGAATTACCTTATAAAGGAATGTCTGCAAGGAGGAATACAAAATGAACTTTGAACCAGTAATCGGCATTGAAATCCATGTCGAAATGAAAACTAAAACCAAGATGTTTTCATCAGCACCTAACGCTTTTGGTAAAGATCCTAATACTTTAGTACAACCTACCGATATCGCTTTTCCGGGAACTTTGCCGGTCATCAATAAGCAAGCAGTAATTAATGCTATTCGTGTTTCTTCGGCTTTTCATATGCGAATCGATAACGAACTTCACTTTGATCGAAAAAATTATTTTTACAGCGATCTTCCAAAAGGTTTTCAGATTACTCAAAACGAAAGGCCGATCGGAAGTGAAGGATATGTAGAAATTGAAATTGATGGTACAATTAAAAAAATTGAAGTCGAACGATTGCATATGGAAGAGGATACCTGTAAACAGCTTCATCTTGCCGATTGCACTCTTGTCGATTACAATCGAGCGGGAACACCGCTTATTGAAATTGTTTCAAAACCGGATATAAGAAGCGGTGAAGAAGCGATGAAGTATGTTGAAGCAGTTAGAAATATCGTCATTTATTCCGATGTATCTGACGGAAAGATGGAAGAGGGTTCTTTAAGATGTGATGTCAATATTTCTTTACGTCCTTATGGTAGTGAAACATACGGAACTAAGGTTGAAATCAAAAATTTGAATTCTATCGCGAATGTAAAATCGGCTATCGATTATGAAATCAAACGACAAACGGAATTGTTGTTAAGCGGAAATATCATCGAACAAGAAACTCGTCGATTTGATGAAAGTAAAAAAGAAACGGTTTTAATGCGTAAAAAAACAGATGCTGTCGATTATAAATATTTTCCGGAACCCAACATTGTTCCAATTAGATTAAGTCAAGAATTTATTGATGAGGCTATTGAAACTTGTAACGAATTAGCCGATAGCAAAATTAAGCGTTATGTGCAATTAAATCTAGCCAAGCAAGATGCGGAACAAATGATTCAAAATCGCAACTTATGCTTATATTTTGACAAATTAGTAGAATTAAAACCCGAATTAATAAAGCAAAGTTGGAACTGGCTTATGGGTGATGTATCGGGATATTTGAATCGTAATATGATGACGATCGATGAAATGAAATTGTCGCCCATGAATCTTTTAAAACTTTTAGAATTGATCGAAAGCAAGGAAATTTCAATTGCACAAGCTAAAAAGGTTTTCGAAAGAATCGTAACTACCGATGAAGAACCACTTAAAGTTGCTGAAGAGATGGGTCTAAAACAAAATTCCAACACCGATGAAATTCAAGCGTTAGTAAGCGCGGTGATCGATGAAAATCCGCAATCGGTAATCGATTTTAAAAACGGAAAAGATCGAGCAATGGGCTTTTTAATCGGGCAAGTGATGAAAAAATCGCAAGGAAAGGCTAATCCTCAAATTGCTAGCAAACTAGTGAGCGAGGAGTTGAAAAGACGATGAAAGGCTTAATGATATTAGCGGATTATTTTGAAGATAGCGAAGCTTTAGTAACTCGTGATGTATTGCTTAGAGGTGGCGATTTTGTGATCACCGCTAGCGTGAGTGATGAACTTGAAGTTACTTCGCAAAGCGGCCTTGTCGTTCAAGCTGTCACTACTTTGAAAAATATCGATGCGACGATGTATGATTATTTAGTGATTCCTGGTGGACGTGCGGTCAAAGAAATATTGATGAACGATAAAAATGTTTCCAAAATTATTTTAGAATTTGCTAATCAAGGAAAACTTATCGCCTCAATTTGTGCGGCTCCTTCCTTATTAGGGCGATTAGGATTACTAAAAGGACGTCGTTACACTTGCTTTCCTGGCTATGAAAGCGATTCTTTTGAAGGCGTCTATTTAAAAGATCAAGGTGTCGTGAAAGATGGTAATTTGATTTTTGCGCGTTCGATGTATTTTTCAAGTGAGTTTGCGCTTGAAATATTAAAGACTCATTTAGAACCTGAAAGATTAGAAAATGTGCTCAATTCAATGAAAGGGTTATAGCATATTATTTATAGAAATTAAGAATTTTTTGTAAAACATCGATAATTGAGAATACTAATTATCGGTGATACAAATGAAAGAACAACTAGAATTAGTAAATGCCTTTTATTCTAGTCTTAGAATGGGCGAATTGACGTTTAAAAATTATTACAACAAGGCTCGAAATGAAAATCTTAAAACGTTATTGAAAGAAATTCGAGATCGTTTGGTTTTTCACGAAGAAGAAGTCGAAAAAATTCTTCATGAACGAATGAAAGATCCAGACACTTCAATGAAGTGGAAACAGAAACTTGTTTTAATCATGGTCGAAAACAAAAGCTATGATGAAGACATATATTTGATTTTAGACGCCATCGATGCTCTAAGCAAAGCGATTAAAGGTGGCGTGACTTTTTTATACACGCATGGTGAATTGGATGATGAACTATATAATCCATTAAAAGAGATTGTAAAAGACTATGATAATCTGATTGTGCGGCTTAAAAAATATATTGATGAAGAGATGATTTAAAGTTTACTTTAAATCATAAAAGTGATAAAGTTTTCGTTAGGACTTTATTACTATGAAACAAGATATCGATGAAAAATTAAATGAAAAAAAAATAAAAAAAGAAAAAAGAAAAAGATTGCCAAATTACACCCGTGGGGAAGAAATTTTTAATGCGGTAACTCATATCGTCGGCGGTGGTTTTGGAATCGTTGCTTTGGTTCTTGGAATCGTTTTTGCGGCTCTTCAAGGAAACGCTATCAATGTGATTAGCATGATTATCTATGGTGTAAGCATGATTTTGCTATATACGATGTCAGCGATTTATCATTTTTTACGACCTAATCGTGCCAAAAGAGTGTTTCGCATTTTCGATCATTGTACGATTTATTTTTTAATTGCCGGGACATATACTCCCATTTGCCTAATTGCTTTAAATAAAGGTTCAACTGGTATTATCCTTTTATCGATAGTATGGGCGGCGGCGATTATCGGTATAACTTTCAATGCTATCAATATGTATTGGGAAGCAGTCAAAATAGTGAGCATGATTCTTTATTTAGCCATGGGTTGGTGCGTTATTTTCACATTAAAACCTTTGTTGGATGCGATCGGTATTGGCGGTTTTATATGGTTAATATCCGGGGGAATTGCTTACACGATCGGTGCCATCCTTTATGGCATGGGGAAAAAGAAAAAATGGATGCATAGTATTTGGCATTTATTTGTGTTATTAGGTTCAATTCTCCAATTTGTCTGCATCTTCTTTTATGTACTTTTATAATTTAATTTTTTCAAATTCAAGATAAACTTTTCTTATCTTCGACGATTTGTTTAATTTTACTAAAACTTTCTTTACTGATGACATGCTCGATTCGACAGGCGTCATTACGAGCGATATTTTTATCGACGCCGAGATTTTCAAAAAACTCCGAAAGGATGAGATGTCGCTCATAGATGGTTTCGGCAATTTTGAGACCTTCAGGAGTTAAAGTGATCAATTTTGAATTATCGTCAAAAACAATGTAACCATCATCTTGCATCTTCTTTACAGCGATACTGACGCTCGGCTTTGAAAAGCAAAGTTCGTTGGCGATATCGATTGAACGAACCGAACCTTTGTAAGATAAAATCAATATAGTTTCTAAATACATTTCAAGCGACTCATTGCTTTTCATATTTGTTACCTCAGCAATATTGTAACGTAAAATCGGATAATTTTAAATAGAAACCCTCGATGAAATTAGCGAGTCTTTAAAATTAAAGGTTTAGGTTTATATATCAAGCGGAAACCGATAAATCGAAATTTTTACTTTCGTTATTCGCATTATAATTGCCAATTTGCTATGATATTGAAGGTGATTAAATTGAAACAAGTGGTTTACAAAGGATTAATTGGCTCATTTGTTTATTTGATTTTATGCTTAATAACTACCGAAGTACTTCCATATTTTGTCGATATAATCCCTATGGAATTAACCGCGGATCAATATCGAAATTTTCTTCTATGCTTCTTGACGTACGGATTTTTAACTTTTGCTATTTTTGAAATATACCAGAGAGATATTCTTAAACCAAAGATCGCATTGCTGATTCATTATTTGGTGTATATCGGCGGTATCGTATTTATGACGTATTTTTTAGAAATATACCCGTTTAGTTGGTATGGAATGTTATTGATGATTAATTCGACCAGTTTTATTTATTTTATCTTGATATTCGGAATAAGATTTAACGATATCTTATTGAAAAAATATGACGCGCATTTTAAATACTTGAAAGGAGAGAATTATGGAAGAGATCATAACAGTCACTGATTTGAAAAAAACTTTTAAATTATCACGAAAGCAACAAAAAATCGAAAAAACGAATCTTAATTGCAAAGTAGCGTTAAATGGTCTTTCATTCAGTGCTTACAAAGGGGAAATCTATGGCCTATTAGGGCCAAATGGTGCCGGGAAAACGACGGCGTTAAGAATTCTTTCAACCCTTATTAAAGCCGATGAAGGAGAAGCTTTGCTCGATGGTATTAATATAAAGAAGAATCCGGAAGAGGTCAGAAAAAAAATCGGATTTTTGACTAGCGAATTAAAACTTGAAGATTTTTTCACACCTAATTACCTTTTTGATTTTTTTGCTTCCTTGCATGATGTCCCAGAGGAAATTGCTAAGCAAAGAAAAGAAACCTTATTCAAAAAATTTGGTATCGATCGCTTTTGTGAGGTGAAAATCAGCAACCTATCAACAGGTATGAAACAGAAAGTTTCATTGGTAATTTCGTTAGTTCACAATCCTGACATCATCATTTTTGATGAACCGACCAACGGACTTGATGTCTTAACCGCCAAAGTGGTAACAGATTATCTTGAAGAATTAAAACAACAAGGAAAAACAATTATTATTTCTACTCACATCTTTTCACTTGTTGAAAAAATTTGCGATCGTGTCGGTATTATCATCAACGGAAAAATGATCGTTTCCGACGATATAAAAAATTTGACGGCCAATCAAGATTTAGAGACAGTTTTTTTCAATATCTATAAGAAAGAAGTGGGTGAAGAAGAATGAAAAATATTTTAACAATCATCAAAAAAGAGTTTAGAAGATTCTTTACCGATCGAAGGATCGTACTTTCGCTGTTTTTACCGGGGATTTTAATATTTGTCATTTACAGTTTAATGGGAGATATGATCGGCTCTATGGTTGAAGTTGAAAATGACTATACTTATACCGGCTATGTCGTCAATCAATCACAAATCTTCTCTTCAACCATCGAAGCACAAAATATAAGGATTGAGCTGACTTCCATTAATGCGACGGAAGTCGAATCCAAAAAAGATGAAGTCGCTCAAAGACAAAAAGATTTTATCTTGGTTTTTCCATCTGATTTTGATAGTAAATTGTCATCAAATTTGAGTTCTCCGATGAAGGTTGAAATTTTCTATAATTCAGCTAAAAATGAATCTTTGCAATTTTATCAAATGGCAGTTTCGGTTTTAGACGCGATCGAAAGCAGCATAACCAATATTTTTGATATCAATATGGGGAGTGATTATGATTTAGCTAGTAGTCAAGATGTTTCTTCAATGCTTCTTTCCTCAATTATGCCACTTCTTCTAGTGACTTTGATCTTTTCCAGTTGTATGACAATCGCTCCAGAATCGATGGCAGGCGAAAAAGAGCGAGGAACGATTGCGACTTTGTTGGTAACTCCGATTAAAAGAAGTGAATTGGCGATTGGAAAAATTATTTCAATCGGGACACTTGCCTTATTAGCGGGCACTTGTTCTTTTCTCGGGGTGATTTTATCATTTCCCAAATTACTTCAAAGTCAAAGTACGGGATTAGATGTTTCGATTTACGGAATCCCGGAATTTACTTTAATTTTTCTGGTAATTATTTCTTTTACATTATTAACGATTACGTTATTGGCCATTTTATCGACTTTTGCCAAAAGTGTAAAAGAAGCAACATCTTATATTGGACCAGTGATGATTGTGATCATGATTTTATCTTTAATGACATCGTTTATGCAAAATACCTCGGATAACCTTTTTGTTTATTTAATTCCATTTTACAATGTGACGCAGACGGTCTATGCGATATTTGCATTAAATTTAAATATTGCTAACCTTTTGACTACCGTGATATCTAATTTGGTTTATAGTGTAAGTGGAATTTATATATTGACGAGAATGTTCAATAATGAACGAGTGATGTTTTCGCGGTAATTCAAGATTTTAGGTATTTGTAGATTTTAAAAAGAGCTATTAGCCAAAAATACTTGACTAATAGCAAAAGATTTTTTAAAATAAAATCACTTCTTTAATGTAATTCTAATTGAATTTTTAAAGAAAATGATTATTATTTTAGAGCCGTTTATGGTAAAGGTTAGTACGGCTCTTTTTTATTGTTCTCTTTTTCATTTCATAAGTCTCTTCATTTTTTAAGATTATGTAAAATTAAAACTTGTAAAAGACGGAATTATAAAAGAAAGCTTAAGTTTTAAAAAGTTTTTTCATCTTTTATTTTCCGTTTTGCAATTACTCTTATCATCAATGTATTCTAAAATGTCACCCGGTTGACATAGCACCTTCTAAATTCATGTTCAAAACAATTTATAATAATAAACAATACGGGTATTATAATGATTGCTATAATATTATCTAATAAATAAATCAATTGCCAATTTGATCATGTCAATAATCATGTTTATAAAAATAAAACTGATATTTAAAAGGATGTTTAGGTTATATATTTTTTTAAAAGCCATATATACCTTATAAAAAGCAACAAGAATATGTTTAACTTAAACTTTGATAATAGTATTTTTAAATAAAAATTATTTATATCAAAGATCTTTTAAATAGATTCTTTCAAAAGAAAAAGTACCATCGGGAGAAATCGAAACCAAGGTTCCCCCACGTTGCGAAGTTTTATGATAAATGGTGGGATAAGCTAGATAATCAATCGACATCCCATATGAAAGAATGACATTTTTGTATGAGATAGCGTAAGTGTTTAAATGGTCATGACCGCAAAAAACCGCTTTTGTCGATTGAACTTTTTCGATGGTTTCAAACATTGAATCTTCACGTTTGGGGCCTGAGAATCCTTCTAAAGCTCCCCCGTCGATATAAGTCACTTCCGAAGAACCATCTAAATACATATCCCAAGCGATTTTATATTCTTTAAAAGGAATGTGAATGTAAAGGATCGAAGGGACGATTCTTCCTTCTTTGTCACAAATTTTATTTAAAGTGTTAGAATACCATTCAATTTGATCTTCGTGAATATTATCGTAATCGTTAATAAATGAGTTAGGGACGTATGAATTAGAGTCCATCATTACTAAGACTTGGTTTAAAGAGCGATCGTAATTGTATAGTTTTACAAGATAGTTACCACTACCATAAATATTTTCAGGTCCTCGATAAAAAAGACACGAAGGTGCATTTTCATATAACTCACTAATTTGATCTCTGGTGCAGGTACTATATGATTCGGTATCATGATTTCCATAAGTCACCGACCACGGAATTGAAAGGTTTTCCATTAATTGTATAATGGCTTTGGCTATTAAATCATTGTTGCAATTCAAATGTAAAATTGAAGGATAAATGATATCTCCGGTTAAGACTATAAGATCCGGAGCAGTTTTTCTTACCACCTTTTCGACCGCTTTAATAGCGCTTAAATCGTTTTCGTATGTTGCATAACTGCAACTTAAATGAATGTCAGACAATTGAAGAATTTTAAAATCTTGTCCGCTATTATCGTTTACTAAGCCGAGATTTTCTCCGTCTTTAATGATTTCTAATTCACGATGTGCTACTGGAGTGATTTTTTCAATATCGTTAAAAATTTTTTTTGAACCATTGAGGCAAAAAGTTCCAAGCAAAATGGCAAGTAAACCAAGAATTACAATGTATATAGAAATAATTTTAAAGAGTTTAGAATTAATAATTTTCTTCATAATAAACCTCATTTATAGTATAACGAAAAAAAATTATAAAAACAAAAAAAAATAATATTCTTTATTTGAGGTATTTGGAAGATAATAAGGAAGTTGTTGATGTTAAAGTAAGTGAAGAAAATATCGATAAAGGTGAAGAGCTAAAATTTTTAGATCGGTTATTCGCGGCAATCGGATATTTATTTTGCGGCCTTTTTTCTTTTTCCCGATTTTAGTAAAACCAAAATCACCATTTGCCAAATATCACGCTAATCAATGTTTAGTGCTATTTATCATTTCTATCGCATTTCACACGTTTTTCTATTTATTAGAAATAATATTTGTTTAATTTAATCGATCGTAATTAAATGTCGATTTTGGTTAATTTTCGAATATTTTTACAAATCTTAATGTTGTTCTTGTATATTTTTTGATAAATATTTTTAAAAATATAATCGTAAGTGATACTTATTTCATGACGTGGTAAGAATTTGCTCTTGGTTCTTACCATTTTTATAATAGCAGTTTCTAAAGAATCGTAGATGCCAAGTTTTACAAATCCGACGATTGCTGAACCTAAAGAACTGGTTTCTATAGTTTGAACTCGATAGACAGGGAGGTTAAAAATATCAGCGGTTATCTGGGCGATTTCATCGGAAACGGCGCCACCACCTGAAATATAAAGCCGCTCTACTTTGCGGTGCATTTTTCTTTCGATTTTTGTTAAACTGTTTTTTAAAGAAAAACAAATACCTTCTATTATTGCACGATAAAGATGAATTTTGGTGTGATTGTCAGAAAAACCGATGACCACACCTTTGTAATTAGGACGTTTTAAAGAAGGTCCCCAATAAGGATCAAGAATTAATCCGTCAGCACCGGGAACGAGTTGAAACATTTCTTTATTTAATTTGTCAAGATAGGAAATTCCGAGTTTTTCACATTCTTCTTTTTCGGACTGATAGAACTGTTCGACAAACCAATTGATCATCCAATATCCTCGATAAATTTGCACTTCGGTATTGTAAAGGTTTTTAATCGGTGTAGCATAAGCCGGTAAAAAAGTTTCGGGTTCGACATAACGTTTGCTGCTTATTGAAATTGTAGCGGCTGTACCATATGAGATGGTCGCTGAAGTTTCGTCGATGCTTCCGTTTCCGATTGTTTCATTGGCTTTATCAGACGATGAAGAAAGAAGAGGGATTCCAAAAGGGATACCCGATTCTTCATGAGCTTGTAAGGAAACTTTACCAAGGGGTAAATTTTGATCAACCAATTCACATAGTTTAGATGCATCAATGTTAAAAACCGGAAATTTTAAAGCGTGGGAACCATACCATTTGCAACGTTTAAAATCGAGAGGATAATGCCCAGCATAATTGGAAGGAGAATCTTTTAATTCTCCAATCATTCGGTAATTTAAATAAGTGGAAATATTGACATATTTGTCGGTTTGTTTCCAGTTAATAGGTTCGTTCACTTTCAACCAATTTGACATTGATTTTGCTCGTTGCACTCTTACGGTTTCTTTCATTCCGACGAGTGCAAAAAGGGTCCTATTCAGTAAAGGTAATTTTTCCTCGACTTTGGCCACTCTTTGATCTAACCATAGAATCGCCGGTCGTATCGGTTTATGATTTTTATCCAACATCACCGCAGTATCACGAAAGCAAGAAGTGACAACCCCCTTGACATTATTCATAAGTTCGAAATTTTTTTGACAGAGTTTTTGAGAAGCCAAGCACATTTGTTCCCAATAAAAATCAGCATGTTGCTCAAACCAACTAGGATTAGCTGAAAAATAAGGCGGATTATAATTTTGTTTTTCAAAAGCGAGAATGTTACCTTTATCATCAAAAACAGAAACTTTTACGCTTTGAGTACCGTAATCTATCGATAAAATATAATTGTCATTGCCCATAAGTTTAAGATTCCTTCATTAATAAAATTATCTAATAAAATACTAATCTTGTCAAATTTAGACGTGGAAGTGATTGAAATATAAATAAAAAGTTGTCACTCCTTAAAAAAAGTCACAAATTTTAAAACTTAATAATTTCATGTCTTTCATTTTCTTGGATGATTTGCTATGATATTAGAGTGTAGAAAAGGAGCGTGATTTTTTTATGCTAGATAGTATTTTAGAGCATTTTAAAGAGCCGCTTTTTTTAATAGATATCATATTAACTTTTGTTTTAGCAATATTATTGATCGTTTTCTTTTTGAGATACTTAAAAAGAAGGACGATTGCTATATTTTATTGTATTTCTTTTACGTTTTACCTCGTGTCGGCAATTTGTGGATTCTCTAATTTCAAATTGTTAATTTCGATGCTTTTAACCAGTGCCACCGTGATCTTTTTCTTCACGAATATCTCTGAAATTAGGCATTTTATTATTAATAGCGTTTCTAAAAAGCATAACACCAATAAAGAGACTAAAGTCGGTTATGATAAGGAAAAATTTTATCAGGTAATAAATGATACAATTTTTTCGTTGGCTAAAAATAAAATCGGAGCCATTCTAACTTTTGAAAAGCAAGATTCACTTTCTGAAATTGGAAAAACGGGCACTGCTGTAAATGCCCCGGTTACACAAGAATTGCTTGTGACGATTTTTTATCCTGGAACTAGATTGCATGACGGCGCGGTTATCATTAAGGATGATCGAATCGTCGCCGCAAGCGTCTTTTACATGCCAACTACTACCGCGCTTACCGGCAAATTCGGTTCTCGCCATCGTGCTGCTATCGGAATAAGCGAAACCACGGACTCGGTAACTGTCGTTGTCAGTGAAGAAAGCGGAAGAGTTTCCATTGCTTATATGGGTAATATGGAAAATGTTACTCTTGACGAATTTAAAAATTATTTCCAAGATTATATGAGTCGTTAAAACTTCTTTTTAAAACTTTCTTTATTCATGCATATGATGTATGGGTGAATGTTTTATGAATAAATATTTTGGAACAGACGGAATTCGTGGTAAAGTTAATTATAATTTAACTTCGCGAATTGTTTTTCGTCTTGGAAGATATTTAGGTGCAAGAGGTAAATTAAAGATACTTTTAGCTCGTGATACCAGAATTTCTTCAGATCTTCTCTTTTCTTCTTTTTGCTCGGGGGCGTTAGGATCAGGATCAAGTGTATATGATTTGGGGATTGCTCCAACCCCGGCGGTCTCATATCTAACCGCTAAATATCGCTTTGATTATGGCGTTATGATTACGGCATCGCACAATCCTTACGATGACAATGGCATAAAAATTTTTGATCGTAACGGAGAAAAAATCAAAGATGATTTAAAGAAAGAAATCGAAAGTTATATTGACGCTAAAGAAGATTATTTGCCCTTAGCGGCTCCTGATCATATCGGACGTCTTATTGAAAGCAGTCATTTAATTGAGGAGTATATTGAATTTTTATTGGAAAATAAAGAACACATAAATCACAATTTAAAAGTTGTAGTCGACGGAGCAAATGGTGCCGACTATCAGATCATTGAAACTTTATTTAAACGATTAAATTTAAAACATTATGAATTAACGAATGTAAAACCAAACGGAATTAATATCAATCGTGAAAGTGGAGTTCTAGATTATGAAATTTTGCAAAAAAAAGTTGTAAAAGGGAAATTTGATTTAGGAATTGCCGTAGACGGAGACGGGGATCGCATCATCGCTTGTGATAGTGATGGACGTCTTTTAGATGGGGATTTGCTTTTGATGATTTTTGCATTGGATTTAAAAAAACAAAATCTTCTTAAAGAAAATCGCATCGTGGTGACTACGATGACTAATAGCGCCTTATTGAAAAAGCTTAAAGAGCACCAAATCGAGGCCGATGTTGTCGATGTTGGCGATCATAATGTTCAAATGAAAATGTCGCGCATTAACGCTTCATTGGGTGGGGAAAAATCGGGACATATTATTTTTGGCGATTTTGCCAAAACCGGAGATGCCTTACTATCGATGATGAAATTAATGATTTTAATGTCAGAAAAAGAATTGTTGAAAAAAATATACGATGACTATAAGCCTTATCCCACCCTGCAAATGAACATTCAAGTGGTCGACAAAAATAATATCATCAATAATCAACGTTTGCTTGATTATTTGAATGCAAGCGAGCGAGAACTAAAAGGACAAGGTCGCATTGTAATAAGACCTTCCGGCACTGAATCTTTAATAAGAGTTTTAATTGAGAGTGAAAGTGAAAAAAAGAATCAGGAAATCGGTTCTTCTCTTCGAAATTTAATCTTTGATTTAGACATCGGATAATTCGATTTTTAAGATGGCGATACCCAACGATTCAGCGTAATCTTCGATAGTTTGAATAACATCTTCCTTACTAGTAGGGGAGATGTTTTTTAATTTTTTACTAATACCTACTTCAAAAATTTCATTCGAGTAATAATATTTTTGATAATCCTCGATTTTAAAATTTATAAAAATTTCAAAATTATTGAAGTGTCCCTTAATTGAGATGGGTTTAACGCTATAAGTTTTTACACGATGAGAAAAAATCGGCATGATAAAATGCAAACCGGAATTAAGCACTTTGTCGAAAGTATGAAATTTTTCGATGATGGCGACTTCGTCATTTTTTATTTTGATGACTCCCGATAAAATTATGAGGATTACTGCTAGAAAAATAGCCCCGATTACAATAAGTGTAAGCACTAATTCAAAAGACATAAAGTACCTCTTTTTAATCATACTAACGCAAAAAATGTCGATAGGCAATCAAAAATTAAATTGACCATATATATGTATAGAGGAAAAAAACATGGATTATCAAAAAATCGAACAACCGGGAAAAGTAGGCTTTACGATCTATCTTCATGGATGGGGATTAGATTCTTCAACAATGAAAAGACTAGCGATGTTAAACAAATCAACAAATGTTATTATTGTCGATTTGCCGGGTTTTGGTAAAAGTGAATTGATACATCCTTATACAATACAAGATTACGTGCAAGAACTTCACAATTTAGTCGTACATGAGCAAGTCGAAAGCTTTTATGGTGTTGGGCATTCTTTCGGAGGGAAAATTTTAGGATTTTATGCCGAACAATATCCGGTAAAAGGATTATGTTTAATTGCCCCGAGCATTATTAAACGACACAAAATGAAAGCTAAAGTAAAAATTGCTTTTAATAAAATTGCCAAAAAGATAAAACTTCCGATTGTATTAAAAGGAAGTTCTGATTATGAAGCGACACAAGGAAATTTAAGAAAGACTTTTGTCAATGTTTGCAATTCATATTTATCAAAAAGAGATTTAAAAAAAATCAATACTAATATCTTATTGATCGGGTTAAAAAAAGATAGAGAAATCGTTTGTTCTCAAATGAAAAAGATGCATCGTTATTTAAGAAAATCACGATTGATATTTTTCGAAGGAGATCATCTTGCTTATCTCTCTCATAAAAAAGATATCGCTTCTTTAATCGACGAGGAAATAAAAACATGCTTTTAATTTTTAAAATTTTGACTTTTGTATTTTTGACGATCCTTTTACTTCAAGAAGAGAGAATTTTTATTGAACAATACTATTCAATAAAACGTTATTTGATTCTGGGAAAAGAAAGGCTTAAAAAATATGGTTACTATCTTTTTATTTTTCTAATTTTGATCGAGAGCGCGATCGTACTTGATCATACATTAGTTCATGGAGTAGCAATCGGATTAATGCTTGTTGCTAACCTCATTTTATATTTAACAAAGAAACCTCAGTGTATACCTTTGACACGGAGATCGATATTTTTATTTGTAATGAGTGAATTCCTTTTAGGAATCATCGTCTTTATTCCATATGTCAATTATTGGATAATTTTCGGATATCTCTTTAGTGCTAAATTTGTGAGTGGAATTTTATTGTGTCTTAGTAAAATCATTCTTAGTCCGCTGGAAGGAGCTATAAGATCATTTTATATTTCAAAAGCTCGGAAAAAATTAAAAAGAATGCAAGATGCAAAGATTATCGGCATTACAGGAAGTTATGGTAAAACATCATTTAAAATGGATCTTCTTCATATCTTAAAAACTCAATATCAAGTGACTTTTCCTAAAGGAAGCATCAACACATTAATGGGATTGACGCAGTTTATTAACGAAGAAGTTTCGGATACAGACGATTTTGTGGTAGTGGAAATCGGAATCGATGAAAAAAACGGAATGAAAAAATTTCATCGTTTATTCAAACTAGACTACGCAGTTATAACTGCTATCGGTCCTATGCATTTAGCGACTTTTAAAACACTCGAGAATGTTTTAAAAGCAAAGATCAAAATTCAAAATCTCCTAAAAGAAAATGGCAAAATATTTTTTAATGGTGATGATGCACTGTTAAATGCTGTAGAATGGAATTTTCCTTATGAATCCTATTCTTTACAAGAATTAAATTATGAAATTAACAATCAATTAAAGTGCTTTTTAACTTTATGCGACACTAAATTCGAAATAAAATTGCTAGGAGACAAACAGTTATTAAATCTTGCCGGAGCGATTAAATTAGCTTGTCATTTAAAGGTATCGACAAATAATTTGATTAAAGCGGTTTCTCGATTAAATCCTAGCGATAGAAGGCAAAAAATTTATCATATACATAATAAGATTGTTATTGATGATTCTTACAATGCCAACTATTTTGGACTATTGGATTCCATTGAACTTTTAAAAAAATGTCCAGGGCGAAAAGTAATTATTACTGGCGGATTAATTGAAATTGGAACAAAGTTTGAAAAATATAATTATTCAATCGGAACAAAGTTAGTAGGAATAGATAAAGTAATCATTCTTACTCGTTTAAATAATCATCCGTTAATAAAAGGATATCGTGAGACGCAAGGTAACATGAATTCTTTATTTATCAAAAATGATTTACAAGCGGCACTTGAAATTTTGAATGACGACGATAAAAATGTGTTGATTACGGCAAAGGGCAGTGATTTTTACTTAAAATAGTCTATAATGATTTCGAGGATTTAAATTATGACCAAATTAGATTTCCATGAATTTTTGATAAAAATCAATTCGATTGCTAAAATCGGCTTATTGTATTCAAAAGATCCATATGCTTTAGAGAATTATGAAGAAATTCGCAGTTTATCGACCACGATGATTGAAAAATTTAATGAAGTGAATCTTGAGCGTCCCACCTATTTTACTAAAAATGTCTATCCGACTCCAAATATCAGCGTAAGAACTTTAATTCGCGATGAAAAAGGACGCTTGCTTTTAGTAAAAGAGGCCGATAGCGGAACATATTCAGTTCCGGGAGGCTGGTGTGACATTTATGATAGTCCTTCCGAAGCGGCGAAAAGAGAAGTGCTTCAAGAAAGCGGTTATGTGGTTGAAATTATCCGCTTAGTGGGTATTTTAGATCGAGAACGTGATAAAAAGAAGAATGATTTGTCGGAGTATGCAATATGGTTTGAAGGAAGGATAGTTTCTTCAACGGGGACACATTGCCATGAAACGACAGAGGTAAGTTTTTTTGATATGGATGCTCTTCCCTCATTGTCTTGGAAGATGCCGAATCAAGATTTCGCTCGAATTATCAATGCCCTTAAGAATCATGAAACTATCTTCGATTAGGAGGTAGCATGAAAAAAATCGCGATCGTTTATGGAGGAAATTCTCTAGAAAGCGATATTTCGGTCTTAACAGCGCTTAAAGTAGCGCACGAATTTCAAAACAATGGTTGGGAATATCTTTTAGTATATCTTGATCACGATGGAAATTTTTATACGGGAAAAGCTCTTTTGAGTAAATGTAATTATGAAAATTTTCATGGCTTTAAAAAAGGTGAATTTAAGCGAAAGCATCAAAGTTCTTTTTTTAAAACCAAAACTAGAAAGTTATATTTTGATTATGCCTTGATAGTAGGACACGGAAAAGGAATCGAAGATGGTACTTTAGGAGCGTTTTTCGATACGTTGAAAATTCCTTGTATCTATTCTGGTATTTATAATGCCGCGATATTGCAAGATAAAGTGGCATGTAAGCGAATTTTATCCACATACAAGATACCACAGACAAAATTTAAAAGTTTGTCTGCTTCAACATATTTGAATATTCAAAAACTAGACTCTTTTATCAAACCTTTACATTTTCCCCTTATTGTAAAGCCGTGTCACTTGGGAAGTTCAATCGGTGTTAGAAAAGTGATGAATATAGAAGAACTTAAAGAAGCGATTGAAGCTGCATTTTACTATGATGATGAGGTGATTGTCGAAGAAGCGATAAATCATTTGAAAGAGGTTAATATTGCTATTTTAGGTAATGAAGAAAAAATGATCATTTCTTCTTTGGAGACTGTTAATAATCACGATATGATTCTAAGTTTTTACGATAAATATGAAAGTGGTAAGGATAAAAAATTTGTAAGAATTATTCCAAGTGATGTATCGGAAGATATCGAAGAAACTATTAGAGATATTGCCATTAAGTCTTTTAGAGCTTTATCATGTTCCGGGGTAGTTCGGTTTGATTTTTTGTACGACCAACAAAGTCAAAAAGTCTATCTCAATGAAATCAATACCATTCCGGGTTCTTTAGCTTATTATTTATTTGAAGATAAAGGAATCGAATTTAAAGAACTTTTGACGACACTAGTCGATATAGGAATCAAAAGAATTCAAAAAAACAGCACTATCGAAGCGACTTTTGAAAAAGGATTTCTCAACAATTTAAGCGAAAAGATTAAATAATTAATCTTTCTTATAGAGAAAAGCTATGATAAAATAATGAAGAGGTGATAATTATGAAAAGAGCCCATCCTCTTCCTCGCATCATGGCTTTTCTTTTGGATTGGTTGATTGTCTTTACGATTGTCGGCTTTATTTCAATCAATCCGATTTTAATGTCTTTTGAAGTCGCAAAAAGCCCTACTACTCAAAATATTCTCTCGCTTACGGTCACTTCGCTTTTAACCGGAGGGATGGCGTTTATTTTTATAACACTTTATTTTTTAGTCGTGCCGGTGTTAAGCAAAGGTCAAACGGTCGGAAAAAAATTTTTCAGAATTAGAATTGTTAAAAACGATGGTAGCAATGTTGATTTTGCTGCTCTTTTTATACGTGAAGTTATCGGAAAAATTTTAGTCGATTTTTCGACTTTTGGTCTTTCTGTTTTTGCTTCAGGAGCAGTCCTTTGCCTTCAAAACGAAAGAGTTACTTTTCATGATATATTATCTTCGACCATGGTAGTCGATGTAGAATAGGAGGAATATATGTCAACACCACATAATAGCGCTAAAATGGGAGATTTTGCTAAGACGGTTTTAATGCCAGGCGATCCTTTAAGAGCCAAATTCATCGCTGAAAATTACTTAGAAGATGTAGTTCAAGTCAATGGTGTTCGCAATATGCTAGGGTATACAGGGACTTATAAAGGAAAAAAAGTTTCGGTTATGGGTTCAGGAATGGGGATGCCAAGCATCGGCATTTATTCATATGAGCTATATGCCTTTTATGGAGTTGAAACGATTATTAGAATCGGTTCTTGCGGGGCTTACGCTCCAGAATGTAAACTTTATGATCTCATAATTGCTTCGGGAGCTTCCACAAATTCGGCATGGGCCTCACAATATCAATTAGGTGGCGTTTTTAGTGCCATTGCCGATTTCTCATTGGTAAATAAAGCTTATGAAGTCGCGAAAGCTAAAAATTATCCTTGCCATGTCGGTAACATTTTATCGAGTGATATTTTTTACAATGATCAACCAGAAATTTGGATGAAATGGCGCGATATGGGAATTTTAGGAGTTGAAATGGAGTCGTATGCTCTTTATTGTAATGCGGCAAAATTAAAGAAAAAAGCCCTTTGCATTTTGACGGTTTCAGATTCGTTTGTCACTAAAGAAGAAACTACTGCCGAAGAACGACAGAATAGTTTTCATAAAATGATGGAAGTTGCATTAGAGATTGCTTAATTATGCTAGTAGGTGCTCTTATTGTCATAGCTATATTTACAATTTTTGCGATTGTTTTATTGTCTTCGAATCCGATTAAATTATTTTTCGGAAAAAAATACTATAAAAGAAACATTACCAAAAAACTCTATAGCATCGCTAAAAGTCACGATTTTTATCTTTTAAATCGTGTTTCACTGCCGATTGATGCAAAAGTTGTAATTCACTTCGATCATATTCTTTTTTCCAATAAATACATTTATTGTATCGTCGATGCGTATTACGATGGTCATTTGAATGGAAAAAAAGAAGATTTAAGTTGGTTTTATTATTCGCCTGATGGTAAAACTGTCGATCATATTAATAATCCGTGTCGGCTTCAAAATACTCGCGTCGATTATTTTGCGGCTTTTATCGGTGCTTCAAAAGAGATGGTTGTACCATTTTTAGTGGTCAATGATTCTTGCTACATCGATTCGGAAACATTAAATGAAGAACCGATGCTTGTTCACTATAAGGATTTAAAAAAACGAATCGAGAAGTTGGATTTTGAAAGTCAGGTCCCGTTGATTAATCCTTTTGAATTGGAAAAAGTTGTCAATAAGATATATCAAAAGGGAGTAAGCAAAAAAGACTGATTAAACAGTCTTTTTTTTACATTTTGGCGTTTGATTTTTTATTCTTCGGTAGCCGTTGAAGAAACGTGCATAAAGAGCAATAAAATATTAACGATTGCCGCTAAAGCAATCACACAGTAGATTATACGGGCAAAAATATTTGTACCATTTGTAATAAAAGTTACGAGATTAAAATCAAAAAGTCCGATTAATCCCCAGTTTAATGCACCGATAATCGTTAAGACAAGGCATGATTTTTGTAAATATTGCATGATTTACCTCCTAAAGATAATATGTGCGAAAATTTTTAAATAATTCATACATATATTAAGTTTTCTTCTCATAAATTATCGGTGAGGTGAATCTTAATGGTTAAAAAAATTATTGCGGGTGTATTAATTGTGGCGATCGTGGCGCTGGCAGCGTGGAAGTTATTTTTTGACAAATCGGATGTTGGCGACAAATTAGATCAAATTAATCAAAACCTCGTTGCTTATCATATGGAAGCGACGATGGATCTTCTTAATGATGAGGAGACGCGTTCTTATTTTGTGACTACCGATTACTATAAAAAGAACGAACAAGATTATTTCAGAATTTCGCTTTTAGATAAAAATATCAATCAAGAGCAAATCTTATTAAGAAATCAAAATGGCGTTTATGTTTTGACGCCGATGTTAAATCAAGTTTATCAGTTTAAAGGTAACTATCCTTTAAATAGCCCCAAGCCTTATCTATACCATTCTCTTCTCGAAGTGTTTAACGGCGATCATGAAGTTCAAAATCTCGACGATGGATATCTTATTTCCAGTACACCATCGTATGAAAATGCTCCGGAATGGGTTAAACAAGATATCAAACTTTCGTCTGATTTAAAACCGGTGTGGGTGAATATATATAATGCAAATAATGAAATTGTGGTAAAAGTTACCTTTTCTAAAGTTGATCTTGAACCCACTTACACCGATACATACTTTGATGTCAGTGAAAATATGAAACAATCACGCGAAAATATCTCTTCAACATCAACCGTAAATGAAGAGGATCTACCGTTAATTCCTTCAAATGGTGAAGTTTATGGCACTTTGAAAGAACAAACGCAGGCAACCGTTAACGGGAAAACAGTATTTATTCTGACTTATGACGGTGATAAACCATTTACGGTAGTTCAAAGTATCTTGCAAGATTCTGAAGAAATATCATTAAAAGAAGTAAGCGGTAATATTATCGAATTTGCTTATGGAGTCGGTTATGTAAATGGATATAATCTAACCTACCTCTATAACGGAGTCAGCATTGATATCTACTCGGAAACTCTAAGTGTCAATGAAATGATTTCTATCGCTAATTCGATGGATATAATTACAGGAACAAAGTAAAATCGCTAAGCGCTGTTTAACGTATAAATTAAGCGGCGCTTTTTAATGCAATCTAATCATTACTTGTAAATTGTTACTTTTCCGGCAAAAAAAAATTTACTTTTTGTAAGAATTGTCAAAAGTTTAAGTATAAAATTTGTATTTGAACTCTTGAATATATATAATATATTCAGTTGCATTTTTTAGGTGACTTGTATGAAAAGCAGAATTGTTAACGAATCTTACGTAGTATTAAAGAACAACAAAGAAAAACTTTTGACTTTTTCTTTTATTTATATTGTGATTTTTGTGACGGGTTTACTTTTAAATCGATTAATTCCGTTCGGCTTTTTATTGGTGGCGGCTTTTGCTTTAGTGCCATTTTTATTGTCTTTTCAAATTATGGTAGTCAAAGCTTGCAAAAGACAGACTTTAGAATTCAGTGATTTTAATCAAAATTATCGTCTTTATTTTACACCGCGCTTTAATGGATGTTATCGGGTGATAAATACTTTTTTTAAGACTTTTCTTTTCTACTGCTTGATGTCGATAATCCTGCTCAGCGTACTTTTTTTTGCATATCGCGAAAATATTGAAGAAGTGTTAAATGCTTCACAAAGCCTTAATACATACGATGCTTACAATTATCTTTATGAAGAATTGTATAATATTATCCCGTATTTTGACTATTATGAAGTGATTTTAAACGGATTCGTTTTTTTATATTTTGTGTTTTGCCTATCTAAAAATGTTTTTTCGGCGTATTTTTCGTTTGATATACCGGTGGTGGCGATGACCGCATCGCGAATAAATCGGATGGTTTTTCCAAAAATTTCAAAAGATTATCACGCTAAAATGGGTTCGGTAATTTGGCCGTCTTTGATTGTTTATTTGATTGTTTATGGTTTATGTACCTACATTGGACTTAGCGTCATGCATTTAGCAGCTTTTGATACTTGCGTTTTGGCTTTGTCGTTGGGTGTTGCCGGATGCTTTGTTTTTTTTCCGATATATTTAATTGCAGGATACAAAATTTATTGCCTTCATCGAGATCTTTATCGAAAAGCTTTAAATGATTTAATGTCAAAGGCTTATGTTGATGTCACTGAATCAAAAGAGGAATTGAAAGAGGATCAAAAAAAGCAAATCGATGATCTTCTTAACCAGATGAAAAATGAAATTGACAAATTTAATGAAAACAGTAAAGACGAAGATGAACAAAACGAAAAAACATCGAATGATGATAACGAAGATAAAAAGGAGTAATATCTATGGAGTTGCGTGTTGGTTTAGATATAGGTTCCACGACGATAAAATGTGTCGTTATTGATGAAAATAATGAAATAATTTATTCTTCTTACGAGCGGCATCTATCGAAAATCAGCGAAAAAATTGCCGAAGTTTTAAAAATTTTAAAAAAGGATGTCTTGAATGGAATTGAAAACGTTAAAATTTCATTGAGCGGTTCTGCCGGGATGGGAATTGCCGAGAACTGTGGCTTTCCTTTCGTACAAGAAGTTTATGCCACTAGAATTGCCGCAAAATTGTTTAATCCTGAAACTGATGCAATTATTGAATTAGGTGGTGAAGATGCTAAGATTCTTTTTTTGAATAATGGTGTCGAAGTCCGTATGAATGGTTCATGTGCTGGTGGTACTGGAGCTTTTATAGATCAGATGGCTTCTCTTTTGAATGTTTCAATCGATGAAATGAATGAATTAGCAAAAAACCATGAAAAAATATATACAATCGCTTCAAGATGCGGCGTTTTTGCTAAAACCGATATTCAACCGCTTTTAAATCAAGGCGGAAGAAAATCTGATATTTCTGCATCGATCTTTTACGCTGTCGTCAATCAAACGATTGCCGGGTTGGCACAAGGACGTGAAATCAGCGGAAATGTTCTTTATTTGGGAGGACCATTAACATTTATCAGTGAATTGCGCGCTGCCTTTGATGATGTTTTAAAGACCAAGGGAACTTGCCCTAAAAATTCTCTTTATTATGTTTCTTTAGGGGCTGCATTAGCGTCAGATAAACTCATTAATTTAGATACTTTACTTGAAAAAGTTAGCAATTATTCGCATCTTGGAAACTTTGCTTTTCGCCCACCGCTTTTCAATAATGAAGAGGAGTATCTCGCTTTTAAAAAACGTCATGATCAAGCGCAAGTGGCTATTTATCCGTTTGAAAAACTTCAAGGTCCGGCGTATTTAGGAATCGATGCTGGATCTACCACTTTGAAGTGTGTCGTTATGGATGAAAAGAAAAACATCTACTACACAAAATACATGTCTAATTCCGGAAATCCCGTACCCCTTGTCAAGGACCTTTTGCAAGAAATTTATGAGCTTAAGCCTGATATTCAAATCAAAGCATCGGCGGTTACCGGCTATGGTGAAGATATTATTAAGAATGCCTTTAAAGTTGATTTTGGAATTGTCGAAACGATCGCGCATTTTATGGCGGCAAAGAAATTTATGCCGGAAGTGGAATTTGTCATTGACATCGGTGGACAAGATATCAAATGTTTTAAAATTCATAATGGAACCATCGATAATATCTTTTTAAATGAAGCGTGTTCTTCAGGATGCGGTAGTTTCTTACAAACTTTTGCTTCGGCACTTGGTTATGATATCGCATCATTTTCAAAATTAGGACTATTTGCCAAACGTCCGGTAAATTTAGGTTCAAGATGTACGGTATTTATGAATTCGGCTGTAAAGCAAGCACAAAAGGACGGAGCTTCAATTGAAGATATATCGGCAGGTTTATCACTTTCAGTAGTCAAAAATGCATTGTATAAAGTGATTCGTGCTTCTTCACCGGAGGAGCTTGGTAAAAAAGTCGTTGTTCAGGGTGGAACTTTTTTAAACGATGCCGTTTTAAGAGCGTTTGAATTGGAAATGGGAATCGAGGTCGTAAGACCAAATATCTCAGGTTTGATGGGTGCATATGGTGCTGCGCTTTATGCTCAATTAATGTGTGAAAATAATAAAGAATCAACTTTAATTTCGGCTGAAGAATTGGAACAATTTACGCATAAGATTCAAGTTACGAATTGTGGGCTTTGCGAAAACCATTGCCGACTCACAATCAATATTTTTAATGATGGGCGTCGTTTTATCGGCGGCAATCGATGTGAAAGACCGATTACTAAAAAAGTTGTCGACAATGAGTTGAACATTTATAGTTATAAATTAAATTTGCTTCAAAGTTATCGCGACGATACAAAAGGAAAACGTGGTGAAATCGGAATTCCTTTGGGTTTGAATATGTTTGAACTTTTACCATTTTGGACGGTGCTTTTCAATAGTTTAGATATAAAAGTGATCTATTCGCCTTTATCATCGAGAAAACTATATCTTTATGGTCAAACCACGATTCCTTCGGATACGGTTTGCTTCCCCGCTAAATTGATGCATGGGCACATAAGAGAACTCATAAGAATGGGCGTGAAGAAGATTTTCTATCCTTGCATGTCGTATAATATTGACGAGAAAAAAGGTGACAATCATTATAATTGTCCGGTCGTTGCTTATTATTCTGAAGTTATCAATAATAACATTAAAGATTTGAAAAAAGAAAATATCGACTTTATTAAGCCATATTTAGGGATACATCGCCATAAAGATTTTGCATCTAAATTTTATGAAAATATGAAACCTCATTTTCCGGATTTAGAGCTAAAAGAAGTTCAAGAGGCGGTAAAAAATGCTTATAAGGCCTATGATGATTATTTATCGAAAATACGCATTAAAGGTGATGAAATCATTTTGCGCGCTAGAGAGAAAGGAAAACAGATTTTAGTTTTGGCTGGAAGACCTTATCATCTTGACCCGGAAATTAATCATGGTATCGACAAGATGTTATCTTCATTTGATGTGGCGATTATTTCTGAAGATGTGGTTTCTAACAAAGTTAAAAACAAGATTAATGTACATGTCTTAAATCAATGGACATATCATTCAAGACTTTACTATGCGGCGAGCTATATCAGAAATCAAAAAGATATGAATTTAATTCAATTGGTTTCTTTTGGATGTGGGGTCGATGCCATTACGACTGACGAAGTTCGCGATATTCTAGAAAAAGCCAATAAAATATACACTCAAATTAAAATCGACGAAATCACAAATTTAGGTGCTGTAAAGATCAGAATTCGTTCCTTACTTTCGGCCCTTGAAAGAAAGGAGAATCAAAATGGAAAAATTAAAGTACGATAAAAAAACCGGTCGTCTTCTTTTCACTAAACAAATGCGAAGAGACTACACGATTCTTTTTCCGATGATGGCTCCGATTCATTTTGAAATTTTAGGAAAAGTTTTTAAAAAACTGGGCTACAATTGTGAACTTTTGGAAACTAACGGACCGGAGATTGCACAAACAGGTTTAAAATATGTCCATAATGATACTTGCTATCCTGCAATCCTTTCAATCGGTCAATTAATCAATGCTGTACAATCTGGACGCTACGATGTCAATAAGGTTGCATTGATGATTACTCAAACGGGCGGTGGATGTCGGGCTTCGAACTATATTCACCTTTTAAGAAAAGGATTGAAAAAAGCAGGATTGGAGCAAATACCGGTAATCAGTCTTAATTTGTCCGGTATGGAAAAAAATCCCGGTTTTAAATTGACTGTAGGGATGATTAGAAGAGCCGTGGCGGGAGTAATTTACGGCGATAGTTTAATGTGTTTAAGAAATCAATGTCGCCCATATGAAATAAATGACGGAGATACGGATCGTCTGGTAAAAAAATGGCAAGATGAAATTGTTAGTATGCTTAACCAATCTAAAGGTTATAAACTTAAGGAGATTAAAGAAAACCTTATAAAAATCGCTGATGATTTTCATTCTTTAGAGGTTGACCGCAGTGAAAAGAAAGTGAAAGTAGGCGTAGTAGGCGAGATTTACGTTAAATATGCGGCATTAGGAAACAATAATCTTGAAAAATTTTTGGAAGAGGAAAATTGCGAAGTCAACTTACCAGGAATTTTAGGATTTGTTCTATTTAAAATTGATAATAGATTGGAAGATATTAAACTTTATGGGGGAAGTAAAATAAAACGTAAAGTCTGTCAAATACTAATGGATTATTGTCTTAAAGTTGAAGATGCTTTAGTCACCTCGATTTCTAGATATGATGAATTTGTTGCACCAAGTCGCTATTATCACACTAAATCTTTAGTTGATGGGGTAATTGGTTATGGAACGAAAATGGGAGAAGGGTGGCTTTTGACGGCGGAGATGTTAGAGCTAGTTGAAAGCGGATATCATAATATCGTCTGTACTCAGCCATTTGGATGCTTACCGAATCATATTGCGGGAAAAGGCATGATTCGAAAAATTGTCGAAACTAATCCTAAAGCCAATATTGTGGCAGTCGATTATGATGCAGGAGCTCCAAAAGTTAACCAAGAAAATCGCATAAAATTGATGTTATCGATTGCAAGAGAGAATTTAGAAAAGGAAAAAGTGAATATTTAAATTAAAGGATTTATTTTCATATTTTATATATTGCCGCTTGTTTTATTGTATCCGCTATTCAAAGAATCGTATTTTTGAATTAAATTTTTTTCCATATTATCTAATTCATCTTTAGTTTGACATTCGATAATTTTTATTTCAAATAACTCATCTTTGTTTAAAAAAAGTGAATTATAATAATCTTCAGCAAAACTAATATTATTAGGTTTGGTACCTTTAAAATGCTGCTTAATACGCTTGTATATATCTTTGGATTGTCCAACGTAATATTTGTCATTCTCGCGATTATGAATAATATAACAACCAATGATTTTTTTATATGCATATCCATTGAATTGCTTTAGCATAATAAAATCGGAATTGGATTTCAAACTATTTTCTAATGGTTGTACTTTTGAAATTTTAAAAGCATATTTTTCTTCTTCGATTTGCTTTAAGACTTCAAAATTCCTTTTCTTATCATCTAGATCTTGTTCAATATTTTGTATTGATTCTTTATCTTGCTTTACTAAAATTTCGTTCTCGATGATATTTTTGTTTAATTCTTCAATATAATTATTCAGTTTTTTAATATTTTTTTCGATTCTAGCAACATTTCTCTTAGAAATGTAACATTTATAAAGACCAAGTGTAAAAAAAGTTTTGAAAAAGTTATTTTGTTTATTTTTGAGCTTTTCTAATTTTTTCTTTCGTTTTTGTGACTTTTTCTTTTTAAAGTTCATTATTATTTTTGAAGAAAATAATTTATCTTCAGAGAGTTTTATTTGTTGTTGTAATTTTTTTATGGTATTTAATTGCTCATTTTCATACGTTAATAATTTATCGGTTAGAGACTTAATTTGTTTTATGTGCTCAGTTTGTAAATATTCTTTTAGATACCAGGAAGGGAATATTTCTGGATTACCGATCGTTTCAAGAATTTCATTAGCAAATGTTCTTATTAAATAATCTTCATTTTTATTTAATGATTCTAATGTTGAATTAGTTAATTTAATAACTTTTTTTATCTTTTTTTCATGAATTTTCCAATTGGAGTATATTGGATATTTAACATAATTTTTTGTGATATATCTTTCAATTGTTCGATATTCCTGTTTTTGAATAAAATTTATTCGAGTGACTCTACTTTCCAAATCAAAATCAACATTATCTAAAGCATATTGTGGCTTTTTAATCTTTTCTTTACCACTTTGTGCCTTGATGAGTAAATCGTTGTTTTTTTCCTTTATTAATCGGTTTGAAGCAGATATTGCTTTTTTAATTTTTGTTGCCGAAATTAGAACTTTTTTCCCCATAAAAGATTCCTTTACTTCATTTCAAAAAAACGAACCTTATGGTTCGCGTTTATTTTCATGGCGGAAGAAGAGGGAGTCGAACCCTCGCGAGACGTGAATCTCCTGCTAGTTTTCGAAACTAGTCCCTTCGGCCTCTTGGGTATTCTTCCGTTGCCATTGTATTATAGCAAATTTTAAAGTGATTTAAATAAAAATTACAAATCTTTTTTCAATTCGTTGAATTTATATCAAGCGATTTATTTCTTTTAATATTAAATTGAAAAATTTATAATATAAAAAGGTGAGAACAATGTTTAAAGTTTTACTAAATTGGAAGGATGTAACCGATTTTTTGCATAAGGTACCACTAACTATATACATTATTTTTGGCGTGGTGGTACTGATATTATTTTTCCTTTTATTTCGTTTATTTTTATTTCGCCCGCAGAAAATTTCACGGCGCTTTGCGCGTGCTCGCGATGAAAGAAATATTCGTCGCTTCACTTTAGATTATAAAAACAACACTGTTCGTTATTTTGATCGATGGAATATCAAACATTTTAGAGTGATTTCTACTGAAAGATTTTTACAAAAATTTTCTTCGTTAGATCAAAAGAAAATCTCTGTGTGGCTTAAAGAGTTGGAAAAAACCAATCATATGGTTCCACACGTCATTGAATGTCAAATTTACATCAATCCTTTTAGAATGAATGTCGACTCTATCTTGCAAGCGACAAGCATCAACTACAAGAAAAAATTAATTCACCTTGAATCTCATCTGTTATTCGAAGTGAGTAAAACGTTGCATTATAAACACAATCGTAAAATGGTAATTCGTTCATTAGAAGAGGTTAAACGCCATGTACAACGTTTGGCGGATTCAGAACCTGTCAACATTTTTCTAGTAAGATTTTATAATAATTCGGAATTTAGCGAAGAAGAAAATGTCAGTTCCATTTTAGTTTCGCAGTTAATCAATAGATTAGTGAAACTAATGAATCCTAAGCGTGATATCATGCTTTCTAATTCTAATGAAATTTTAATTGTAGATTACAAAGAAAAACGTAAAAACGATGTATATGCATTAGGTTATTTAATTGAAAAGGAGATCATTAAATTTATCAAGATAAATTCTTTAGGTAAAGATTATGATTTTCAAATTGGTGTTACATGTCAAAAAGGAAGTCGCTCTAATGTCGATGATATGATTTTAATTGCTCGTCAAACTTCAAAGTATTCGCAACAATCAGATTATAGCGATCACGTGATGATCTTCGACGAGACAATTAATTTAGCACAGAATTATCGCAATGTAATGGTAGAAGAAGTCTCTAAAATTATTGAAAATAATGATTTTGCTTATATGTTATCGCCATTATTTGAAATTAAAGTGGCTAAAATGGCCGGATTGGCTTGTGAATTTATTAGCACTAATTCAAAAATCAAATCATTACGAGAAATTTTTGAGTTTGCCCGTTTGTCAAATAATGATTTCCGTTTATATGATCTTTTAATTAAAAATTCATTGCTAAATTATCAAAATATCGGTGGTAAATCGTTGTTGTCAAATAAGCACCCATTTATGATTATCGATCTTCCCATCACTTATAGTGGAATTTTAAAAAAATTCGAAAACGCGCTGATTAACGCTTCTAAACAAGTGCAACCGGTGTTTAGCATCAGTGATATCGATTTGGAAAATTGGGTTAAAGAAGGCAACAATTTAGAAAAGCTTTTAAAAATCATTAAAAAAAGTGATTCGGCCTTGGCATTAAGAATTTCACATTTTGGAACCGAATCGATTGAAAAATGCTTTAAAGATTTTACTTTTGCCATTATCGATGAAGCGTTGGTTAAAGATATTGCCAAAGATACTCAGACCAAGGTGTTTTTGAATGATTTATTAAATAAATTACATCTTAGCAAGTTGCAAATCATTGCTTTCAATATCAATTCGATGCCCACTATTGAAGCTTTAATAAAGCTTAAAATAGATTATATTTCTTCCACATTGCTATGTCCGAAATCCAAAGATACTATTGGATTGCCTAATAAAAAACGAGTTGGAAAATTGAAAGCTTAAAAAAAAGACGAGTAACTTAAAGTTAATCGTCTCTTTTAAATTCTTAAAATTAAATTTTAAGCTCCAATGGTGGTAGTGCCGATATTATCGTAGGTAATTTCTACAATTGGGAAAGCGTAATAAATACCATTTGATCCATAAGCTTCACCTTGAACGGTACTAAATTCAATACTTAAATTTCCTTCAGCGTCAATGATGAAGAAAAAATTAAAGAGAAGGTCAAAGTAGTCAGTTCCGTCAATAACAGTGTAATAGTAATATCCTGCATAGAACATAGATCTCAACAAAGAGGATTGATTAGTAACATCATCTTTAAAGACATAGAAAGTACAATCTCCGTATTCTTCTTCAATGGCACTATAGTATTCTTCGGTAAATTGAGAAGCATATTCATCGAAAGATGATTTTTCGATTAAATCTAATGAAATATTTGGGAATTGGAAGTAACGATCGATAGAAAGTTGTGACAAGGCTTCACTAGTTTCTTCTTCGACGATTTGTTGTTCACCATCGAGTGAGAAGAGCTTAAGGCCTTCACCATTACGCATTAGTCCCATGTTATCGTTTTGATAATAGATAGCATCTTCAGTGTATTTTTCTACATAAGTTGTATAACCTTCTGAATAAGTGTTTTCAAAAGTGATATTTGCAGTATAGTTATGACCTAATTTATTGAAAGCTGCTTCTAAGTCAGATTTATCTTCACCATCGGATTCGATCGGTGTCGGAAGATCGACAGTGGTGTTATTGTTGTCGTAAACATCATAAAAAGCGGTAAAGCTATAACTGAATTCATCGTTTTCTTCAGGATTATTACTATAAACGATGGAACCATATAAAGTCGCGTCAAATTCGATAAAGTTAAATTGCCCGTCTTGAGTGGTGAAAAGCAATCTGTTAATATCAAAATTACGAGTGTAAAATACACCATTATCAATTTCAAAGTCTTCCATTACACTGAATCCGGTAATATAACCCATATAGTAATTAGCATATTCGAAATCCGATAAACTATAACCGGAACTGGTAACTGTAAAATAGCTTGAATCTAACTCGGCAAGAAAGTTTTGGAAGATACTTTCATGAAATTTTAAATCGTATTGGTTTATAATTAACTTATTATCAAGTCCCAGAGTAATTTCTGATAAATAGCCAAGATTATCGGGATCGGCATAATAGATAGTTTCGCTTTGAGGTAAACTTAAGTCGTCTCCTAATACATAATAATCTATAGAACTATAGGCATTGTATGTGAATTTTTTTATTGATTGATACTGAGTATCGGGATAGTTGTCCGGCCAAGACGGATCGCGCATGAAAATATATTCTTGAAGAGTTACACCTTCTGAAATTCCATTCAAGGCATTGTTCAAATCTTCTTCGCTAAATTCAAATTCACTTTCACTAGAACTATCGGTAGGATTAGTCGTAGCGGAAGATTCAGAAGAAGGTTGCTCGGAATTATAAGAAGATTCCACTGTTGAGAGCGATGTATCAGTTTCACCATTAGCGCATGCACCTAACGCCAAAAGTGTTATTGATACCAATAATAGTTTCCTTTTATCCATAAATTTTTCCTCCTTTTTAAAACTATAAAATTAATGGAATTTAAATTATAGTAAATTTGATTTTAACTATTGTATGCCACGTTTGCAACTTAATTCTATAAAATATAAAAAAAACCTTGTTTTTTTACAATGGACTTGTTAATAGCTCTTATTGCTATTAGCGTGTCCATTTTTATTAATTAGGGGCAATTAAT
>CANQCZ010000006.1 GCA_947591215.1 uncultured Bacilli bacterium | reverse complement strand
ACCTAATAATATTATAGCATAATAGTACTATAAATGGCTACTAAAAAATAACATAAATTTGACAAAAATAAAAAGAAGATTTATACGTAGTATAAACTCTTCTCTTTTTCCTTTGTTTTTTTACTTCAAACTGTCAAACTCCCGTACCAATAAAAAGATCAGTCTTTCAATTCGCGATGTCTAAATTTAAAGGTTTCTCATTACAAAATGGGGAACTTTTTTTAATATTTCCGACACTTTAAATATATTTGATTGCAAATCTTGCCTTCAAAATTTAAAATATAGATATAAATCTATATTTAGATTAGAAAGGAGCGCAGGGTGATCAAACTCAATTTGCTTTTAATATCAGGCGTCACCGCTTTAGGATTCAGTTCCTATAGCAATGATTCGACCTCGCAAATCGATAGTGCTTCCATCAAAGTATGGGATACTACGAGTTTTTTGGTAACTGATGATAAAGCGAAGAAACTTACCGTGAATAACGACAAAAACTTGGTAGTCAAATTCGATATTCACGCCTTGAGTGAAGTTTCACCTTCTTTAAGTTTTACCTTTGAAGCTCCGATTTTATTTGAAACCAATAATTTTATTCCGGCTTTTGCCCGCAGTTATAAATTAAACGATGACATTGACAATTATAGTGCTCAAAAGCTTTTGTTAGGGTCTTTGTTAGCTAACAATAACGATACTCGACACGATGAAAATAATGCTATGGTATTTAAGGGATGGTATCTTGAAAGTTTTTTCAAAACAAATCAAGGACTTTTAGATGAGATCGATTATGGCGAATTAAACGCTCGAGATATCGCCGACAAATATAATTTCAGCGCCAGTCGCGATGGCGATTATATCAAATTTTCCTTAGGAATAAGTCCCGATATTCTCGACAAAGGATTAAATCTCAACACCTTAATGGCTTCAAACGACAATGAAAATTTTAACTTCGATACCGAGAAAAATGACGATTGGTTAGCCGATTTAAATCTTTTAGAAGAAGAAAGCAATACTTTCTCGCTTTTAGAAGACGAGGATTTTGAAAAGAGAAATTACGAAGATATGACCTTTATTTCGTTTTTATCCACGGTTGAAATCAAAACCGAACGCTACTTAAAGGCCCCAGTCAACGTCCAAAGCACCGATTTACAATTTGATGAAGAAATCGGGGAATACTCATATATGAACTTTACCGATGAAGAGGAGAAAAAATAATTATGGCTAAATGGTTGAAAGATGCGATTTTTTACGAAATATATCCGACCTCATTTTACGATTCTAATGGCGATGGAATCGGTGATTTAAAAGGTATTCAACAAAAATTGGATTATGTTGAATCTCTAGGAGTTAACGCGATATGGCTGAATCCGTTCTTTAAATCGCCGTTTAAAGACGGCGGATACGACGTGAGTGACTTTAAAGATGTCGATCCACGTTTCGGAACGATGAAAGATTTCGAAGATTTGCTTGAAACTGCCCATAAACGCAATATTAGAATCATTATCGATTTGGTGGCTGGACACGCCAGTGAAGAGAACAAGTATTTTATTGAAAGTGGCAAAGCCGAACGCAACGAATATTCCGATCTTTTCATTTGGAATAACAACGTTTGGGAATTGCCGCCTTACTATCGAATGATCGCCGGACGCTATGATCGTTTCGGCTGTTATATGGTAAATTTCTTTTTTACGCAACCGGCGTTTAATTACGGGTGGAATAAAATCGAATATCCCGAATGGCAGATCCCCTTCGGCGATAAAAGAACAGAGCCCGCGAAAAACTTTTTGAAGTCAGTGATGCGCTTTTGGTTACAAAAGGGCGTCGATGGTTTTAGAGTCGACATGGCCGATTCCTTGGTTAAAGGCGACGACGATAAGACAAAGACGATGGAGTTGTGGCGTGAATTTAAACGCGACGTCTTTGAAAAGGACTATCCTGAAGCCGTTTTGGTTTCGGAATGGTCAAACCCCAAGCGCTCATTAGCTTGCGGATTCGATGCCGATTTTGTTTTGGATCATTGGGACAATTGTTTCCATCGTCTCGTTCGTTCTACTGAAAGTACGCGCGGTAAAGCGGTTTTAAATGGCGGTGACTTTTCTTTCTTCAAGAAAGACCTACTTGAAAGGATCGACGATGCCAATCAAAATAATGGCTATTTGGCTTTTATCTCCGGCAATCACGATACGCCGCGTATCGCTTCTTTCTTAGATAAAAAACCATTAAGAATCTTTTATATGATGCTTTATACTTTACCCGGAACGCCGTTTTTATACTATGGCGATGAAATCGGGATGGTCCATCGCGATTTACCGAGTAAAGACGGCGGTTACCAACGCACCGGAGATCGAACACCGATGCAATGGAGCGATGAACCGCAACGTGGTTTTTCAACTTCTAAAGAGCTTTATTTACCAGTTGGCGATGACGAAGCTTCGGTGGCTTCACAAGAACAGAATCCAAAATCACTATTAAATTACATTCGCCGCTTAATCGCCATTAGAAACAATAATGAAGAGCTTCGCTCGCGCGATTTTCAACTTGAAATTTGCGACGATGCTAGTAAAATCATCGCTTATAGAAGAGGGACGATTCGCGTAGTGATCAATCTTTCTTCTGTCGATTATAAACTTCAAGACGTCAAAGAAATCTTAGCGATCAATGGTTGCGAACATTGTTGCTTAGATCTCGATCAAATGGCTTTAAAACCGAATTCTTCGGTTATTTATCGCCTTAAATAAAAGAGTATTATAGGAGGTACGTTATGGCTGAATATGTTTATATTCAAAACTATAATAATCGCGGGGCTTTAGGCATTTCAAGAGTCGTTTTCGATCAGATTGCCACCGATGTCACCAATAGAATACAAGGGGTTAAAATTAAACCGAATTCCGATAAATTTTTCTTTACTTTCCATAAACCCGTTCATTGTGAAATCCGAAACGGGAAAGTGATGGTTAAAATCGAAATCTGCGTTGGTAGCAACGTCAATGTCAATGACGTATGCACTCAGATTCAAGAAGAAGTCGCTTCCGCTTTTACCCAGATGATTGAAATGGTTCCATTTTCGGTGGATATCAAAGTTATGGGTGTTCAATAATGGATAAAATCCATGCTTTAAAGGAAGAAATCAAACTTAAATATACGCGATATAAACGTTTTGCTCGGCTCCCGATGTGGGGAGCTATTTTGTCGACCGTCGCCTTATTTTTTGTTTTTATCAATGGACCACGCTCGTACACCATCGCTTTTTCGCCGATCGGTTTTATTTCGCTTCTTGCCGCGAATAACGGGATTAGCGGAGAAATCAACTATCTATTAACTTTAGCGTGCGGATTAGTTATCAATCTTATCGTGGCTTTTGCGGGTTATTTGGCCTTTAAGGGACGCTTATATGGACTTATCGCTTCGCTTATTTATTATCTATTCGATACCATAGCTTATTTTTATCTCGATTTTGAATATTTGAATAGTGGAATATACGATTATATTTTCGGGCTTTCTTTTCGTTTTGGAGTCCTTATAATGTCAGTTATTGCGCTGTTTCTTTATTTAAAAATCAATAACTTGGTGCAAAAGCATCGATAGATCGCTTGTGGTGTAGAAAGGAATTGTTAGTGATGAAAAAAACGACTTTAAATTTTTTGACGATCATGATGCTTGCAACATTGGTCGGTTGTAGCGGAGCAAACGATGACCCAACTAACGATTTATCAACTGATAATTCTAGTTTTGAACCGCATTCAAGCGATAGTAGCAGCGCTACATCGCATTATGCCGAGAATTATTTTACCGATGAAGTATCGGCAACTGTAGTACGCCGTATCAGTGAACAAACCTTCGTGGATTTTGATGGCACCTATCGTTCTTTTGAATATTTGCTCGATCGACAGATAGGAAGCATTGCAAATGGCATCATCAGTCGACTAGACAATATCTACGGTCATGGCAATAATTACACCTATGAATACGACGGTAAGATATTCAATAGTTGGAAGGAAGGTACATCGCTTGGCGAAAAATATGCCGTACATCAAGACGGCAGTATGTACTACGTCTTCCTTTATGACGAAGACGGCAAGAATATTTCATCCTCAGGTGTCACACGTTTTGATGAGATTACACAAAAGTGGGGTAGCGTAGTATTTTATCAGAGTGCGTCTTACAACAATATCGACCAATTCGAGTGTGACCTGTCCACAATGGTGCTTACCGCATTCCTTGCAAATAATCGTAGCGCTAGTGACACTTATAGTGAGAAAAACGATTATATCACTTCGCACTACACCATCCCATCGGGTGCGATATATGGAGAAAATCGTTATGATATTCTCCGCGATGTAAATAAGATCGGACCTACCACGCTTGATAACTATAAATGGTTATGGGCAGACTACTTCGCAGATGGCACAGCGATAGAGCGTATGAAACTGGTCATAGCACAGCTTGTAGTGGGTTACGCGCCAAATGAGTGCACGTCCTATAGCGCGGATATATCTCAGGTAAATATTGAATACAATGAACTATTAGACAAAATATACTATCTTGGAAATTATGCACAAGACTTTGCTGATAATATCAAAGAATTTGTCACAAAATATGTAGTTGGTGACAATTTACTCCAAGATGACGTGCGTAGCAAAGAGACATTTGCTGACGTTAAAGAGCGTTATGAAGAGTTTATTAATACGTGTGAGTATTGCTATAGTATTGCTGAACTTAGCGGAATGATGACCTGTCAACTTATTGACTCAGAATTTATTACAGATAACCATGGTAATTGTTATAGTTTGGGTGATGTCTATACAGAAATAGATAACAATATGGATACAGAAAACCTTTATATTATGCAAAATACTGCGTATCGTACTTTCGCAGATGAATTCTATAAACTTGTGCATGACGAAAGTTATACATCTTCTATGGCTTATCTATCAAAATTTGTTACTGAGGGTTTTTATGGTGATCGTTATGAAACTGCTCATTTGATGTATTACGGCGAAAATAATTCAGGATATATCACAGACGGGGTCGAAGCTTTTAAGGATATGCGTGCTCCGTTTACACCAAATGAACAGGTGGGTATGCGAAATATATACAATTATGCTCAAACTGTAAATGCGGTAGTCGACGCGGTCGCAAATGAAAAATTTGATACCGATATAGAGGGAAATTTGAATACAGATGATAGTGTATATCTAGTTTCTACGCGTAGTAGTGCTGATAGTGCAACACATCTAAGCGATATTTCATCGAATAAAAATTGCTACGATACCATTGCTATACATGCGTCAAAAGAGATTGAAAATATCAACGACTATGCGATCACTATTTCTCTTGATATAGAAGATGATATGAAAGTCGAGATGTATATAGACTTCGTAAGAGGTGGCAATGTAGAAGGATATAAGAAATATACGCTACAGAAGAGCACACAAAACTTAACACTAAATAATTTATCGCAATCCTTGTTGTATCCTAATCTTAGTGAACTTAGCAAAGTAGAGTGTGAAAATGGTATAATCTTGCATTTTAGAGTGATAAGTACAAACGATAATCGACGGGTTATAGCGCCTTTCAGTGCCGATATCGTTATTAATAACACCAAATTGATTTATGATTGAAGAATGATATGTTTCTTATCATTCTTTTTTTTAATACATTATCATTTAGCACCTTAATAAAAAAATTTTATTTTTTACTTTATATTTATAGTCATATTTTTAAACTTGTGTCTGTCATTATTTGAGTAATTATTATCATTTTATTGAATAATTTTGACAAAACTACTGATAAATATTATTATATAAGTAGATTTGTCATGGAGAGTAATATGGAAAAAATATATCAAAGCGATTTTAAAGGAAAAAGTAAGGTTGAAATTATTGAAATGATAATGGAAAAAAATAATGGATATATCACTTCAAAAGAATTAGACAATTGTGGCATTCATAGAATGTATCTCAATTCTATGTGGAAAAAAGGTATCATAGAAAGGGTTGGTAATGGCATTTATATCGATTCTTCTAAAATAGATGACCCTTATTATATCTTTAATTTAACCATGTCCCATGCTATTTTTTCTCATATGACAGCACTTTATTTCTATGGTTTATCATTAAAAGCACCCAATGGCAGATATGATATAACTATAAAAAAGACTTATAATAACGAACATTTAAAAGAACATGAAGTATTTTATGTCTCTAATGATATTTATGAATTAGGTCTCAGTGAAGTTAAAACACCTATGGGCAATATGGTTAGGGTTTATGATATAGAAAGATGCATATGTGATATTATCCGTTCCAAAAAGAGAATGGATTTTGAACTTGTTAAGTTTAGCGTTAGAGAATATATAAAAAGAAGAGATAAGGATTTAGTAAAACTATCCAACTATGCCGAAAAGCTAGGAATTAAAGATAAGGTTATAAATTTTATGGAGGTCTTCTATGAATAATATACAATTAAAAGATAAGCTAAAGAATATCGGAAAGACGATAATTGAAATAAGATAATTAAAAGCAATAAATTAATATAATGATTAAAAATACCTTAGGATACATGCAAAAAATGCCGAAATTTACGCTAATTTGCACGATTAATTTGTTTATTGTAAATATGTGAGTTATAATATAGTCTGTGAGGTGATATAAATGGAGTTAACAAGAAACAAAGAACACGAAAAACTGATGATCGTTCTTTATCAATACTTTTTTTGTCGTGAATACAATTTTGATTTTGATCTTGTCAATTCTTTGGAAAATACATACGATACTTCATATGAAGAAATTCCGCTTTTTTCGCGCGAAGTCGCGGTTAAAGCGTTATTAAATATTGACAAAATAGTCGACCTAATTTCTAAAAATCTCGAAGATTGGAGTTTTGAGCGCTTAAATAATGTTTTAAAAGCGATATTAGTTGTTGCAATCGCCGAAAATCAGTATGTGGAGACCGTTGAAAAAGCGATTACTATCGATATTGCGATGAATCTCTCTAAAAAATATATCGAAAGAAAACAGTGCCGATTTGTAAATGCAATTTTGGACAACGTATTATGATTGATTCAGATTTGCTTTCTGTACAAGAAATCAATCAATTAATCAAAGATGCTCTCGATGAACATCTTGAATTTCAACGTGTTTTCGTAAAAGGTGAAATCTCCAATTTGACCAAACATCAAAGTGGACATTTTTATTTTACGCTTAAAGATTCTTCGAGCCGCATACGATGCGTGATGTTTAACAGTTACGTGCATCGTTTGAAATTCGATCCCAAAGAAGGCGATGAAGTGATAGTGATTGCGAGTGTTACGCTTTATACGCGTGGTGGCGAATATCAATTAAATTGCTACGAAATGGAGGCCTATGGTCTTGGTAAGTATCTGGTGGAGCTCGAACTTTTAAAAAAGCGATTGCTCGAAGAAGGGATTTTTTCACGTCAAAAAAAACCTTTACCATTAATTCCTAAAACCATCGGAGTCATCACTTCAAAAAGTGGTGCAGCGATACACGATATCATAAGCACGATATCGCGTCGCTTTGCGACTACAATCTATCTTTTTCCGTCCTTAGTACAAGGAAAAGAAGCGCCGAAGTCGATCATTAAAGCGATCGATGAAAGTGAAAAATACCCTCTTGATTTATTAATCATCGGTCGAGGCGGAGGATCCTTTGAAGATCTTATCGCCTATAACGACGAAGCGCTTATCCGTCGCGTCTATGACATCAAAATACCGACGATTGCGGCCGTCGGTCACGATATCAATTCGACGCTTCTTGATTTGGTATGCGACTATTCTTCGATTACTCCAACCGCCGCGGCGGAAAAAGCCACGGAAAAAGCCTATCTTTTAAAAGAACAATTGACGACAATCGATAAAAACTTGTATCAGATGATCAATAGTAAAATCAAACAAGCCCAATTGGAAGTCGTTAACGCTTTAAACAAAGAAGTGTTACGGGACTTTAAGAATCGTTATCGTACGATTAAAGACGATATCAACAATCGAATCAATTCACGTTATTTAGAAATAAGAAAATATATTGAAACCAATTATATGATGGTGACGCATCTTCAAGAACGATTGAAAAAAGCGATTCAGACGATTTTGCTTCAAAATAGTGAAAAACTACGCTTTCTAATCGAGAAAAATGAAAGTTTAAATCCGTATAAATTGCTATCAAAAGGGTACGGAATGGTGTATAATAGGAACAATCAAATCGTTTCCTCGAAAGCTGAACTTAATGTTGGAGAAACGATCACGATTAAACTAAAAGACGGCACCGTCGCTGCATTAGTTAAAGAGATAAAGGAGTAAAGGTATGGAAAACAAGTCTTTTGAAGAAAAACTCGATAGGTTAAATGAAATACTCGATCTTTTAGAAAATAAGAAACTTCCGTTAGAGGAAAGTGTAAAGTTATACGAAGAGGCTAATGCTTTGGGAAAAGAGTTAACTAAAGAACTCGATAAGGTCAATAAAAAGGTCGTTCAAGTGGTTGAAGACGGCAAAATCGGCAATTTGGACGAATAAGTAGTAAATTAGTAGATAATTAGTAATTAATTGGTAATAACGAATGAAAAAAGTACAATTTGACATCAAAACGTTAAAACAGATGGATTACGATGAATTGAACGTTTTAGCATACCGCATTCGCGAAGAAATCATCCGGGTGGTATCTTTAAACGGTGGTCATTTATCCGCGAATTTAGGGGTCGTTGAGCTTGAAATGGCTTTGATGCGATACTTCGATTTTCCGCACGATAAATTATTGATCGACGTTGGACATCAATCGTACACGTATAAATTATTAAGCGGGCGTCGTCTCGATACTTTACGCAAGAAAAACGGCATTTCCGGATTTCAAAAACGCGACGAATCGCCTTATGACGTCTTTGAAGCCGGCCATTCTTCCACTTCGCTTTCGGCGGCTCTTGGCATGGCGATTGCTCGCGATTTAAAGAAAGAAAAGTATAATATTATCGCTTTAATCGGTGATGCATCGATCGTCAATGGGATGGCGCTAGAAGCATTAAACGATATCGGGCAACAAAATCATAAAATCATCATCGTGTTAAACGATAACGATATGTCGGTATCTAAAACCGTCGGTGCGATTCAAAATCATTCGCGCAATTTTTCAAGTGTATACGAACGCTTTGGATTAGATTATATCGGACCGGTCAATGGTCACAACATTAAAAAATTGGAATCGGCTTTTGAAGAAGCGTGTAAGCGAGAAAAAAGCGTGGTTATTCACGCCTATACCGAAAAGGGCAAAGGTTATTCCTTTGCAAGAGAAGATACCCTAGGTGTCTTTCACGGCATAAAACCTTTTAAAGTCCAAACCGGGGAACAGATCGATACCCATCCGATGCAAACTTCGTATTCATCGTTTTTCGGCTCTTTGGTTGAAGAATACATGGAAGAAAACGATCGCGTCACTTTAATCTGTCCCGCGATGGTTCTTGGAAGTGGTTTAATTAACGTCTACAATCATTTTCCTTCGCGCTGTTTCGATGTCGGAATCGCCGAAGAACACGCTGTAACTTTAGCCGCTGGAATGGCCTTGAACGGCATTAAACCGATCGTTTCGATTTACTCGACATTTTTACAACGGGCCTTCGATCAGTTGTCTCACGACGTCTGTCGTATGAATCTCGACGTATTATTGCTCATCGATCGCGCGGGATTAGTCGGCGAAGATGGGGAAACTCATCAAGGACTTTACGATGAAGGCTTCATTTTCAATACCCCGAATATCGTTTTGACGGCGCCAAGCGACATGAAAACCTCGCGTGCGCTTTTCGAATTATCGAAAAAATATCACGGACCTTTTGCCATTCGCTATCCGCGGTCATACTTTAGAGGCGATGACAAAGATGGTCATCTTTCGCTTGAATTCGGTAAGTGGCTGTGTCCGTATTCTAAAGACGATGCCCAAATCGCGCTTATCACTTACGGATCTTTAGTCGATCTTTTGGTCGATGAAATAAAAAAAGAAAATTTAAAGGTCACTTTGTACAATGCGGTGTTTTTAAAGCCATATGATACCGAGGCATTACATCAGATGCTCGATAAAAAACACATCTTCATCATGAACTCGATGGCGACGCGCCACGGCTTTGTTCAAGAGATTGAGGATTATTTAATAAAAGAGGGATATCAAGGACAAATCCACACTTACTATGTTCCCGATTCTTTTGTGAAACAAGCCTCGATTAAGGAACAGTTGGCGGACAATAAAGTCGATTACGTCTATTTGATGAGTGAAATTAAAAAATATTTATAGTGTTATATTTTTTTCAATAAAGAAAATCCACTATTATTAAGTAGGTGAAAACATGCTGGAACGATTACAGATCAAAAATTTTGCGATCATTGAGGATATCGAGGTCATCTTCGACAATAGGATGAATGTTTTAACCGGTGAAACCGGTGCCGGTAAATCGATAATCATCGAAGCTTTAGGTCTTTTATGTGGCAATCGCTCCAGTTATGATAAAATTCGTAATGGTTGTGAAAAAGCCTTTATCGAGGGCACTTTCCGTATCGATAATCCTCAAATAATTGAAACTTTCAATCAAAAATATGATTTTGAACTGGAAAGCGACGTTTTAATCGTTTCTAGAACGCTCGATGCTTCGATGAAAACGACGATGAAACTCAACGGACGTAGCGTTCCTTTATCGCTCGGCAAAGAATTGATGAATTCGCTTATCGACATTCATTCACAGCATAAAGATCGCTCGTATTTGGATAGTTCGTGTCATCTTGAAATATACGACCGTTTTCTTTCGTCGCTTCTTGATGAGGGTGAAAACGAGGTTTATCGTCGATATAGGGAACAATTTGAAGACTATTCTTTGACCTTAAAGCGGTATCAAACCATGAAAGCTTCGCGCCTAAGCGATGCCGATCTTGAGTACTTGCAATATCAATATCAAGAATTGAAAGATGCTGCGATACAAGATAATGAAGTCGAAGAACTTGAAGATAAGCTTCGTAGCGTCGCTTCTTACTCTAAAACACTGGAAATATTTCAAACTATCAAAGAGCCCTTGGAGCAAGCTTTCGATGAATTATATTCGTCGAAAAAGATCTTAGGACAATTGAAGGATGAAACCTTCGATTCGTCGCTTAAACGCTTCGATGAAAGCTATTTTGAACTTGAAGATGCCTATCATGAACTTCTAGCGACATTTGAAAAACTCAATTTCAATCCTTACGAGATCGAAGAGATGAAAAATCGTCTGTTCTTTCTTAAAGGATTGATGCGAAAATACGGCTCTTCAACCGCAGAAATGTTAAATCGTTTGGCGCAAATCGAAGAGGATTTGAACACTTATTCTAATTACGATTACAATTTAAATAAGCTAGAAAAAGAATTGAACGAAAAGAAAGCAAAATTGCTCGATACCGCCTTAAAATTGCAGGCCTTACGTCATAAATACGCGCCGCTTCTAGAAGAAAAAGTCAATCGTGAACTAAAAGATCTGCTTCTTAACAATGCGCTTTTTAAAGTCTCATTTAGTGAAACCGAACTTTTTGAAAGCGGCAACGAAAAGGTCGTCTTTACTTTACGGGCAAATTTAGGCGGGCGATTCTTACCGCTTGAAGAGACCGCTTCATTGGGTGAAGCCAGTCGCTTAAACCTCGCTTTAAAGACCGTCTTCAACGCTTTAAATCCGGTGGAAACGATCGTCTTTGACGAAATCGATACCGGAGTTTCCGGTAAAGTCGCTTCTTGTATCGGCGAAAAAATTCATCAATTGTCCCTTCATTCGCAAGCGATAGTGATTACCCACCTAGCCCAAGTGGCTTCAAAGGCCGAACATCATTATCGGGTGATAAAAACAAGCGACGCACAAACGACACGAACCCTTATAACTCCACTTGACGATGAAGAAAGGGTAAAAGAAATCGCCGGTTTATTATCAAACGGTACCATCGATAAAACTGCGCTCGATTTAGCGCGAAAAATGCTCGAGAATTAACAAAAGTTTCCACTGTGGAGACTTTTTTTATGCGCATAATAAGGGTGAAAGGAGAATCTTATATGAGGAAAGTTTTACTTTTATCCTCGGTCTTTTTCTTCGCTTTTGGAGCTCCGAAACTTTGCGAAGCCATCGAACTAGTTCCGGGTGGAGAAAATGTTGTCTTTGAAATGAAGACCAACGGAATTATCGTCACTGGAACCTACGATGTCAAAACCGGCAATTCGATCTATAATCCTAGCAAACATTCCGATATCAACGAAGGAGATATGATAATCGGGATAGAAAACTATCGCGTCAGCAATTTATATGATTTTATTTCGCATTTTAACGAATTCACGAATAATCAAGAAGTGGAAATAACCATCACTAGAAAAGGCAAGACCGATCATAAAAAATTGAGGTTAATTAGCGTCAACGGCGATATCAAAACCGGATTGTATGTCAAAGAACGGGTACTTGGAATCGGAACGATGTCGTTTTATGATCCCATCAATAAAATTTATGGCGCCCTAGGTCACGAAGTGACCGATTCTAGCACCAAAGAAATCGTCGAAATCAAAAGCGGAGCTATCTATAACGGGAATGTTATCGGAATCAATAAAGGACAAAATGGCGCTCCGGGTGATAAAATGTCTGAAGTGTCATTAGAGGACGCTATCGGCACCATTGAAGCCAACACTTCTTTTGGCATTTTTGGAAGCATCGAGGAAATTCCTTCCACTTACGTACCGATTAAAATGGCCACTCACGACGAAGTGAAATTAGGTAAGGCGGAAATTCAAACCGTGACAAAAGGGAGTAAAGTCGAGACCTATCAAATCGAGATCACCAATTTAAAAAAGCAGGAAACATCAGCGACTAAAGGAATCACATTTAAAGTCACTGATCCTAAACTCTTGGCGATTTCAAACGGAATTTACTCGGGAATGTCGGGTTCCCCGATCATTCAAAACAACATGCTAGTCGGCGCGGTGACTCATGTCATTGTCGATGATATTCAAATGGGCTATGGTGTTTACATGGAATACATGTATCAAAATGCCTTACAATATTTCTAAAAAGGAGACGGAAAAGTCTCCTTTTTTTCGACTAATTTCCCTATCGCACCAAGAATATTCGACATGAAAATACAAAATGTATTTTATTTCTTTTTTTATCGCGCGAATAAAAAATTTTTTTTTAACAAATTGAAAAATAGTGAAAATTTTCCTTTTAAAAAGACAGATTAATTTGTAATATGTAGAAGTATTGTTAATAGAAAGAGAAATAACTATATGAAGAAAAAGACGGTTTTTGTTGTCGATGACAACGAAGAATTTTTGTCACAAGCAGTAAAAGGTATTTCAATGCGCGAAGACATGTATGTTATCAATACCGCTTCTAATGGGCAAGAAGCGTTGCAAAGATTGCGCGGATATCATGAAATCGATGTTTTGGTTCTCGATTTAGTCATGCCGATTTTAGACGGACTTGAAGTTTTGCGAGAACTTAACGATCACCGTACCTTATATCCGAAAATCGGAATGATCATTTGTCAATCCGGATTAGTCAATCAGCAAATCTTCGACATGATGTCTTCTTATGGAGTGCATCATTTTCTATTAAAGCCTTACGAACTCGATGCTTTGATCGCGCGCATCAGCTCTTTGAACGTAGTGACAACTAGCGACCATGAATTCGATCTCGAGCGATGCATCACGTCATTGCTCCACGAAGTGGGAATCCCGGCACATATCAAGGGCTATTCCTATTTGAGAACAGCGATTGCATATTCGTACAATTCCCAAGAATACATCGGACAAGTGACGAAAGTTCTATATCCGGAAATTGCACGTCGCTACAAGACTACCGGTTCCAGAGTGGAAAGGGCGATAAGACATGCAATTGAAGTCGCTTGGAGTCGGGGAAACATCGACACCATCGATGAAATATTCGGTTATACCATCTCGGCGACCAAGGCCAAGCCGACTAATAGCGAATTCATCGCGATGATCGCCGATCATCTCCAAGTTCAGTATAAAAAACAACTGACACATTAATTTGTTTTGCGTTTTGCTAACTATTAACATTCTTAATGAAACTTATGTTAAAATGTCATTAAGAGGTGGTTTCATATGGCAAAAATTATTATGCACATCGATTTGAATGCTTTTTTTGCCACTTGTGAAACAATCAAAAATCCGGCTTATAAAGGCAAACCTTTAGTGGTGGGTGGAACTTCAAGAAGAGGGATCGTCTCAACCGCGTCATACGAAGCGCGAAAATATGGGATTCATTCCGCAATGCCGATGTATCAAGCCAAAAAGCTCTGCCCGAACTTAATCGTTTGCCAACCGGATTTTGAATTTTATCATGATTTGAGCAACAAATTTTTCGAGTATCTTCATCATTATAGCGATCTTATCGAAGTCGCCTCGATTGATGAATGCTATGTCGATATGACCGCGGCGATGAAAAAGGTAACCGAGCCGAAAAACTATTTGGAAAAGCTGCAAAAAGGACTATTTTCCAAATATCAATTGCCATGTTCGATCGGTATTGCTCCCACAAAATTTTTGGCAAAGATGGCTTCCGATATGAAAAAACCTTTGGGAATTACCATTCTCCGTCGCCGCGATCTTCCTAAATTACTTTGGCCTTTACCGATCAAAGATATGTATGGTGTCGGCAAAAAAACGGCGCCTAAACTCGAAAAACTCGGAATATATACAATTTATGATATCGCCCATACCGATTCTCAAGAAGTCAAAAAGCTTCTCGGGAAATTTTTTGACGTCTTGCACGATTGGGCTAACGGCTATGGTAGCGATGAAGTGATAGTGGAACAGGCTGATCCTAAATCGATCGGCAGTTCTTCAACTTTTTTGTTTGACACTAATGATTACGATGAAATCAAAGCTTTGCTTAAAAAGAAATGCTTAGAAGTTTCAAAGCGCGCGAAAGCAGAGAATAAGGTCGGCACCACGCTTAGCGTCACTTATAAAGATACGGAATTTCGTAGTTTTCATCGCTCGAAAAGTTTTGATCACCCGTTCAATGGGGAAGAAGAGATCTACATTAATGCTTTGAAGATCTTTGAAAGCAACTACGATCAACAAGCGATCCGTCTTATCGGAGTGACGTTATCGAACCTTTGCGATCCGCGCGAATTTTATGTGCAGACGACTTTATTTGACGTTTCTGACCATCAAAGCAAACAGATGGTGCGGCAACTGGTCAATGAATTGAATCAAAAACTTAAAATTCCCAAAATTATGGTTGCTAGCGATTTAAAAAGAGGTGGTAATCAATGGAAAAAATGATGGAAATGATCGATGCATTAGATCTCTTCAATCAGTATTTGGTCGTTGAAAAAGGGCTCGCTAAAAATACGATCCTAAATTATATGGACGATTTAAAAATGTTTGAGGCTTCCTTGACGAAAAAGAAATATGCCAATGAACTTAATAACGAAGACGTGGAAACCTTTATCATTTCGATGTCTAGCAAAAATCGCTCGATTTCAACGATTTTGCGCCGCATTTCAACGGTGAGACTATTCTATAATTTTCTTCAAAACGAAGGGGTTCTAGTCAATAAAACCGGGATGGTTGATTTACCGCGGCTTCCTAAACATCTGCCTAGTGTTTTGACGTTAGAAGAAGTCGAAGATCTGCTTGAAATGCCTAATCTTAAGACTGCCGCGGGAGTTCGTGATCGAGCGATGCTTGAAATTATGTACGCTTCGGGATTAAGAGTCAGCGAATTGCTGATGCTTGAAAAAAACAGTGTCAATATCGATCTCGGGATCATTAAATTAAAAGGAAAAGGAGCTAAAGAGCGCATCGTTCCTCTAGGAGATTATGCTAAAGACTATCTAAATCGCTATATTTTGAAAGTGCGAAGCAAAAATGTCGGACGCAACAGCAAATACATCTTTTTAAATCAAAAAGGGAAACCATTATCGCGTCAATATTTTTTTAAGCAAGTAAAAAAATACGCCGTTAAAGCCGGCATTGATAAAAACATCTCACCGCATACTTTGCGTCATAGTTTTGCTACGCATCTCCTCGAAAACGGCGCGGAACTGCGCGCGGTTCAAGCGATGCTTGGACATTCAAATATCGCCACCACTCAGATTTATCTCCATACATCCGGAAGACGAATTCTCGATGCTTATGATTTGTATATGAATAAAAAATAGCGTATAATTTATCTTTGAAAGGAAACTTTGATATGAAAAAATTTAAGCGAATTTTTCTAATAGTTATGGATAGTCTTGGTATCGGAGAAATGCCGGATGCTAAGCGTTTTAACGATCAAGGTGCCAATACCTTGCTTCATATTAGCGAACATTGCGATGGGTTAAAGGTGCCAAATTTAAATGCGCTAGGTTTATATGATTTATGTCCGATTAAGGGAACTACGAAAGTAGAACATCCACATTCTTACGTTGCCATCTTGAAAGAAGCTAGCAATGGTAAGGATACGATGACTGGACACTGGGAAATGATGGGAGTATTGACCACCAAACCATTTCTAACCTTCACCGAACATGGTTTCCCGGCTTCGTTAATTGAAGAATTAGAGCAAAAAACCGGGCGTAAAGTGATCGGTAACGTCGCCGCGAGCGGAACGGAAATCATCAAGGAACTTGGAGAACGTCAATTAAAAACCGGCGAGTTAATCGTCTATACCTCTGCTGATTCCGTCTTACAAATCGCGGCTCACGAAGAAGTGATTCCGGTTAAACAGCTTTACGAATACTGCAATATCGCTCGTGAAATTTGCATGAAACCCGAATACATGGTCGGAAGAATTATCGCGCGACCCTTTATCGGCAAAGATCGTGATTCATTTAAAAGGACCCCCAATCGTCACGATATCGCGCTTTCGCCGACTCACTACACCTATATGCAATTGTTGCAAGATCATGGTTACGATGTGCCGTGTATCGGTAAAATCGGCGATATATTTAATGGTGTCGGGGTCACGACAACCACGAAAACCAAATCCAACGAAGATGGTATGGATAAGACGATTGATTTTGTAAAAAACAACGATTTTACCGGTTTATGCTTTGTTAATCTCGTGGAATTCGATTCCGAATACGGCCATCGACGCAATCCCCTTGGCTATGGAAAGGCCATCGAAGATTTCGACATTCGCCTTGGAGAACTTATCGAAGTCCTTCATGAAGATGACTTGCTAATAATCACGGCCGATCACGGAAATGATCCAACCGCTAAAGGTTCCGATCACACGCGAGAAAAAGTACCGTTTATCGCTTATTCTAAAAAAATTAACGATGGTAAACTGCTTCAAGAACGCGATTCGTTCGCCGATATTGGAAGAACCATCATCGAAAATTTTGACTTAAAACCCGAAGAGGGACAAATAGGAAGTATAATTGAGGATTTATTATGAATAAAAAATTAATACCTTTTTTAACTTTAGGAGTCATCGCTCCTTTAGTCGCCTGCTCTACCGGAAATGAAAATAGTAGCAGTAGCAATAACTCCGTTTTAAGCAATAGCACTAGTTTTGAAAGTGAAAATCAATCATCGACATCGGAATATGCTTTCAGTGATATTGATTTTAAGATTCTTTCGCCAAATGGGGCCCCTACCGGTGTCTTTTATCCATATTTCGATAACGATAAATTCGAATCGGTCGATCAACCAACCTTAGTCAGCGCTCAATTTTTAAACCCCAATAAGGAGTATGACGTATTGGTTTTCGATTCCTTAAATGGCATGAATTTAATCAAAAATAAAGGTGCAAAATACAAATTAGCCCGTCTTTTAACCAAAGGTAATTTCTTTTTGATGTCGTTAAATGGCGATAATGATAGCGATGCCCCGATCAGTGCTTCTTCCAATATTTTAAGCTTTGGTGAGGGCGGAACTCCTGATAAAATATTTAAAAAGCTTTATCCTGAATTAACGGAACAAATCGATTATGTTAGCGGCGTCGAAATGGTTTACGATTTGGTTTTGAGCAATGAACATATGTATCAAGGCAAACAGATCGATTACGTCCTTTTAGCGGAACCTTACGTCTCAAGAATCATGGAAAATACCACTTCAAAAGACTATAATCCAAGTTTAATGAATTATAAATACAATCTTCAGGAAAAATGGTATGAAACGACCGGAATGGAGGGCTTTCCTCAAGCTGGATTATTTATCAGCGATGAACTTTATACCACTAATCCTACCAAAGTCGACGCGTTTTTAAACGATATTGAAATGACGCTAGATTATTTAGTTTCCGATTACACCAATGCGGAATCGTATTATCAAAATTTCGGCGATCAATCCAAACAGGCGGAAAAACTCGGTCTTTCTTATAGCGATCTTACCTACACCCAAAAAGAGGGTAAAAATTTAATCGGATACGCTAAAAATGAACCGGATATCAAACAATATTACGAAATAATGGATTTAGGCGAAGTCGATGAAACGCTGTTTATCGATGGTTATTTTTCAAAATAAAAAGGAATAATAAGCAGTATGGAAAGAGAGAAAAGGGCGTTTTTTAAACAAAAAAAAGGGCAAATCGTCCTTTTTTCTCTTTTAGGTTTCCTCTTTTTTTGCGGCATTTGGTATCTTCTTTCATTGACGACCTCGTCAGTCATCATTCCGTATCCTCATCAATGCTTTTATCGGGCCATTATGCTTTTAGGTGATGGTGAAACTTACTTTGCCCTTTACCATTCTTTGCTTAGAATTTTACTAGCTTTAATCGTATCTTCGCTTCTTGGCATCATTTTAGGCGTTTTGAGCGGTGTTTTCGAACCGATACGATATTTTATGCGTCCGACCATTACCATTCTAAGAAGCCTTCCTACAAGCGCGGTAGTGCTGATTCTTATCATATATACTAAAAATGAAACGACCGCGATGATCATGGTGGCTTTGATGATTTTCCCATTGATGTATGAAGCATCACAAAGCGGCGCTGAAGCGATAAAAAAAGAATATCGCGATCCGTTGAAGCTTGAAGGACTTTATAGTTTCAAATCGATTGTTAAAATCATTTTGCCGTTATCGCTACGATATATTACATTAGGTATCGTGCAGTCGATCGGCTTAGCGATGAAAGTCGAAGTAATGGCGGAAATCGTAATCGGCAATACCAAGATGAATGGTATTGGAGTCAATATCTATAAAGCGTTTCGAGATTTTGAAATGAGTGATTTGATTGCTAATTGTCTTATCATCATCGGTATCATCGCCGCAATCGAAAGTTTGATATTTTTATTAAAAAAGAATCTTGAAAAATCTATTTAGTAATAGATTAGTAGATATTTAGTATTTAATTAGTTAAAATAAGCTCTTTTAAGGTATGTGGAAAACTTTCACAATAAATTAAAAGAGCTTTTAAATTGCATTTTATTAATGATTTTAATTGTTTAAAAATGCCTAGAAATAAATATTTATTTTTAAATTGGTTAACATAATGGTAATTATGCGAAACAATTAAAAACGCCGTCGAAATCCGTCTTTTACCATTTATGACCTAAATTAGTCAAAATAAAAGGAACATCTTCATTGTTTTTCGTATAAAGATGCTCCCTATTAATGATTTTACTAAATTATTTCAAATAGAACGTCGACGGCATTTTGTGCAGAACGAATCAACATATCATCGAAAGTTTTTCCGTTATCCTCTTCGCCTATCTTATCGCTTATCGAACGCACGATGGTACAAGGAACTTTCATGATATACGCACATTGAGCAACGCTACCCGATTCCATTTCAATCGCTAAGGCTTTAGAATCAAGCATTCGCTTTGTAATATTATTTTTGGTAATGAAACTATCGCCGCTTAGAATGAGACCATAATGAATTTGATATTTCTCCCTTTTCCTTTCTTCTAATTTTGGCGCTATCGTATCAAATATCAAGGGACATTCCGGCAATTGGCCGTATGCGTAATTGAATCCTGTGACATCGACATCATGATATGCGACTCCAGTGGCGACTACAACGTCGAGAATTTTAACATCATGAGCGATCGTTCCGGCGGTTCCGGTATTGTAAATATGCTTAATATCGTACTTTTGGTACAGTTTTCCAAGCATGAATGCGGTGTGAACTTTACCGATTTTTCCTCTCACGACTAGATATGATTTTTCGCCCTTTTTGAAAGATACTCCGTCTTCTTCTTCGAATAAATCGATCTTTTGCTGCTTTAATTTATCGATTATGGCGTCTTTTTCTTCACTCATCGCAGCGACGATTAAATAAATCTCCCTTTTCATGACTATTCCTCGTAATGGATCGTCTTTTCGCCCTTAAGCAGGGTTTCCAAATCGATTCTTTCCCGTTCTTCAGGGGTAAAAACGTGAATTACAATATCGTTACAATCGATTAAAATCCAATCCGATTTATTATTACCTTCGATATGATGAACCGCTTGTTTTAAAGTCGATAGACTTTCTTCTATCGCCGTCACGATCGCGTCAGCTTGACGAGTTGTGTTGATGCTTGTAATCACGTAATAATGGCAAAACGGAGACCTATTAGAGACATCGATCACTTTGATATCTTCACCCTTTTTGTCACTGATTGCTTTCAAAATCGCTTTTAATTTAATTTCTTCCATTTTCTTTATACTCCTTTAAATAATAATCGATACATTCTAAAGTTAAGTAATTTTGATATTTGATGCCCTTGGTCCGAAAATACTTGATGTTATCCTTCAAGACTTCGATAAATCCTGTTTCAAGATCGCGCATACACGCCATAATGAGCTCGCTTGAATCGAAATCGCGTGTCGGCTCAATCTTATCTGCGGCGTATAAAAGACGTCCTAAACGGCTCATATTCGCCTTTCCGGTCGCGTGATAGGCGATTGCATCGAGAATTTCTAAATCTTTGATTTTAAAATGTTCTTCAGCAAAAGCGGCCCCGGAAAATTGATGATAAAGCGGCGCTTCGACGTTTTTTAAAATCTCTTTGGAAAACTTTTTTTCTATCAGTCGCAAATGTTCATCTAACGATAAACGTTTGGCACAATCGTGCAACAATCCGGCAATATACGCTTTATAGGGATCGATATCGTTAGCTTTAGCAAGGTCAAAAGCCAAAGATGCGACGCTTAAGGAATGATTGAGACGCTTTTCCCCGATTAGATTCAATAAATCTTCAACGTAATAAAGGCGATGAACACCGATATAATCGAGAATTTCTTTTGGCATGTAATTGATTTCTAACCTTCGAATATCGGTGCTTGATACGTCGATTAACGGACTAGAAATTTTTTGCATTTGATATTTATTTACGATCTTTTCATCGATTTCATATCCATTGCGTGACGAATATATCACGTGGACCAACGAAGCTAATTCTTCGCTTTGATACCAAGACGGAAACTTTGCGACTTGATCAGCTCCGATAAGAAGATACAACTCTTCATCTTTAGCCGTCTCGAGGTACTGTTTGACGGTATCGATCGTATGCAATTCGCCCTCTTGAGCGAGTTCTATCGTCGATATTTTAAAACGCGGTTCATCTTTCAAAGCGATTTTCATCATCTCAAGGCGATGAAAAACCGACGATTCGGGATCTTTCCACCTAGCAAGCGGTGCCAAGACAAAAAGCACTTGATAAGCTTGAAGCTCATTAAGTGCCGCGTAGGCGATAGCGAGATGTCCCTCGTGGATCGGATCAAAGCTGCCTCCGAATAAGATCGTCTTTTTCACATTACCAATTCAATGCGCGGGTTTTTTAAATTTTTGCGATATAAGACGATCACTCGTCCGATTATGGTTACTAATTCCGCGTGGAGAAGCATCGATAATTCATTAGCGAATTCCTCTTTTTCATCGCTCATCGCCTTATTGACGCTGATTTTGATTAACTCGTGCTTCGTGAGCGCTTTATCGAGCATCGAAAGCACATTTTCGTTGATTTCGTTTTTGCCGACGTTATACATCGCTTTAGTGGTTTGGGCTAATGAACGAAGTTGAGCCAATTGTTTTTTACTGAGCATAATACTACTTCCTAAATCTTACTTTCGGCGACCATCACTTCGACGCCGCGTGGGGCCATAATTCGAAATTTTTGCCCTTTTCCGTTGATCTTGATCGTGCAAAGGCCGCTGATGATGATGTCGACGTCTTGATATGGCAAATCGACGGTATGCGCTTCAAGACTTTCAACGCCGGTAATCATCAAAGAAGTCGGTTTGATTTTATGATTGGCGATTACCGAATCGAAAATTTGATCGGCGCGTTCGAGTTTTGTCCGATGCAAATCAATTTCATTGGAAATATAGAAAGTAACGCCACTTCGATGTCCTTTTAAGAAATCCAAGCGCGCGAGGCCACCGATAAAAATCGATTGATTGTCGTTTATTTGGAAGGTCCGCGGCTTGATTTCACGACGTGGAGCGATATATTTTAAAATCTTGTTTTCGATATGGGAATATATCGATTTATCGACGATAATGCCTGGCGTATCGTAGATGTAACTCTTATTGTTCAATGGTATTTTAATCACATCTAAAGTCGTTCCCGGATATGGTGAAGTGGTGATCACATTTTTGGTTTCGTTTTTATAGACTTTCAAAAACGAATTGATGATCGACGATTTCCCTACCGAGGAAGCACCGACTACATAAACGTCGCGTCCGTCTTTAAAATCATCGATATATTGCATAAATTCGTCGATATTATAATTTTTATGTGCCGAAGCGATGATAATATCCTTAACGTCAAGCCCGGTTTCCAAAAGGCGAGCTTTGACGTGCTGCTTTAATTTTTCATCGTTGATTTCACGCGGTAAAACATCGCGTTTATTGGCGATAATTAACACTTTGTTGTCTTTGATCAATTCGTGGATCTCACTCACTATCGAAGAAGAAAAAGCGAAAAGATCGATGACGTATACGATTAGACTTTTACTCTTTTTGGCGTGAGCGAGAATCTTTTTAAATTCACCATTATAGGTCGCCACTTCGCGTTGCACCCCGTAATGCTGTAATCGATAACATCTTTGACAAAGCAAAAGATCTCCCGAATGCATATCGGCTTTAGGAATATATCCGGTTTGATCCGGCGCAGTATTTTGTAATTCCGCACCGCAGCCATAGCAATGCAATTTCATCATGTTATCGTTTTCCATAAGGCACCTCCAATTTTTGTAATAGTCCTCGTTTTAAATATCTTTTTCGTATCGGGCGGTCAAAAAGACGATTAAATTTAGTTGTCCATTGATCCTTTTTTACAATTGGTTCGGTAAGCATCACCTTGAAATTTCCCTTTTTGGCGCATTTGACGTCCGTCATCAGTTGGTCGCCAACAAGCAAAAGTTTTGATCTATCAATCTGGTTCTCGTTTAAAAACCGGATGATCTTTTTGGGAAAAGGTTTTCGTGCCGAGTAAAGATAAGCGACATTTAAAGCTGTCGCATAATTTTTTACTCTCTTTTCCGTATTATTGGTAATTATGATAAGAGTAATACCATGGTCGGAAAACTTTTTTGCCAATTCTACCACTCTTTTGGAAGGAAGTAAAACATCGAAAGCGTCGAGAGTGTTATCAAGATCGGAAATCACGTGAGTGATTCCCTGTTCTTTGTAAAACGACATCGGGACGTCGAAGATCGATTTAGCGTAGTAATCCGGTAGTAATCGTGCCATAATTTACCTCTTTACATATCATAGTATAAATCGTTTATAATTTAAAGATAATTGATGATATTTAGATGTCAAATAACTATTGAAAGTGTCGATTTATGACATATCTTTCCCAACTTATTTCTAAAATTTAACTGGGTGATATTATGTTTTTCGATTTACTTGGAATTTTCAATCTCCGGTTTTTAGTCGGTTTTTTGCGCAACGGCATCTTTCCGTTAAAGCTTTCTCAAAGCGAAGAAGAACGCTGCATCAACGAATTATTCGATGAAAGAACCCACGATGAGGCGCGCGACAAATTGATCTCGCACAATCTCCGTTTAGTGGCACACATCGCCAAAAAATACGATAAAACCGATGAAGATAGCGACGATTTGATTTCGATTGGAACCATCGGTTTAATCAAAGCGATCGACACTTATTCGCTCGATAAAAAAGTAAAATTGGCAACCTATGCCGCAAAATGCATCGAAAACGAAATTTTGATGACGCTAAGAAACGGCAAAAAGCGTTCTAAAGATGTCTCGTTTTTCGAAGCGATTGGCACCGATAAAGATGGCAGTGAAATTACCTTGATGGATGTCATTCCTTCAAACGAGACACCGATTAACGAAGAGTTAGATCATCGTCACATGCTCGATTCACTGAATCAATATATCGATGTTCTCGATGATCGGGAATTGGAAATCATCTCGCTTCGTTACGGATTGCAAGGATTTGAAGAACATACACAAAAGGAGATTGCGAAAAAATATCACATCTCTCGTTCGTACGTATCGCGTATTGAAAAGCGCGCTTTAGTCAAATTGTTGCAAGAATTTAAGAAACATCAAGATACTCATTAATCGTCATCGTCGACAAAATCAAAAAGTCTTATTTGCTCAAAATCTTCTTCCTGAGGCTTTACTTCTTTAACTTTTTTGACGCTTACCGGCGTTAACGGCTTGGTGTTTTCGTCGATGATATCGACTTTGAAATTATGAACTCCGACAAGCGGATTCTTTTCATCGAGTTGAAGATTGGTCTTTAAATAACCGCCTAAAGGTTGTGGCTTCAACTCTTCGAGATTAAGATTGACCACTACATTGTTGTCAAGAACGACGCTTAAATTCTTGGATTCTTGATTTTTAGACCACTTGGTCGCATAAATCGCCGATTGCGGATCGCTGTTGAAAGTTTTAAAGAGCACCTGCTTAGTGCCAGGTCTAATGGTGCGCACCATCGAAGATTGATCGACGATTCTAGCCCCGTGACGATCGGTGATGATCATCAACTTAGAGCGCTCTTCTGGTAAATATGAAATTAAGGCCGCTAAAGGAGCTTGATCTTTGCCTAGATTCATTGCCTTCACCCCACCAGCTTTAAGCGAGACTTTAGGAATTTCATTCTCATTGAAGAAACTGCCGGTTCCGGCGGCATTTAGCACTAATACATCGCTGTTACCGGAAGTGGATACCACCGCGACCATTTCATCGTCTTGGGCGAGCTTAAAGCAACGGACCGGTTTAGAAATTCGCGTTCCTTCGAATTCTTTGAGTGAAGACCGTTTGATTTGATTATTTTTTGAAAGCATCACCACATTGATTCCATCGATAAACTCGCTTACAACAAAACCGCCGACGATCTTTTCTTGATTGGCCAAAGAGGAAATCTCATTGATGTGTTTGCCCTCTTCTTTCCATTTATTGTCGAAAAGTTTGTAAACCGGGATTAAGAGATAATTTCCAAGCGAAGTGAAAGCAAGGAGATAATCGGTCGTAAAGCATTTGACGCTACCGACGATCACATCCCCGTCCTTGATGCCCGGCAATTGGTCGCTCACCGCGTTATAAGAACGCATTTGACAACGTTTGAAATATCCGTTGCGCGTAAAAACGATAACTGTCTCTTCTTTTAAGACCAAGGCTCGGTGATCGATTGAAGTATCCTCCGAGGTCAATTCTTCAAAGCTGGTGCGCCGTGGATCTTTGTAAGATTCGGCGATCTTTGTCAAATCGTCGATGATTAAATTGTCCATTCGCGTCGGATTGTTTAAAAGATCGTTTAAATCATCGATCGACGCATGCAAATTTTTCGCTTCCTCGATAAGGGTCGTCACATCGGTATTCGATAACCGATAAAGTTGCAACATCAATAAAGCTTCGGCTTGTTCGGGGGTAAAATCAAATTTATGAATCAAACCTTCTTTGGCATCGGCTTTATCTTTGCTCTTACGGATCAATTCTATCACTTGATCGAGAATCGAGATCGCCTTGATTAACCCTTCGACGATATGGACTCGCGTCGACATTTTATCAAGGTCGTATTTGGAACGTCTAGTAATGACGTCAATTTGGTGTTCGACGTAGCAATCGATCACTTCTGCGAGGTTTAAAGTCCGCGGACGATTGTGATCGATGACGAGCATATTATATTTAATCGTGGTCGATAAGACGCCTTTGCTTTTAATAAAACGCAACAAATTGTAAGGATCGGCCTCTTTTTTGACGTCGATTGCGATTCTTAAACCATCTTGCCCCGTCTCATCGCGAACTTCGATGATAGCGTCTAAATTATTGGCAAAGCGAAATTTATCGATCGAGGACACCAAATCGGATTTATCGCGTCCATAAGGAATTTCAGTGATGATGATTTGGTTGATATTCTTGTCTTCGACCACTTCGGCTTTGGACATCAATTTGATGAGGCCTTTGCCGCTTTTGTACATATTTAAAAAATCACTTTGATTTAAAATAACGCCACCGGTTGGAAAATCGGGACCTTTAATAAACTTCAAAAGGTCTTCGATACGACAATCCGGATGTTTGATTCGATAATTTATGGCCTTGACGACTTCATTAAGGTTGTGTGGGGGAATATCCGTCGACGCACCGACAGCCACGCCTGAAGAACCATTGACTAATAAATTAGGAAAACGGGCCGGCAATACGACCGGTTCTAACTCTTGATCGTCGAAATTGAGTTCCATATCGACGGTGTTCTTGTTTAAATCGAGCACTAATTTATCGGAAATTTCACTTAAACGTGCTTCGGTATAACGATAAGCCGCGGCCGAATCGCCGTCGATAGAACCGTTATTTCCTTGAAAGTCAATCAAAGGGATGCGCATTTTCCAATCTTGCGACAGGCGCACCATCGCTTCATAGACGGACGTGTCGCCATGAGGATGAAAACGCCCGATGACTTGACCGACAGTTCGCGCACATTTACGTGTCGGTTTATTTGATGTATTTCCTTCAAGATACATCGTATACAATATTCTTCTTTGAACTGGTTTTAAACCATCGCGAACATCAGGTACCGCTCTTTCTTGAAGAACATATTTAGAATAACGACCGAATCCTTGTGATAAAACATCGTCGATAGTAGAGACGAAAATATTTTCGGTGAATGATGGTTGTTCACTCTTTTTTGCTTTACTGCTCATCGATGTTTACCTCCAATTTGAAATTATCATCTTTATTCGAAAAATCGACGTTTTCATTGATCCATCTTGAACGCGGTGCCGCATCTTTGCCCATGAAAAGATTGACTTTGCTGCGGGCTGATTCAAAATCGGGAATCGAAACGCGAATCAATTTGCGGGTTTTAGGATCCATCGTCGTTCGCCACAATTGATCGGCATCCATTTCACCTAATCCTTTGTAACGCGAAACGACGGCATTGGCGCCGATTTTCTTTTTGGCCGCAGCCAATTCATCGTCGGTCCAAACAAACTCTTCGATCGTTTTTTTGCCGACCATTTTAGAAACCCGATATAACGGCGGACAAGCGATATATATATGTCCCGTTTCAATTAACGGAAGCATCTTCAGAAAGAAGAAATTAATGAGCAAGTTTTGAATGTGAGCGCCATCAGTATCAGCATCGGTCATAATGATAATTTTATCGTAATGCAAATCTTTAATATTGAAATTCTTATCGACACCGGTCCCGATCGTATACGCCAAAGTCGACAATTCTTCGTTCTTCATAAAGGCATCTTCTGCCTCATTTGAGATATTTTTCGGTTTGCCGCGAAGTGGCAAAAGTCCTTGATAGCGCCGATCGCGGCACTTTTTAGCTGAACCGCCAGCGGAGTCCCCTTCGACGATGAATAGTTCACAATGGCGATAATCTTTCGATTGCGGTGGCACCAGTTTACCCGATAAAAGCAAGGTGGTTTTTTCGTTGTTTTTGGTTCCTTTGCCGCGCATTTCATCGCGCACGGTTCTCGCGGCAAGTCGCGTTTTTTGAGCGTTTAAAATTTTTGCCATAATCTTGGTGGCATATGTCTTATTTTCATCTAGGAAAGAGCGCATTTTATCGCACATCACATTTTCAACGGCAAAAGCAGCGCTCGGGGTTCCAAGTTTTCCCTTGGTTTGACCTTCAAATTGAATGAGTTTTTCAGGAACTTTAACCGATACCACTATCGAAAGTCCTTCGCGAATGTCGCCTCCGTCCAATTTATTTTCGCCTTTGATTATGCCATTGGCACTAGCGTAATCGTTGAAAGCTTTGGTTAAACCTGAACGATACCCTCTGACGTGACTGCCCTCATTTGGAGTAAAAACGGTGTTGGCGAAGGAATATAAATGTTCGCTATAATCGTTTTCTAAAAATTGAAAAGCGATCTCAACTTTGATTTCTTGCGAATCGTCTTTGAAAGTGATTACCGGCGTGATTTGCTCTTTTCCTTCATTGATTTTAGCAAGATATTCGCTGATGCCGTTTTGATAGAAAAATTCTTCCTTGGTTTTAGTTCGTTCATCGGATAAATAAAAGTGAACGCCCGGCACCTGACACGCCGAATTATTAAGATGTTCCGCGATTAATTCATAGCGAAATGTCACATCGGTCAACACTTCGGTGCTCGGTTTAAAACGGATATAAGTCCCTCTTTTGGTGGTCGGACCTACTTCTTTAACTCCGGTACTTTTGCGACCACCATCGCTATATTTGCAATAATATTCGCGTCCATCGCGATAAATTTTAATTTCGACATATTCGGATAAAGCGTTGGTACATGCCGCGCCGACACCATGTAAACCCGCGGATTCTTTGTAGTTAGAATCGTCGAATTTTCCGCCGGCATGAAGTTCGCGAAATACCAAATCCAAAGCTTCCATTTTCTCTTCTTCATTGTAACCGCAAGGAATTCCTCTTCCTTCATCGCGAACCGAACATGATCCATCGTCATGTAAAGTGACATAAATTTTATTACCATAACCGACCATCGCTTCGTCGACTGCGTTGTCGACTACTTCCCAAACTAAATGGTGCGTACCCATGTAGTCTGTCGAACCGATATACATACCGGGACGCATTCTAACAGGATCTAATCCTTTGAGTTTTTTGATCGATGTCTTATCGTATTTACTTTGTATATTACTACTCATTGAAACCTCCAATCGCACGTTACACACACTTTTTGATTATATCAAAAAAGGCTTTATATTTCCACATTATTTATATAGAATGTAGATGTAATTTTATTAGAAATGAGGTTTTACTAAGTGAATTATTTAATTTTATTTGCCGCGTTATTGATGGGCTATTTATTTGGATCTTTTCCAAGTGCTGTCGTGATTGGAAAAACCTTTTTCGGAGTCGATGTTCGTGAACAAGGCTCTCATAATGCAGGAGGCACCAATGCCGGACGTGTACTCGGTAAAAAAGTCGGTTTAATCGTGATTGCTTTAGATGTATTTAAATGCATTCTGCCGATGTGGATTGCCTTCTTTGTTTTGACTCTGACTCCTTTAAAAGAAACGGCGATTTTACCTCTTACCTACTATATCGCGGGAATCGGAGCGATCATCGGACACACTTTTCCGATTTTTGCCGGCTTTAAAGGCGGCAAAGCAGTGTCTTCTTTTGGGGGATTTCTTCTTGGTACCAATTGGATGTTGTCGCTCATCGGTATCACCATTTTTATGATTGTTTTAAAATTAAAAAAATATGTCTCCCTCGCTTCGATTTTAGCCTCATTGGCAATAGCGGCCATCTCCTTTATTCCCTATGTCGCATACGGTATGAACTTCGGAATGGGTTATGATATTTCCTATGCCCTTTGTATCGTCGCGATTGCTTTCTATATTGTGATTCGTCATCATCAAAACATCATCCGCCTCATCCACCACGAAGAAAGAAAGATAACTTGGATGAAATAGTATTATTTTAGTAGATATTTAGTTGTATTTTGGTATATCTTATAAAAAGTTAATCAATAAAAAAAGGGTACACATTAAAATTTCACTTTACCCTTTTTTTATGCTAAAAAAAAGCCATTTAAGGCTTTTATTTAGCGTCATTCATCGCTTTGATCGTCGCGCGTATCTGCGCTTCTGAAGGTTTACGTCCCATCTGCATGTACATCGCTCTAATCATTTTTTCGTTGATCGGCGGATTGTCGCGCAATTGCTTTTTAAAAAGCGCCCTAGCTCCGAAAAATCCGATAGCAAGTCCACCGATTAGACCTAAAACCAAATATAATAACCACTCCATTTATAACGTCTCCTTAATATTCATTATGATATATTATTTCAACGTTTATATCAAGTTTAACTTTGGAATTCAACGACTAAATCACATTCAGTTTCTAGGATACTTTGAACGGTAAAAATGATTTGACTGGCCGAACGTTTTTGCTCTTGCTTCGTAGCGTCTTTCATATATGCCAAAACATTGATCATATCGCCTCTCATTTCGACAAAACATGCCGGATATCCGAGCTCTTTTATCTCATCTTGTAATTTATTTTCGGTTTCTTGAATGTATTTTTCGTTTTCAATCGCTTCTAAAGCCGTAGCTTTTTCGGCATTAGTGTACTCGGTTGATGTCAAAATCGCGGTATGTCCTTCAATCGTTTCTTCGTGACGTTGATCGCGTTCTAGAATTAAGGCCTCAAAGAATAAGCTTGAAGCATCAGCCACTTCGGTTATCGGATTTTCGACCGGTTGATCATTTGAAATACCACTTGGAATCATCACATAGTAAATTGAAAGTACTAAAGCCAAGGAAAACAATGATAAGAATGCAACAATTTGACGATTCATAATATCTCCTCCTCACATTAGATATACGTTCTCTCCGTCAGAAAAAGAACACTCTTATCATAAGAATTTCAAAAGAAATAAGATGTCGATTTTTGAAGACATCAAAAAAAATTACAATTGCAAAATGTCGATTAAATAAATCATATAGATTAACTTAAATATTTAGTTTCTATTATTTTTTCGCCTTATTTTCTCATTTCATCATAAATATAATCGATATAAAATTGTCCCGCATCGATGTCCGTGCATTTATAAAGCATTCTTGTCCCCACGACATCTTCGATTTCATTCAATACCCAAGTTCCTTCATTCATTATAAAATCGATACCGACAAAATCGCAATTTAGTGTAGAAACTATCTTTTGAACGATTTGGGTTTGAATCGTATCTACTTGAGCGACGCTAACTTCGCCACCCAATGAATAGTTACTGCGAAAATCGGTGGATGAATGCCTTAAAATCGCCGCTAAAATCTCATTTTTTAGAGCATACACTCGCATATCGAAGCCAATCTTTGTGCACATTTTTTGGGCAATATAGTTTTGCGGGTCAATATTTTGAAGCCTTTTTCGATATTCAGATGCATCATTTATCAAAAACACTTCACTACCGCCATGTCCATTGCGACTTTTTAGTACAAACGGATAAGCTGATGGTTTAAATTCTTCACTGATCAATATCGTGTCCATAGTGGGTATCGAAAGTTCTTTAGCCACCTGAAATGTTTTCCATTTATCGTTAGCGATTGACGAAGTAGCGTAATTGTTGAAAGTTCTAATACCAAAATCTTCAAAAAACTTATTTATCGTTGGATCAATGGTTCTTACAATAGCGAAATCAATCTTATTGAAATCATCATTATTCTTCCAATTATCAGTGGTTAATATGAGTTTCAAGTTGATTCCTTTTTGCTTAGCAAGCATTATCAATCGATCGATGAACCATCGATTACGTTTAGCCCCTATTTCATCGTAAATTAGCCATCCGTCCATAATCTTTAACCTGACTTATCGTTTACCCTTTTAATTTTTCAATGATATATTCAATCACATAAAAGCTCATGTCGATGCCGGTGCAAATATAGCTACTTTTAAAATGCGGATTAGAGTTGACTTCACACACAAGCGGTTCATCGTGTTCACCAAAAAGAAGATCCACGCCGGCAAAATCAAGTCCTAAAGTTTCACACGCTTTAAGAGCCATGTTTTTTTGTTGTTCATTTAATTTATAAGGCTTCATCTTACCGCCATTTGTGATGTTGGAGCGGAAATCATCGGGATTATATCGTAACATCGATGAAACTACCTTTTGCCCTACCACATTGACGCGTACGTCGCGTCCTTGACTGGTCGCGATGAATTCTTGAATTAAAAATTCCTTATGATGAAGGCTTTTAATGATAGCACTTGCTTCATCCATATCATTAGCTAAATACACTTGCTTCCCAAACGATCCATACGCTTCTTTGATGACAAGTGGAAAATGTAGTGTTTTTCTAGCATATTCGAGAAAATCCAATTTAGGATAGTCGATTCCTTCAAAAGTTCGCGGAGCGATGATGGTCTTTGGTGTTTTAACCTTATTTTCAAGGTTGATGGCAGTTAAAATTTTATTATCGCAAAGTTCAATCGCTTTCGAAGAATTAAACACTTTGATACCGGCTTTTTCTAGCCTTTGAGCCACATAAATATCTTTATCCCAAAATATCACAAAATCGGGCAATGAATACATGGCAAAACGAGACGAAACCTCACAGATGATTTCGCCAGTAGTTTTGATTTCTAAACTTACGTTCAGTTTTGTCGCGGATTCACAAAGCATCGCGTAAAGTTCTGAAAATTTCTTTGAATCAAGATAGTGATTTACCACTAACCAACCACGCATCATTTTTGCTCCTTATCCGCGCATATTTCGTTTTGATGACAAGTTAAGATACAATACTAGCGGCACCAGCACGATCGAAAGTAAAATCGGAAGCAGTTCCGAAACACTGCTAAAGATAGTTGACGAAAAAAACGTCAATAAAATCGGCACAATCTGCTCATTTATACTCCGCTTAAAAATAAAACCGGTGTCCCGATCGACTTTGATGGTAGTATTTAATTCCGTAATATGAAGTTTTTTGCGAATGTGAGTTGGAATTCCAATCACCAGTTCCATCGGAAGCGGAAGATTGGTCTTTAAAAATAATTGTTCATCGTCAAAACCTAAAACCCGACAATGAATTTGGGTCTTTTTATATTGAAGACGCACCATATCCATCTCTTCGACGCCGAGCAATTTCATATTGGATTTAGTCATTCTTACGACATTGATGCCTTCATCATTTTCATAAGGTCGACAACAGATAAGCGACATCGTACTTTTACCGACATAAAAGTCCGTCAACTTCTGCCTTAAACTTCGTTTTTCAGGACGATAAAAGGCCTCGATGACCGGAATCACGCGAATTTCATATGCGATTTTTTCAAGAAGGATTTTCTTGACTTGCTCGCGCTCGTCGTAAGTTGTATCGTCTATCAAAAAATAATCATCTTTCGTATAGATGTTATATATAAGGGCTTTTTCTTCCTCAGTGCACTTTTTTTCGATAATCGCGCGACGAATCTCGCTAAGATATAATGGTAGTTCAAGACCCAAAAATATCCTTTGTTTTCGATTTAACTTTATCGAACCTTTTTTTAAAGTCGGATCAACAAAAATATGACTCTTTTTCACGATCATACTTTCCTTGGTCACGGAGTTAAAAACTTCATAAAGTTCACATTTAGAATGCGAAACGTCCATTTCAAGATCATTTAAATCCGCTTGTGAAATGACGATATTGTTTTCACGAATATGATCGATTTTTTGCAAATAAAAGCGATTGTACACCCTAGTTTTATAATGACATAAAAATATTTCACTGCCATTAGCGACGTTTAACGCTTCTTTGATGTAGCTTGTAATTCGAATCGAGTTAGATACAAGTTCCTTCTTCGGTTTGAGAATCACGTTGATATACTTATGGTCTTTGACATTAATCAAGGCCATTTTTTCGCCTGAATATTTTTGATAGATTTCTTCACTCACACATATAGTCGCCAAATCGGCGCTTACGTATTTAATATTATCGCATTGCACTTGAAAACAATCATCAAAAGCATCAGTGACTTTTTTCTTGTCGAATGTCAATTCGATGTGATTATCGATCATCGCTATATCCATTTTTTCCATTTTATTTACCACTTTCAATCGCAAGCACGAATTCTTTTAAGGCTTCAAAAACCGACTCTAATTCACACTCTTCACTTTCCATCCATAACATTTTCGAATTTAATTCAATCTGCATACACGGAATATGGCAATTTGAAGCGATATACGATGAAATCGTATATGGATATGAGGCGTCAAATGGCGTTCCGATTTGAACCACTCCAAGACGGTGCTTCGTAAAAGCTTCCAATGCAAAATTAATGTATTTTAAGTCGCTGATATTCTTAAAATTGCCGGTTCCGATATTTATCTTGACTTCTCTATATGGAGCCAATTGGTGCAAATCAATGAGAAAAACAATATTATGAGTTAGGATATATTCTTTTAAAGCATCTTTATAGGGACTTGTTTTATCAAAATTAGCATCGTCAAAGCAATTTCGCGTTTTAAAAATCACCGGACAATCAAGTTCGTCATGTAGTAATTTAGCTAAAACTCCAGTCTGTGGCTCAGCATATTTGATGTTGCCGTTTCTTGTCTGTTCCACGCTATGTGGGGCAGAAATCATGATCTTTCTTTCTCCGTCCAATAATTCAAACGATCGATCATGTGGCCGATGAAAAAAGTCTTCATATTGCTTAGCCATCTCTAACTTAAACATATCTTTTCTCCTTGAAAAAATATAACATAATTAGCCTGAAATTACAACTACACTCAAGGAGCGCATACATCCCTTTCTAAAATAAATGCGTCCCTTAAGGACGCATTCAAATTATTATTTAATGTAAGTTTTAAAAATGCTATATTAAGCTCTTGAATCATAAGTCCCGTCAGCGGTAAAGACGATGATATCATCGCCCTCTTCAACGAATAAAGGGACTCTGACTTTCAAGCCGGTTTCAAGATAAGCGTCTTTCATCGCCTTGTTAACCGTATCGCCACGAACGGCCGGTTCACATTTAGTGATCTTCAAAGTTACTTTCGCCGGCAAGTTGATACCAAGAATTTCTCCTTCATAATCGACGATTTCCAAGACTTCGCCTTCTTTAATAAAGTTCAATTCCCATTGTAACCGCTCTTTAGGAATCGACACTTGATCGTAAGTATCTTGATCCATGAAACATAACGCATCGCCTTCATCGTAAAGATAAGACATTTTTTTCTTTTCAAGATGTGCTAATTCAACTTTATCGCCACCGGTAAAAGAAATATCGGTAATTGCCCCGGTACGACAATTTTTGGCTTTCACTTTAACGATCATTTGGCGCATCGCCGTCTTGTTGTGTTGAATGTCAAGAACCGTGTACAATTGGTTCTCGTAAATAAAAGTATTACCGGGTTTAAAATCATTGACAATAATCATTTATTAAATCTCCTAACGCCTATATTTTACTTCATTTCCATAATATATGGAATAGAAAAAAAGATATGTCGAAAAAATTATGCTCGACATCAAACACACTTCGCCTTGTAAGTTCATCATCAAAAAATCGTCCCACATATACCGTAAGTAAAAATTGATGATCACAAAAATAATCATCGAAGTAATAAAATAGTATCGCATTTTATTAAAGCACATTATGAGGCGTTTAAAAAAAAGACCAATCAGCGACCATATGACAAAGATCACCACACCGCTTAAAAGCAACGACCATTCGTAACTGTCGATGCTTCGATGAAGATGTCCTAAAGATAACGGCGAAAAATTAAAGAGATAATATACTTCATTCATTCCGCCAAAGACAATCGTACTCAATAATGCAATTAAAATAATTTCACCCTTTTTCATCGTTTAATCACCGCTTTTAGTATGAGAAGAAATTCGGTTTTTAACGCAAAAAAGGATTATTTTTCATTAAATAATCATAAGTGGTGGTCGGTCCATGACCTGGTAAAATCAAAGTCCGTGGATCTAAATTCATCATCTTGAATCGCTTTAATGATTCTTGCATCTTCGGCCATGACCCGCTTTTTAAATCGCAGCGCCCGATACTATCCTTAAAGATGAAATCGCCGACAAAAAGTTCACGTTCTTCTTTATTGAAAATCGCCATTGACCCTTCGCTATGACCACTAAAAGCGATGATTTCTAATTTCAATCCCGCCATAGTTATCGTTCCTTCATCGAGAAAAGTCACATCGCCATCATAAAAATACGGCTCATTAAAAAGACAAGAACAATTTTGATGCGGATTAAAAAAGATTCGCTCTTGTTTAAAAAGATAAACAATCGCTTCTGGAAATATTTTTAAATAAGCTTCCAAAGCTTTAAAATGATCATAATGCCCGTGAGTGATGATGATCGCTTTAATCGAGCCCCAAGATTTGCATAATTCCAGAAGATGTTGACTTATAGAACTCGGATCGATTAGAATCGTTCCTTCACTTCCTTTTAGTAGATACATATTGGAAGCAAAATCATCATTTTTTTCAAATAATCGATACATAGCCTTAAATAAAAAAAAGAGCCGCAGCTCTATTTCTTTTCCTTATGTACTGTCATTTTATTGCATTTAGGGCAGTATTTCTTTATCTCTCTTCTATCAGGATGAGTGCGCTTATTCTTAGTGCCGATATAATTTTCATCACCGCATTCAGTACAACGCAAGATAATATTTTCGCGTGGCATCTTAACACCTCTTTCTTGTTTCCGTTAGTTATCTTAACATAGGTATCTTTTAAATTCTATAATATTTTTCTAAAAGGACAATTTTCTATAAATTCATCCTATATTGATTTGTTTCCTTCATGCATTAACAAATTTATTGACTTAGATTCGAAATCTCGTATACAATAAGTCTAGAAAGTGTTTGGCTCGGTGTTAGCGTATTACCGCTTTCGTCCTTGTAGCCCCCACGGAAAGAGGCTTAATTGCTCGTGGCACTTTCTTTTTTTATGTTATTTATTTTTTAGGCCTTTTCTTTCGATATTGTCCTTTGCCAACCATAAGTGGAACTTGCTCACGATGAAAAACTTCAAACATCTTTTTGATATATTTCTTATCGGATTTACTGAATCAAACTCATATGCTTCTTTGATTTATCAATGAAATCTTAAAAATAACCAAAATGTCATATTTATGTCCATTATTATTACCAATCACAATGCCACACATATATTTGAAATGTTATAAATCATCTTTGTTTTCCTTTATATGTTAACAAATTTATTGACTTATATTTGAAATTTCGAGTACAATAGGTGCAGAAAGTGTTTGGCTCGGTGTTAGCGTTTTATCGCTTTCGTCCTTGAGCCCCGTACAATGGAATCGTTAATACGATTTGCGGGCACTTTCTTTTTTTGTTATTTATTTTTTAGAGTGTTATCAGCTCCTTTGTTTTCCTTTATGTGTGAATATATTTATTGACTTATATTCGAAATCTCGTATACAATAAGTGCAGAAAGTGTTTGGCTCGGTGTTAGCGTTTTACCGCTTTCGTCCTTGTAGCCCCCACGCAAAGAGGCTTAATTGCTCGTGGCACTTTCTTTTTTTAATGCATTTATTTTTTAGACTTTTTCTTTCGATATTTTCCTTTACCACCCGTAAGTGGGACTTGCTCACGAGGAAAAACTTCAAACATCTTTTTGATATATTCTTTATCGGAATCTACTGGATTAAACTCATCAGTTTCTTTCCCTAAAGCCGAACGTTTTCCTATAAACACTCTAGGATAGGCATAAGAACGATTTTTGCCATACTTTTTATTTTTTTCTCGCTCTAAAGGACTGATATTATCTAACAACGGAATAGTACGAACCTTTCCTTTTTTACCAAAATCAACTTCTTTAGAATGCGTAAAAGTAATATATTCGATTTCATTACTGCCTTTGCGATGATATGTGGCGGGATGTTTTTTATGAGGATATTCTTTTGTTCGCGCCCAACCCGTTAATCGTTTACGATTCTTTTTCTTACTCATAGCCCTATCTTAAAACTTAATATTTTTCAGTCTCCTTTCTTTTCAATAGGTGAATTTTGCTGAAACTTTAGTATTTTATTTCACGATTTTCGATAAATTCACCTTGTTGATGGCGCATTTTCAAAACTATGTTATAATCAAAAGCGGTGATAAACTATGTTAAGAGAACAAACGCGCGCGATTCATTTAAGAAATATCGTTATGGGTGGTTCTAACCAAGTTTTAATTCAATCAATGTGCAATATCAAGACTTCAAAAGTCGCTGAAGTGGTCGCACAAATCAATCGTCTCGCTGCTTTAGGCGCGGATTTGATGCGAGTTTCAATCATGGATGAAGAAGATGCTTTGGCGATTAAAGAAATCGTGAAACAGATCAAAATTCCCCTTGTCGGTGACATTCACTTTGACTATCGTCTCGCCATCAAAGCGATTGAAAACGGCATCGACAAAATTCGAATCAATCCCGGCAATATCGGTGGCTTTGAAAAAACCAAGTTAGTGATTGAATGTGCCAAAAAACATCATGTGCCGATTCGTATCGGGGTCAATTCAGGATCTTTGGATCGCGAAACTTTGCTTTTAAACGATGATAAAGTGACGGCTCACGCCTTGGTGTCCCTTTGTGAAAAATACGTAAAATTTTTTGAAAAACAAGAATTTTTCGATATCGTCATTTCCTTAAAAGCCAGTTCGGTATTGACGACGATTGAAGCTTATAGAGAAGCTAGTAAACTCTTTCCTTACCCTCTTCATCTAGGAATCACAGAAGCCGGCAACAGTAAGACCGGTTTGTTGCGTTCGGCTGCCGGACTCAGCCCCTTATTGTTAGAAGGTATCGGGAATACGATAAGAATCTCTTTGACTGAAGAACCGGAAGAAGAAATAATCGCCTGCAAACGGCTTTTGACCGATTTAAACCTCTTTACCAATTTTCCGCGTCTTATCTCTTGTCCCACTTGCGGAAGGACTGCGGTCGATTTAAAACCGCTAGTCGATCGAGTGACTGAAGAACTTGAAAAGATCAATAAACCGATCACCGTCGCCATTATGGGTTGCATTGTAAATGGACCCGGCGAAGCACATCAAGCCGATCTTGGTTTAGCTGGTGGTAAAAATGAGTTCGTTCTCTTTAAAAAAGGTCAAATCGTTAGAAAAATCAAAGCCGATGAAGCGTTAAAAGTCCTACTCGATGAAATCGATAAGTGTCAATAAGTAAAAAAATCACCCATATAATACTTTGGGTGATTTTTTATATGATTTCAAAAGCCTTGGTGGCGATGTATATTAACTCTTTGACTTTAGAGCAAGGAATCGAACTTGCTCATCGTTACGGCTATGAGTTTACGCTTGAAGAAGCGAAAGTCATCTTGCCCTTTTTAAAACAACATCGCTACGAACTGACACTAGAAAATAAAGATAGTTTAATCGAATTGGCGCGACCTTTAGTCGCTCCTGAAACCTTAAAAAAGGTCGAAACGATCATTGAAGATCTCACTTCTTAGCGCGTTTGGCCTTTTTCGCGGCGATGATATTATCGCGAATAATCTGCTTTTTATGATCGCGTTTGGCTTTCATAACCGCTAATTTGACTTTCTTCTTATAGTTGGGCTTGACTTTATAGGATCGCACTTTGCTCACTTCACGCTTGATTTTTGCTTCTAAAACCTCATTGACTTGACGGCGTGCTTGCCCTTTTTTTCGTTGCGGTTTAATTCCTTCTTCGCGAAGCACTAACTCATCAAACGTCAGTTTTGTCTTCTTGAGGTTCTCTAATTTATACTTGTTGTCATCATCGTAAAAGATGTAGCTATCGCCATCACGATCATATCTTCCGCTTCGTCCGGCCCGATGATAGTAATAATCTAAGTCCGACGGTAAATCGAGCGAAACGATGCAGGTAACATCTTTTAAATCAAGGCCGCGCGAGGCGACATCTGAGCACACGATGAGATTGAATTCATTCAAATTCGCTCTTTTAAGCATCGTCTTGCGTTCTCTTGAATCGAGATCGCCATTTAAAATACCGCATTCGATACCATTTTTGTTAAGCCCTTCGTAAATTTTTTTCACTTGTTCCTTTTTCGAAGAAAAGACTAAGGTAAAATACGGCTTAGCGACTTTCAAAAAAAGCATCAACGCTTCAAGCGGTTCTCGATGTTTGATGTCAAGCAAATGATGACGAACCTTGTGATTGGTTTTATGATTACCATCGACATCGATCACTTCATCGACTTGAATGTACTTTTGAGTCTGTTTCAAAAGGTGTTCCTTCATCGTCGCTGTGAAAATCAAGCGTTGTTTGGCTTTAAAGAAATCGTTGATCAAACTCACATCTTCCAAATAATTGTGATCAAGCAACATATCCGCTTCATCGAGAACCAAAGTCTTTACTCGGCTCCGATCGAAATTGCGGTTTTTAATCAATACTTCGATGATTCTACCGGGAGTGCCCACAATCATCAAAGGTTGCGTCGCATTTTGATGATTGAGACTTTCTCCTTCGATTTTCGAAGAAATGCTAGGATTGAGAAGCTTTACGACGCCTTCTTTAAAGCAGTCAGTCAACTGACGGGCAAAACGCGCCGTTTGAAGTGCCAATTCAGCGGTCGGTGAAACAATGATGACTTGCGTTTTATTCTCTTCATAGTCGAGATTGTTAAGAAGTGGAATCAAAAAGGCGTGAGTTTTGCCTGAACCGGTTTCGCTTTTAACCAGCAGTGAATGCCCTTTAAGGGCTTTGGGAATCACTTTTTCTTGAACCGGAGTCGCTTCAACATATCCCTTTTCATTCAAGACTTGCAACAATTCTTTCTTAAGATTAAAGGAAGAAAATTTCATCGTTATTCCTCGCTTTTTTTAACGGCGATTCCTAAATCGTCAAGTTGCGCTTCATCAACCGGCATCGGCGCTTGTGTCATCGGACAGGTAGCCGATAAATTTTTGGGGAAAGCGATCACATCGCGGATGTTTTCAGTGCCCGATAAGATCATCGTCAAACGGTCAAGGCCGAAAGCCGCCCCGCCATGAGGCGGAGTTCCATATTTCAAAGCCCCGATAAACCAACCGAATTTACGATTGATGTCCGCTTCACTGAGGCCTAAAATTTTAAAGATCTTACGTTGTACTTTTTGATCGTAGATACGTAACGAACCCGATAATGTTTCATAACCATTTAACACTAAATCAAAGCAATAACCATACACTTTGGTCGGATCACTATCCAAATACTTTAAATCTTCGTCACGAGGACGGGTAAACGGATGATGTTCTGAAGTGTAACTTTGCGTTTGTTCATCATAATGGAATAACGGGAAATCGACGATCCAAAGCAAATCGTAAGTTCCTTCTTTTATTAAACCTAAAGTTTTTCCAAAATAAGAACGAACCGCGCCTAAACTTGAAGTCACCGCTTCATATGGTCCAAAAGCCATCAAAATCAAATCATTTTCTTGAAGTTTTAAATCACTGACTAATTGTTTTTTAAGCGATTCAGAGAAAAATTTGGTAAACGATCCTTCTAAAGTTCCATTTAGATATTTTAAAGCGATTAATGACTTGATCCCGAATTTGCTTGAAATTTCGTTGAGTCCATCAAGATTTTTACGACTCATCGAATTAGCGATACCATTAACGACGATGGCTTTAAAAGCCGCGGCTTGTTTTAACGCCGCGACATCGATTTGAGCGACGTATTTTTTTAAATCTTGAAGTTCAAAGCCAAAACGGGTGTCGGGTTTATCCGAACCATAACGATCGATGGCATCAACGTACGGCAATCTTTTAAATGGTGTTTCAATCTTTACCCCGTTTACATCCTCAAACATCTGCTTGACGAGCCCTTCAAGGATTTCAAAGATCTGATCTTGATCCAAAAACGAAGTTTCGATATCGATTTGCGTAAAATCGGGTTGCCGATCCGCTCTTAAATCCTCATCGCGGAAGCAACGAGCGATTTGGTAATAGCGTTCCATACCGCCGACCATCAATAGTTGTTTGAAAAGCTGCGGCGATTGTGGCAAAGCGTAAAAAGAACCCTTTTTAACCCGCGACGGAACTAGATAATCGCGTGCTCCTTCCGGCGTTGAAAGCGTCAAAACCGGAGTTTCCACTTCGATAAAATCGAGATTATCGAGATATTTTCTTACCGAACGGCAGATCGCGGCCCGTTTCATCAAGAATTTTTGCATTTTTGGACGTCTTAAATCCAAATAACGATACTTTAAACGCGTATCTTCCAAAGCATCGGTTTCATCGGCGATGATAAAAGGCGGTTGCTCGCTTGTATTGACTATTTCGATTTTTTCGGCCGCCACTTCGATTTCACCGGTCGCCAATTTAGGATTCGGCGTGTCTTTCTTTTGCACAAGACCCGTGACTTGAAGGAGATACTCGTTTTTGATCTGATTTAAATTTTCAAAATCTTCTTCCTTGGCGATGACTTGGGTATAGCCGTAACGATCACGAAGATCGATAAAAACCAGTGAGCCGAGATTTCTCTTTTTGGCAACCCAACCGATTAATGTCACCCGTTCACCGACATTTTTAAGGCGTAATTCGCCGTTATTATGTGTTCTAATCATGATGATGTACCTCCAAATGTTCATCTAAATACGCAACTAAATCATCATACGCCACCGCTTCTTGCTCTTGAGTTTCAAGATTTTTAATATTGAAACGATGATTTTTAACTTCCTCTTCGCCCACAAAAATCGCAAAACTTGCCATCTTGCGAGTAGCGACCTTCAATTGTGCGCCATAGTTCTTATTTTGATATAGCAAATCGCATTTAAAGCCATTAAAACGAAGCATCATCGCTAGATCGAAAGCGACAGTTTGACATTCTTCTCCTTGATAAATTAAAAAACAATCGAGGAAAGATTTTTCATACTCTTCTGGCTTGATCTCTTTTAACAGTGAATTGAGCCTTTCAAGTCCTAAAGCAAAGCCCACGGAAGAAAGCATCGGACCGCCTACTTCACTAACTAGATTATCGTAATGACCACCCGCGCCGATAGCTCCGAGATTCGTACCGTCATCACTTGTATAGTGATATTCAAAGACCACATGTGAATAATAATCAAGGCCACGAACTAATGTAGTATCGAGTTCATAAGGAATCTCAAAGCGTTCTAAAGCGTCGGTAATGACCTTAAAATAGGCCTTTTCTTCATCGCTAAGATATTCACTCATAGATGGTGCTTTGGCGATTATTTCTCGATCTTGAGGATCCTTGCAATCAAGAATTCGTAGTGGATTGGTTTCAAATCGTCTTTTGCAATCCTCACACATCGAAGCGATGTGAGGTGCGAAGTATTCCTTTAAGGCCGCACGATAGTTATCGCGCGTTTTTTCATCGCCTAAAGTGTTAATTTTTAACGTGACCCGCGGAAAACCGATCATCAACAAGGCGCTGTAACCCATGATAATCGTTTCAGCATCGTCAAGAGGCGAAGTTACTCCGACTCTTTCAACTCCGAATTGCGTAAATTGACGATATCTTCCTTGTTGCGGTCTTTCATAACGAAATGCCGGTCCGCAATAGTAATATTTAAGCGGTAAATCGCGCGTAGCGTACAATTTATTGGTGACAACGGCACGCATCACTCCCGCCGTAAGTTCCGGTCTTAAGGAAATGTTGCGTCCACCTTTATCGACAAACGAAAACATCTCTTTATTGACGATGTCTGAACTTTCTCCAACCGAACGGGTAAACAATTCAGTTTGCTCATAAATGGGCGTAATAATCGGATTAAATCCGTATAAAGACACCGTTGCTTTTAAGATTTCTTGCAACTTATCAAGATTCAATGCGTCATCATCATAAGCATCGTATGTGCCACGTTGTAATTGATATGTCGGCATAAAATTCCTCCTTTAAAAATAAAAAAGTACCTCTAAGGACGCTTAAAGCGTGGTACCACCTTAGTTCATCTTTCGATGCCCTCTTAACCGATCTTAACGCGATCGACGGATCCCTACTGTAGTTCAGGTATCATCCTCCACAGTGTCAATTGTACTTGTTTGGGAAGATCTTTCACCGACACGATCCCTCTCTAGACCCATCTAAGCAAACCTCTGCTTCTTCGGATAGTCTTATTATATCATTTTTAGAGTGCGTTTCAACCACTTCACGTCATCATATGGAAGATAATCATGAAATTGATATCTTAAATTTAAGTCTAAAAATGATAATAAAAAGACTATATCTACTAATATTTTACTAATTTTATGCTAAAATGCAACTTATTTCTCGAAAATCCGCGAAAAAGATGATGGCATCTTCGTTTTAAAGCAAAAACGTTTTTCGGTGAACGGATGGATAAATTCCAAAGTTTCATGGTGTAATCCTAATCGTTTTAACGGATCGCTTGAAGAATGATATTTGTCATCGCCGACTACCGGAGTACCTAAATCTTTCATGTGCACTCTAATTTGATTCTTGCGTCCGGTTTCAAGATTGAGTTCCACCAGCGAATAAGTTCCATTGGATTTTAAAGTCTTGTAATTAGTAATCGCCTTTTGTCCGTTTCCCTTTTCATGCGCCGAATACATGATATTGGTCTTCGTTTCCAATAAATATGAAACTATCCGGCCACTTAAAGGTTTAGGTGTGCCCTCTACAATCGCTTTATAGATGCGTTTGGTTACTAATGAATTCCACTTGCTTTGTAACGCATTGCGCGTCTTTTCGTTTTTTACAAACATCAAGACGCCACTTGTCTCTTTATCGATACGATGACAGATGAAGATCCGATTTTTTTTAGATTCTTGGCTGACGTATTCATTGGCGAGACGATACGCGGTATTTTCGCGTTCATTATCAGTCGCAATGGAAAGTAACCCGCTCGGTTTATTGATCACCAAAAACTCTTCATCTTCGTAGATAATTTCAAGTTTAGTTTTGGTTTTGTCACCTGCTTTTTGGCCGTGTGCTAAAATTTGAAGTTCGTCATCTTTGGCTAAATGGTAATCGAATTGGCGAATGACAATACCATTGACCAACACTTGATTGTGGATTAAAAAGGACTTTACTTTGTTTCGCGACATTTCTTGAAAACGGCGCAATAAAAAACTCAGCAATTCTTCTTCATGGCGAATCGTAAAGCTATGTAAAATTCTTTCCTCACTCTTTTTAAAATGCTTCTTAGTTTCCATAATCAATGAGTTACCCGCCTTACATCGTAAATACCATCGATATTAATCAAAGAATTACGAATTGCCTGATAGTTTTTGTTATTGCTGACCAAGATTGTCGTTTCAATCGTCACCGTCATTTTGTTAGGATGGCTTTTTGTGCTTACACGGGTACAAGAAATCTTATTGGAAGAAAGACATGACATCACATCGAGCAAAAGATTATTACGATCTGTCGCATCGAGTGCAATATCGATTGGATATGTCGCCTCTTTTAAATTGGGATTCCACTTTACATCGATTAAGCGCGGATTGTTTTTCGCAATATTTGGACAATCGGCACGATGAACTTTAATCCCTTTTCCTTTGGTGATGTAACCGACGATTTCATCGCCTGGAATCGGTGTGCAACACGAAGCAAGATTAATCATCACTTTGCTAGCGCCTTTAATTAGGATAGCTTCAGAGGAACTATCGTATTTTCTAGGACGCTTGACAATCGCTTTAATCATCTCTTCTTTGGTTTCTTTTTTAAAGCCGAGGAATTCTAAGATGGTCGTTGGAGAAACTTTGCGATTAGCGATAGCAAGATATAATTCATCGAGATTTGTAACATTGAAATTTTTCAAAACTTCATCGTCAATTCGTTCTAATATTTGACGTTCGCCTAATTCATATTCACGGGCGACATCGATTAGCGTATTGTGTCCTTTTTGAATGTTATCGTCGCGAATGAAATCCGCATTTTTCCGTTGCAAGAACTTTTTGATGCGGCTTTTAGCCACGTTCGTCTTGACGATTTTAAGCCACCCTTCATTGGGACCTTGGGAATTTTTCGAAGTTTTAATTTCAACCACATCGCCGGTTTTAAGTTCATAAGAAAGCGGCACTAAAGTGTTGTTGACGACGGCCCCGGTAGCAAAATCACCGACATCGGAGTGAATACGATATGCAAAATCTAACGGCGTGCTGCCGCTTGGAAGGTCGATTACTTTTCCTTTTGGGGTAAAAACATAGACGTTGGCGTCAAAAATATCGTGGGTCAAAGTCTTCATATATTCTTTGGCATCGTCTTCATGTTCCCCGGTCATCGAGACAAAATCCGCAAACCAGTGGAGTTTTTCTTCGATTTCCCGTTGTTCTTTACGGGCATCGTATTTGGAATTTTCTTTGTAACGCCAATGAGCTGCGACCCCCGATTCTGCGATTTCATCCATTTCTTTGGTTCGGATTTGAATTTCAAAAATGTTGCCGTCTTTACCGATAATCGTCGTGTGCAAAGATTGATACATGTTGGGTTTTGGCATCGTGATGTAGTCTTTAAAGCGTCCTGGGATCGCCGTGTAAACCGAGTGAATATATCCTAAGATTTCATAACAGTTAAGTTCTGTTTCGGTGATGATTCGAAGCGCCATAATGTCATAAATCTGTTCAAACGGACGATGTTTGAAATACATCTTTTTATAAATGGAATAAACCTGTTTGACCCGCGATTCAATTTCAAAAGGAATCCCGGTTTTAATTAAAAGATCAGCGATCTTCTTTTTTAAGTTCCGCATCGCCTCTTTGCGGTTTTTAGTCCGCGAGTTTAAAAGATCTTCGATCTCTTGATACTTATCGGGATGAAGATAATAAAGACATAAATCTTCCAATTCGCTTTTGATAGTATTGATACCGAGACGATGAGCGATCGGAGCGTACACCTCTAAAGTTTCGCTAGCGATCTTTTGCTGCTTTTCCGGTGATTGATACTGCAAAGTGCGCATGTTATGCAACCGATCGGCGAGTTTAATGATAATCACGCGAATGTCTTTAGCCATCGCGATAAAAATTTTACGATGTGATTCATAACGAAAATCTTGATCTTCGATTTTGGATAGTTTTTTAATTTTCGTCAGCGCTTCGACAATATTAGCAATATCGCTTGAAAACTCTTTTTCGATTTCTTCTTTGGTAATTCCGCAATCTTCGATGGTGTCGTGCAAAAAACCGGCGATAATCGTCGAAGGTCCTGCTTGAAGCGTCGCTAAAATATACGCCACTTCAATGACGTGACTGACGTATGGTTTTCCGCTTTTACGAAGTTGTCCGCGATGCTTTTCTTCCGCGAATAAATATGCTCGATGAATCTCAGCAACATCATCGGGATTATGAATATAATTTGAAAACACCTCTTTGACATCTTCATATGTATGTTCGACATTTTGAATGATCACGCGATCACCTCTTAATCAACAATCAAGGCTTTAAGATTATATTTGGCTAATAAATTGATGCCTGGCAAATCTTTTAAACCGATGAGTGCAATCATGCCCACCACTTCGCCTTGTAACGATTGAACAAGCTTTGCCGCGGCATTCAACGTACCGCCGATAGCGACGATATCGTCGATAATCACCACTTTTTGTCCCGGTTTAATCGCATCGGCATGGATGAATAGTTCATCTTGTCCGTACTCTAAATCGTACTTGATCGATTTAGTCGCGCGCGGTAATTTACCCTTTTTACGAACCGGCACAAAGCCTAAGCCCAGTTTAGTTGCAACCGGACATCCAAAAAGAAATCCGCGCGATTCCGGCGAAACGATAATTTGAGCTCCCATTTCTGCAGCTAAACGAGCCATTTCGTCGATAGTATAACGATAAGCCTCTCCGTTTTCCATTAAAGGTGTAATATCTTTAAACGAAATTCCTTCTTTTGGAAATCCTTCGACAATCGCAATATAATCTTTTAAATTCATAATTAAGCCTTCCTTATGTAATTATTATATCTAAGTGCCATTTTTTGATAAAGTTTTTATCATAAATTACCGAAAGTTTAGCGTTTAGAGAGTTTTAGCGACTTTTAGGAATGTCACTTTTATCGTTTTAATTCATAAAAATAATTAAGGTGATTCTATGAGAAGAAATTTTTATGATCCGTATCGCGCGATTAATCCCTACACGCAACCATTAAATCAACCGATCTATCCGCCAGTAATGCCAAATTATCGAGGTATCCAAAATCCTTTCAATATTCCTCGTGGCAATCCTTTTTCGCCGACTGCCAAAATCGCCGCCGCGGCAACTAAGGCTAACAAACTCGATCTTAACAAGATCATCACCTCAACTCAAAAGGGCATCAACACCATCAATCAGATCATTCCGATTTATCAGCAAGTAAAACCGATCGTTGAAAACACCAAGGATTTTACCAAAGTCATCAAACGGGCTTTTGTCCGTAAAAAGCCCGAAACAAAAATCGTCGAACCGAAAGAAAAAATCGAACCTGAAATTGTAAATCCTCGTCAAGAAAAAGCATCTGATCCTTTCCCAAATGATGAAAAAAGTCCCAATAAACCATTTTTTTAGCATCAAATAGTGTATAATTGAAATGGTGATACAATGATAGTACAAAAAGCTAGTGTAATGGGTGTTTGTTTCGGGGTCGAAAACGCGATTAAAATCGCAATTAAAGCCCGTGAAGAAACCCCTTTAGATCGTAACGTCTATCTTTTAGGGCGTTTAGTTCACAATCAAATGATCATGGACGATTTAAAAAAACGCGGTATCATTGTTCTCGATGACAATAATTCGCTAGAGACTAAAATTTCTAATCTTCCATCCTTTAGCACCATCGTCTTTTCGGCGCATGGTCACGATTTTAAACTCGATGAACTTGCTAAAAAGAAGAATCTTAAGATTTACGATGCCAGTTGTCCGCGGGTATTAGCTAACCTTCAAGCGATAAAAAATTCCTTATCCATGGCTCATCAAGTATTCTATATTGGAATCGCGTCACATCCTGAAAGCGATGCGGCTTTAGCTCTTAGCGATAAAATCATCTTTATCGATTATAAAGCCAAAGAAATTTCCCATTTTCAATTTGACGAAGCCGATATCTTCAATCAAACTACGCTCAATAAAGAAGAACTCGACAATATTTATAAACTGATTGCTAACCAAGTCTTAAAGCCACATTTTTATAATGATATCTGCGATGCGACTTTCCGTCGTCAAAAAGCGATTGAAGAAATCGATAAAGACGTCGAATCGATCATCGTCTTAGGCGATCCGTCTTCGTCTAATTCAAGACGATTGCTGGAAGTGGCTAAACGCGAGCATCTTATTCCGTCTTACCTTGTTTCAAACTTCGATGAAGTGAAACTTCTCCCTCTTGAGGGCATAAAAAAAGTATTCCTCACCGCCGGAGCCTCAACTCCGTCTTACCTCATCGATAGGGTGTATGAATACTTGATAAATCTAAATTAATTTCGGCAATTTTTGGTCGTCAACAATAATAATTTCAAGACTAGGATCCATTTCAAGCAGGATCTTTTTCATTTGCGGCATAAAGACCTTTTCGATTTCATGTGGTAAATCAAGATAGTTGTAGTGTCTAGCCACGATGTCGCGTCGAATGTGATGTGGAGCATCGCCTGAAATATAGATATCGGCATCATCTTTTATCGCCGAAAGGTAATATCCCGCTCCTCCACCACCGATAATCGCCACGGTCTTAATATTCTTTTTGCCTTCATCGATCAATAGGCCGTATGGAACGTTGAGTTTTTCTTTAGCGTACTTAGCAAAATCGTAAATATTCATTTCACATGGTAAGGTTCCGATGCGCATGCACGAAGAATCTTCGCCATGATGAATCGCGGTTAACTCAAGTTTTTCCGCTAGCGCGTCGTTCATTCCGCGCGCCCCTTCATCGAAGTTAGTATGAAAAGAATAGACAGGTATGTCAGCTAAATCAAGACGTTCATAAAGTTCTTGTTTGATTGGATCGCTATTTAACACTTTTTTTAACGTGCCGTAGATGAAAGGATGATGCGAGATGATGATGTCGGCGTGACATTCAATCGCCTTATCAATCACCGCTTCATCACAATCAAGACAAAGCACCACTCTATGGGTTTCATCTTTCAACCCTTTATGCATCATTCCCACATAATCGTGATACTTGAGTGCGATTTTTCGTGGAAACATCATCCATAGTTTTCTAATCATTCGCTTGGTGTCCATAAACTTTCACACTCCTTTATTTCCTGCAGCAATTCCTGTTTGCGTTTTAACGACAAAGGTTTATTTTCAATCAAGTATCGATCATTTTCAATGATCTTTTGATATTTTTCTTTCAATAAATCGCGTTGTTTTTTTAACAAAACAGGACCAAAATAATATTCCTTTTCACTTAATAGTTGCGTCCCTTTTTTAAAGCGCATAATCTCATAAAAATGAGTTTCGTGCACCAAGATCTCTTCATCGATCATAAAGCCATGTTCAAGCATAAAACGACGAATTTCCCGTTCCTGCGCATGTGGTGCCAAAATCACATAGTTAAGACGACTAAGTTCTTTTATTCCCCGTTTTAAAATCTCTAATATCAATTCTCCACCCATTCCGGCGATAACTACCGTCTTCACGGATTCAGGGAGATGATTAAGTCCGTCTTCAAGATAAACATGCGCCTTAGGATAAGCTTTAAGACTTTGTTCCAAGCGAAGAAATGGGCCTAATTTATTTTCACTCCCATACGAATCCAATGGATATCCTCTTTGATATAACTCTTGAAGCAATAAGCCGTGGTCGGAACCGATATCAGCCACTACCGAATCGAACGCGACAAGACTTGCAAGTGCTTGAATGCGTTTAGAAACACTCATAGCTTTTCGCGAAAATCACCGAAACGCTTGGCGCGAGTCGGATGGCGTAACTTGCGAATGGCCTTGGCTTCGATTTGTCTAATTCTTTCACGAGTAACGCCGAATTCTTTACCGACTTCTTCTAAGGTGCGAGGACGACCATCATCGAGACCGTAACGTAAGCGCAAAACCCGTTCTTCACGGTCGGTAAGATCTTTCATCACCGAGTAAAGTTGATCTTTAAGTAAAGATTTAGTCGTATATTCACTAGGCGAAGTCGCGTCTTTATCTTCGATAAAATCACCTAAATGCGAGTCATCTTCTTCGCCGATTGGCGTCTCTAATGACACCGGATCTAAGGCGATTCGTTGAATTTCACGAACTCTTTCGGCGCTTATTTGTTGCCCGTCGAGGTGATCCGATATTTCTTGAGCCGTCGGTTCCCGTCCTAACTCCTGCACTAATTGTCGTTGCACTCGCGTGATGCGATTGATCGTTTCCACCATGTGCACCGGAATACGAATCGTTCTAGCTTGATCGGCGATCGCTCTAGTGATTGCTTGACGAATCCACCAAGTCGCATAAGTCGAGAATTTAAAACCTTTGGTGTAATCGAATTTTTCAACCGCTTTGATAAGACCTAAATTTCCTTCTTGAATCAAATCCAAAAAGAGCATTCCGCGTCCCACATAGTGTTTGGCAATTGAAACCACAAGACGAAGATTAGCTTGTGTGAGTTCGTTTTTCGCTTCTTCATCGCCCTCGAGAATCCTTTTGGCCAATTCGATTTCTTCTTGAGAAGACAAAAGCTTCACCCGTCCGATCTCTTTAAGATACATTTTCACTGGATCATTGATCTTTACGCCCTCAACCGCAAGCGACTCTAAATCGCTATCGATTTCTTTGGCCTCGATTTCCGCTTCATCGGGATTATAGAACTCGTCATCTTCAAAGATGTCATCGTTGAAACTATCCGGATTCATCGCTTTCAACTGCTCTTCGTCAACTTCGAGATCGTCAAGTTCGGGACCATCGCTTTCTTCGGCGATTACATCGATCCCTTTGCTTTTAAAATAAGCCAAAAGCATCTGAATTTCTTCTTCTTTCAAATCCAGATGAGCGACAGCTTCCAAAATGTCTTCTTGATTGATGTAACCGGAGCTTTTGCCTTTCTTTTCGAAGCGCTTTTTAATCTCATCGAGACTTTCACCTTGATCTTCTTCATCGTCGATGATCGTTTCGTTGTCGAGTTCATCTTCGAATTCGTCAAGTTCGTCATTCTTTGTTTCTTTTGCTTTCTTTTTCATTCTTTGGTACCTCCACTATTTATTTGTTGCTTTTTTAATTCATCTAAATTTTTGGCCGCTAATTGAGGATCGGCGCGATTGACGATATTTTCAACCTTCTCTTTCGCTTGTTTGCTTTCGATTGCCAAGCGATGACTTTCAAGCACTTCTTGAAATTCTTCGACATCATAATTGCTGTAGTCTTCTAATTCAAGACTAGCAATCGCTTGGATATAAGGTAAATTTTCGTTACTTTTGAGATTTAAATAATCTAAGACATCATTCATCGTGTAATCTTTCTTTTCGCTATAAAGATCCAAGACATAATTTAAAATGACCGCGTAGGTATCATTTATAAAATAACCTTGTTGCGTTTGAAAATATTCAAGCGCGGCAGCATTATTCAAAATGTTATAGATCAACAAGCGTTCGCTTCGTTCAAGACGCGTGATTCTTTTAGGTGTAGGTTTCTTGAAACTAACCGAGTTTTGATTGGGGTTATCTTGCTTATCACGCTCATTTTTAATTCTTGATAAAATATTTTGATAATTCAAATCGACTAATTTTGAAACTTTGGAGATAAATATTTCCAATTTGGCCGGATCTTCGATGTCAGCGACGTACTTTGTTACTTTGTCGACATATTCCAGCCGTCCTTCATCGCTTTTCAAATCGATTCTTTTAGCGTAATATTGCAAGATAAAATCGTATTTATTTATTAGACGCGTAGTAAACTTCTTCAAATTTTCAGCGCCGAATTGCTTTAAGATTTCATCGGGGTCCAAAAGACAATCGCGATAATCGACAATCGCATACGGAATTTTTAACTTATCGAGCGTCGAGCACATATTTAACGTTCCTTTTCGCCCGGCATCATCGCCATCCAATAAGATTCTAACCTCGACTTGAAGCATCTTTAACAGTCGCGCGTGGAATTCCGTAAAAGCCGTGCCCATCAAGGCGATAGAAGCTTTGATTCCAACCCGATAAAGCGCAAAGACATCCATAAAGCCTTCCACGACGTAGACGGCGCCTTCGCGTTTAGCATAAGTTTTGGCATTTTGATAATTGTAAAGAACGTGAGATTTATTGAACACCGGGGAATTGATGGAATTGACATACTTCGCTTCACCATTTTTTACGATGATGCGTCCTGAAAAACCGACAACTTCGTTATACTCATTAAAAATCGGAAACATCAAACGACCTTGGAAACGATCGATGAAATTGCCGGATCCTTCTCGAATTAATAACCCGGCACGATCAAGCACGTCGACACGATGATTTTTGGCCCGCAACATCTTGATATTGATTCCGCCCTCAAAGCAATATCCGAGTTTGAAAAAATCGATCATCTCTTGGCTAATCTCGCGATTTTTTAAATATTCCAAGGCTTTTTCGCCATTTTGCGATTTTAAGGCATATTGGAAATTTGACGCAGCATCATTAAGTGCCGCAAGAATTTCACGAACATCATCGCTTACTTGACGCGTCGATTCTTCTAAAGATTTATCGTGAAAACCGATAATCGAAGCGACCTTTTTTACCGCTTCGACAAAAGATATCTTTTCATACTCTTGGACGAAAGTGAAAACATTACCACCGGCACCGCAAGAGAAACATTTGTAAATTTGTTTACTCTTTGAAATCATTAACGAAGGATTTTTATCAGCATGAAAAGGACATATCGCCGTGTAACTATTCCCTTTTTTAATGACATTGATATAAGTGGAAATAATGTTGACGATATCGGCTTGTTTTCTGATTTCTTCGATAACATTTAAAGGAATCATTCTTTCTCCTTATCTTAAAAAGATACGCGTTTTTTAAGGTAGTCTTTAATCTCTTCGATTTTTATTCGTTCTTGTAGCATCGTATCACGATCTCTTATCGTCACACAACCGTCATTTACAGTGTCGAAATCGACAGTAATGCAATATGGTGTTCCAATCGCATCTTGACGGCGATATCGTTTGCCGATTGACCCTGTTTCATCATAAGTGCAAGAAAAATCTTTGACTAAATCGTTTAATAGATTTTCCGCTTGTTCTTTCAATTGCTTGGAAAGAGGCAATATCGCGGCTTTATAAGGAGCGACAAACGGATGCAAATGCATCACAACTCTCGTATCATTTTCAAGTTGTTCTTCTTTCATCGCATCGCAAAGAAGCGTCAAAACCAAACGATCGACCCCAAGCGCAGGTTCGACACAATATGGAATAAAATTTTCTTTGGTAACTGGGTCAGTGTAACTTAAATTTTCCGAAGAATATTCCATATGACGTTTCAAATCATAATCGGTACGGTCGGCAATCCCCCATAATTCACCCCAACCAAACGGAAAACGATATTCGATATCGGTCGTCGCTTTCGAATAGAAGGCTAGCGCCGCTTTTTCATGATCGCGATACCGCAAATTTTCACGATTGATTCCAAGTGAAATCAAGAAATCGTAACAATATTTTTTCCAATACTCGAACCAGTTCAAATCCTCTCCTGGTTTGCAGAAAAATTCCATTTCCATCTGTTCAAATTCACGGGTCCTGAAGATAAAATTGCCGGGAGTGATCTCATTTCGGAACGATTTTCCGATATCGCAAAGTCCTAACGGCAATCTTTTACGCGTCGAGCGCACGACGTTAGCAAAATTTACAAACAAGCCCTGCGCGGTTTCAGGACGAAGATAAACCTCGGATTTTTGGTCTTCGGTAACCCCGATATGGGTCTTGAACATCATTTGAAATTGTCGGATGTCCGTGAACGAGGAGTTACCGCATCGCGGACATTTTATATTGTGTTCGCGAATGTAGTCCATCATCATTTCGTTAGTCCATCCGGCGACTTTAGCGTCACTTTGACTTTCGATAAGATCATCGGCACGATGACGAGTCTTACACGATTTGCAATCGATTAGCGGATCGGAAAAGTTTCCGATATGACCGGTGGCTTCCCACACTTTGGAATTCATGATTATCGCCGGATCAAGACCGACATTCATCGGTTGTTCCTGAACAAATTTTTTCCACCAAGCGGCTTTGACGTTGTTCTTGAAAAGCACGCCGAGAGGACCATAATCCCAAGAGTTGCTTAAACCACCATAGATCTGTGATCCTGGATAAATGAAACCTTGCACTTGCAAATGCGAGACGATTTCTTCAAATTTAAATTCACTCATATTTGTACCCTCAACTAAAAAATGTCATAACTAATAACATTATGGCATTATATGTAAATGAAAAATGTTTGTCAACCTATTATAAGTGTATTTAGCATACTTCGAGGAATAATTCGATTCCTTTTAACTCATCACACTCGAATCGTGAAATCAAATAGTGATGAAATTCATGAATAAGACGCAAAGCGATGGTTTTTGTAATAACGTGATAAGTCAATTTCGTGTCATCTACTAAAAAACTATATCGATAACTTTTTAAA
>CANQCZ010000005.1 GCA_947591215.1 uncultured Bacilli bacterium | reverse complement strand
AAAGTCGATGTTGTCATTCGTCCCGAAGATTTTAAAATCACGAAACCCGAAGATGGAATGGTCAAAGGAAAGATTACAGATTGCATCTTTAAAGGCATTCACTATCAATACACGATCATGGTCGGCAAGAACGAAGTTCTAGTTCAATCAACCAAAGAGACTCCGGTCGGAATCGAAGTCGGATTGAGCGTTAAGCCTGATTTAATCCATATTATGAAGAGAAACATCTCTTCCAATGTTTATGAGGGTTATATCAATAAAAACAATGAACTTTGCTTCGCCGAAGCCACTTGGGAATGCGATGTAACTTCCTTGATTAAAGATTCTCACGTTGACGAAGAAGGTTATCTTGTCGACAAAGGTAATAAACGTTACGACTTAACCGACGCGGAAGTAACGGTCGAAGTCGATATGAACGATATTGAAATCAGCGATAATCTCGAAGAAGGAAATATCACCGGCGAAATTATCGAAATGGTCTATGTCGGCGATCATTATCGTCTTATCGTAAGAACCGAAGAGGAAGATGATTTTGCGGTCGATACCGAATGGACTTGGAACGAAAACGATATCGTGAGCGTTAAAATCCCCAAAGAAAAGATTCACATGACATTAAAAGGAGAGCTTTCCAAATATGAAATTTAGATTTCAGCGAAAGTATCTTTCGCTTCCTTACATTCTCTTTTTCCTTTTCTTTGTGATCGCTCCGGTCGTTTTGATTGTCTTCTATGCTTTTACCAATAAAACTACCGGCAATTTTTCTTTCGACAATGTCGTAAAGTTTTTTTCCGATTCAACTAACATCAACGTTTTATTGATTTCCCTTTGCTATGGATTGATAAACACGGTGTTATGTCTTTTAATCGGTTATCCGATCGCGTATTTTTTAGCCGATCGTAAAATCAATCGTTCCGCGGTTCTTGTCACCCTCTTTATTATGCCGATGTGGATTAATTTCGTAATCAGAACCGGTGCGACACGCGATCTATTGACTTGGATCGGTCTATCGGGAGGTTCCTATCCGGAATTAGCGACGCTCATCGGTCTTGTTTATAACTATTTACCATTCACGATTTTGCCTTTGTATTCTACGATGCTTAAGATGGACCGCAATCAGATTGAAGCGGGTATGGATCTTGGCGCTAACCCTTTTAAAAACTTTTTTAAAGTAATCATTCCAATGACGATGCCCGGCATCGTTTCAGGAGCGACGATGGTGTTTATGCCGACGCTTTCTTCTTATGTCATTTCCGACATTCTATCAGAGTACAATGTCGTTTTATTCGGAAGTTATATCGATCTATATTTCAATCAATCCGATTGGAATTTCGGCTCCTTCATGGCGTTAATCATGTTGGTTTTGATTCTTATAAGCGTCTTTGTTACCAGAAAATTTGCCGGTGATGAAGATAGCGGAAGGAGATCTATATGGTAAGAAAAATTTTAGCGCGATGCTTTATTTATTTAATGCTTTTATTGATGTATCTTCCGATTTTGATTTTAGTTGTCTATTCCTTTACCGTCAGCGATCAAATCGGGGTTTGGACCGGATTTTCTTTGCAACTCTACGCTGATTTATTCAACAATCACGATTTGATGGACGCGGTCAAAAACACCTTTATCATCGCAATATGCAGCGCTGTCGTCTCGACGATTATTGGAACTCTCGGTGCGATTGGAGCCTACTATTCGTCTTCAAGAGCCAAAAAAGCGATTGAAACCATGACCCAACTTCCGGTGGTCAACGCCGAAATCGTGATGGCCCTCTCTTTAGCGGTGTTGGTGGTCGCTCTTTCTTGGAAATTCACCTTTTTCACATTGCTTATTGGGCACGTCGTTTTGACCGTAGCTTTCGTCTATTTAAATGTAAAACCGAAGTTAATGCAAATGGATCCTAACACCTATGAAGCAGCACTTGACCTTGGGGCCAAACCGCGTTATGCCCTTTACAAAGTGATTTTACCGGAAATTTTACCGGGAATTCTTTCTGGATTTATGATTTCCATTACGTTATCACTGGATGATTTTGTAATCACCCAATATTTAAAAGAACCCTCTTTTGAAACCATTTCCACCTATATTCAAAAAATCATTGCCAAACACCCGATTCCACCGGAAGTAAGAGCCTTAGCTACTTTGATTTTCGTCATCGTCTTAGTTTCTGTGGTCGGCAAAACAATCTACAGCAATCACAAGGCAAAAGTAATCGCCAAACGTAAAAAAGGAGGATTATAGAATGAAACAATCATTGATGCTATTAATCTCGCTCTTTGTTACCGCACTTGCTTCAGGGGTGAATGTTCCTTCTGCTTCTTTGAAAAATACTTTGCATGTAAAACAACATCTTGATCAAGCGGATTATAGTGGCAAAACTTTAACAATCTACAATAGCTTTGACTATATCAATGAAGATTTAATCGACGCTTTTGAAGAAGAAACCGGCGCGAAAGTAAATTACTATACTTTCGACACCAATGAAACGATGTACAATCAATTTACCTTACAACCCGAAGGAACATACGATTTGGTCTGCACTTCAGATTATATGATTCAAAGAATGATTCGCGAAGGACTTTTAGAATCCGTCGATATCGCTAAAGAATGCCCTATTTATGATACTTACGCTTCCAATATCGTCCGCGGTAAATTAAAGTCGATGTTCGCGGATACCGATAACGACGGCATTAAGGACACTTCGTTAGATTCTTACGCGGCCGGCTATATGTGGGGAACTTTAGGTATCATTTACGATCCTTATTGCAGCGATACCATCAAGGAAGATGTCAAATCATGGGATGTTTTTTGGGATCCGACTTATCGTAATTTGATTTCGATTAAAAATTCGATGCGCGATACGTTTACGGTCGGATTAATCCACGCTTATAGCGGAAGCGACTTTTCAAATACTGAAGATATTTTAAACCCGGCTCGAGAAGAGTATTTAAATAAACTTAAAAATGCCTCGAGTCAAGAAGAAATCGATACTTTAAGAGCTGAATACAACGAAGTCGTCCAAGGAATCCTTGATTTAGTGATCACCGAAGAAAACTATGAAGATATTATCGATGTCGTCAATCACGAATTGATTGAACTTAAAAAGAACATCTTCGGATTTGAAGTTGATTCAGGAAAAAACGATATCGTCACCGGTAAAATCAAGATGAATTTAGCGTGGTCGGGAGATGCGGTATATTCGATTGACGTGGCGATGGAACAACAAGAAAAAGTTCTTGAATATTACGTTCCGGAAGAAGGTAGCAACATTTGGTACGATGGCTGGGTTTTTCCAAAAGGTTGCGATAAAGAACTCGCTTGCGCCTTTGTCGATTTTATCTCCGATCCTTACAACGCTTCGCAAAATATGGATTATACCGGTTATACTCCGTTTATTACCAGTGAAGAAGTTTTCAACATGGCTTCTGATTGGTATGGTTGTGCCGATTATTTTGAAGGACGCGAATATTACGATTCAGTTGACGTCGACGAAGATGGTAATGAAATCGAAGTCGATCCGACCTTAGTTCATTACGATGATAAATTTTACGTTTGTATCAAGGATTCGATAAATCATCTTCCGACCGATGAAGAATACTTTGAAGAAGTCGATCCTGAAGAATATGTCTTTGAAGAACCTTACGACTTAAAGTTCTTATTTGAAGGACATATAAGCCCCGAGCGCAACGGAATCATCTATCCTTTACAAGAATCTCAAAATGGATTGATGACTCAGTATCCCGATGAAGAGACGATCGCTCGATGCGCTGTGATGAACGATTTTGAAGATGCCAACAATGACGTCGTCATCATGTGGGGTCAAATTCGTGCCTACACCAATATGGTTCCTTATTATGTGATTCTCGGTGTTTCCGCCGGCATTATTTTGACTTTCTTTATCTATCAAATCGTAAAAAGACATGTATCATCAAGGAACAAAAGATTGTTGTCCCAAAAAAACAATCATAACTGATAAAAATACCTCGCTTACTCTTTGAAAAGCAAAAAAACAGCCTTTTGATTGCTCCTAAGCGATAGGTCAGCAGTTCAAATCTGCTCGATTGACCAATTGCAATGCACTTGCTCCCAAAATTTGGGCCAAAAAACTGGTGCAATAAGAAAGGAGCAAGTGCACAATAACAAAAAAGACGGCTTATTTAGTCGTCTTTTTCTCTTTAATTCTTATTATGTCTGTATTTAACGATTTTAATTTTAAAATCCTATTTATTTCTAATTGTATATTTTTAGCAAACACATAAATTGATTTCGGATCATTAGTTTTTACATTGATACATTTACATTCATATATCCTATATTTCAACAAAATGAGTACCGGGTTAATATAGAATAAATTTTCTTGTATATAAATAAAACACAATAATGTATGTATCAAAAATATGAATATTACATCAAAAAGTATTTGCGTATATGGTATTGCAAATGCTGTGAGAACCAATAAAGAAAAGTAAGTAAAGTATTGTTCGCCAGTTTGGTTTTTGAAATCAGTTATTTTAAATTCAATACCATGAGTATTCTTCTTGAATTTTAAAGGTGTAGCAGCAATTAAAATTGATGCGATAATTCCAATTAATGTTAAGGCAACCACTAGCCCAAAACAGACCCAAGAACATATGTCCATACTATATTCAAGATTCAGTATATATTTTGGGAACATTCTTATCAAGAATATAATATTCATAAAACAAACTGCCATTAAATAATAAAAAACCTTATATATCATATTTTTCATTTTTCTGCCTTATCTTCAAATATATTGTATTTCAATTCTTTCGAAATTAGATTAATAATCTTCTTACCATTGTTTTTTGTTACATTTAATAAATCATCTTTAAAATCTTCCTCGCTAAAAACATCACCGCATTTTTCTAAAATACGAGATTTTAAAGTTTTTGGATCAAACGATTCAATAGCAGTTAAATAGTGATTATCTTCGCTAATTTTTGCAATACCTCTATAGCCGTATTTGTAATTGAGCAAATTGCAAAATTTTTCATTACTATAAAAAATTTTCCATTTTGATATGTGTTCTTTCGCAGTTTTCATGGCAATTTCTTTTAAGTTTTCATCATAATTAAAAATACTATTAAATTCAGTTTCGTTTAAAAGATACACATAATCATCCAAAATAATTACATCCACATTCCAATTTATAATTAAAGCCTTCCTTGATTCCTTTTCCTTAAGTTGACCATTTTCTTCTAAAAAAAGTTTTTTAAATTTTAAAACTTTTTGAATATTTTGATATTTAGACACAAAATAGCAATATTTATTATCTCTTGTGTCTTTAATCTCTGTAACATATAAGTTTAACTCTCCATTGTTATATGATAATTTTTCTTGATTATTTAAAGCATCGACATCTTTTTGTGATAGATTACCGGTTTTGTTAATCGCGTTGTAAATAAATTTCCATCTTTTTTCTATTGCACATAACATTAACTGAGGCAAAACATCATTGCTATTTCCATTAGGATTATAAGTTTTTGTTTCTGTATCAATAAATTCATGTAAATATCGCTCATAATCTTTTATCAATGCAGCATTAATATCACCTGGCAACAATACTGCATTGTTATTTTTTTCGCTTTTTGCATTAAACTTAACCAAGTAAATGTTTATTTCTGCATTGTTTAACTTATTTATTAATTTATCTATTATATCATTCATAATTTGTTTCTTTGCTCAGTTATTATAGCATAAAATTACTTAAAAAGATAATTTTGGAGAAAATTATTCAAAAATTTTTTGAATTTTTACGTCTTTATGTATTGCTCATCGCTTTTTTATAAAAATATTCGATAATAGCGCGCCTCTTTACCATTCCCATATAGATGTTACGATCATCGACAATCGGAATGAAGTTTTGATCAAGCGACATAATCACCAAATCTTCAATTTCGGAATTGATTGAAATCGCTTTGTATTCACGATAACGGGCAATGTCCATCAAATGGATTTGTTCGGCCTTTTGAAGCGAAAAGCGTCCCTGATCTTTGATGTATTTAAGAATATCACCTTCGGAGACAGTTCCGACAAATTCTCCTTCATGAGTGATGATTGGTAACACCGAATAACGATGATAGTCCATTTTTTCAAGCGTCTGTCTTAAAGTATCGTCATCGTAAAGATAAGCACTATCTTTTTTCATCGTCAAAAAAAATAACAAATTCATCGGCAAGTTCCTCCTTTTTCAGTATACCATATTCCTCTAGATATTGTGGTAAGTTTTAATAAAAGAATTGATAAGAGCTTCGCTTTGAAATAGTTGATGCTCATTATCAAAACTTATAAGTAAAGAATTGGCGTTTTCAATAAAAAAAGCGAAGATTCCAAAATTGAATAAGATGAAATTCAACGTCAGATTATTTTTAATAAAGGCATAGATTAAAGTTAAACAAAAAATGATGAGATATTTTAATCCATTGTAAACAAACATCTTGCGTTCGATTTTATCGGCGATTTCCGTTGCTTTTAAATAACCATTTAAGATAGCTACATCTCGATAAAACTGTGTTTCAAGTTCACTTAAAGCGATTTTTTCATGATTGATCCGTTTCATCAAATGAAAATAGACTAAACTCCAAGTCAAAAACATAAAAAGGAAAACGAGATACATTAAATCATTGATAATTAAAATGAAAGTCAAAGCCATAAACGTGATGATGCCATAATGTTTTTTTAACCGTTCTTTAATAAGGTTACTCTTCAATGAAATCAAGTCGACTCTTTTAGAAATTTCAACCTTTTCAATAAAGGGTGTAATAATCGTTTGATCGATTCGTTTCATCTCTTTTTTTAAGAGACACCTTTTTAATAACTCTAAACTCAAAATAAAAAATAGGTGAACTATAAAGGCGACTGTTTGTTCACTATAAATCAAAGCGCTCATCAAAACCATCAATTCCAAATACAACAAGACGCAGATATAATAGTTAAAATGATACGGACGTTCTTCAAACTTTAATTGTTTATGATAATTTGTTTCTCTTAAAAATCTGTTTAAATATCGCTCTTTTAACCATACAAGATCATTTTTCAATATTCCGTATTTCGGGTCAAAATAAGTGACTTTACGCTTGCTTAATTTTAAGATCAAAATATAATGTGTCGTTTTTTGAACTTTAATTAATGCGATGTCGTTTTTTTGTAAATCGTTGATGGTTGCTTCATAGCCTTCTAATTCTAGACCCTCACTTTTTGATAGAGTCACAAGATCCAAAAAAGAATAAGCTCCTTTTTTTAAATCCTGCGATAATCTAAGATAACGCTTATCGTGACTTAATCGATAAAGCAGATTTTTAAGGCAACAAAATCCGCAATCATCTTCATTTAATTGTAGGCAATATTTCACCTTTAATCACCTATTTATCAATAGGCAAAAAATCATCAAAATATAATAATATTTTCGTATAAAGTAAAGTGTACCTTAAGCGTCGCTTGATAATTTTGATTGTGAAAGAAAAGAATTTCTTGAACATCAATTCTTTCTTCATCGGTAAAATCTTTGCTGACTTCATATTGCGCGCAGTTTATAAGATAACTCATCACTTCGCTTTCTTCTTCAAAATGATGATGATATTCCACAGTTACGATACTCCAGGTGTAGGCGTAAATTTTACCATAAGTACCGATCACATAGTGATTGTCGTTTAAGGATATGGTATCTTCGACTAATAAGGTCCCTTTCGTCACATATTGATTTGGAGTAACTAAAACCACTCCCGAACCAATTTCGATTTTATCGATCATGCCATCTTTTTTGGCATACATTTTGCCATGCCGCTCTTCAAGCGGATCGTAAGTTCGCCGTCTCACATAAGTGACATTGATAAAATTTCCGCTTTTGGTGATTTCTAACTGTTCGATTGCTTCATGATACTCACTGTATAATTCTTTTTGAAGTGTTTTTAAAGTTTCGACAGACGGCAATTGGGCATAACGATTGATCCCCTTTTCATTCAATGATATCAATAGTTGCTGATTGAGTTTTTCACTAGTGCCATTAATATTGATACCGATGATTAACGTTGTCAAATAATAAAAGAACAGCAATGAAATCACAAGAGCAATCAACGAAGTTTTTCGTTTTAGAAGATGATTTAATATAAATCTTGGTCCATGATATTCAATGATTTCTAAGTCGACGAATTTCTTTTGAATTTTTTTGAAATCACGATATCGCACTTCAAATGAATACTGATATTCATCAAGCTGCACCATGTCAATCAATTCAATATTTTCATTTTTGGCATATTCAAACAACACTTTAGCAGAATATACTTTTGCTTTAAACTTAATTGTTGAGCGATATAAATATTTATTCTTCATATTTTATTTCCAACGTTTTAAAATTCCCTTTTAAGTGAATTTCTTCTTTTCTAAAAAGTGATGCCAAAAAATGTTCACCGGTAATCACTAGGCGAAAGTCTTTATAAATAATCACAATTTTTTCATTGGTCAAAATCGGAATGGAAATAAATTTCATCGCGATTAACTCACCTTTTTCATAAAAAAACATGGCATCACCATGTTAATTTTATGACACTAGCCATTAAATAATGTTATTTAGCGTAATACGGTAACCCTTCTAAATAGAATTGTTTAGCATCACTTCTAATCGTTTCAACCATCATTCTGGCACGCGGAGATGCGGCTTTAGAGGTACTATGCATCGTTTGAATTTCTTCTAATGTGTAATTTGATGTGTAAAATGTCGGAAGATTATTTGAAAATCTTTCAAAAATCAGCGGATAGATAATGCTGTCTTTAACAAAATCGGTCCGGGATTCATTGCCAAAATTATCGATAAAAAGAAACGACGCTTTTTTGACATTTTCAAGTTCTTCGTAAAAAGCATTTTTATCATTATATACTAAATCGATTAAGGAAGCGCAAAATTTCGGAAAGTTGATAAACGCGATATTGGTTTTATGGCGATTGGCCAATTCAACAGCAAAGCAGGACATAATAAACGTTTTGCCAATCCGCATATTACCGTGAACATAACATGATTTTATATCGTCATTTAAAAGACAACTTGATAAAAAAGAAACAAGTTTGGTTCTCATTTTAGCATTTACAAGTATCGTATCTTTTAACTTGTAATCAAACATTTGATTAGGAAAATCACGAATCAAAAAAGCATCATCCAAAAGTTCAAAGCGTCGTTTTTTATCGCATACATGATAGACAAAATCAATCATTCGCGTATCTTTATCAAACGATAAGTCGAGGACAATTTGAGGAATGCGATTCTTACATTCATTCAAAGATTTACAGAATTTACAATTCTCTTCACTATTGAGCAACGTCAAAAATTTAGACGCATTATCTTTGATTTCTTGATCGGTAAGATTATTTTCGGCGATAAAAATATCAAAACGATGGCTGGCTTTGATTTTGCTTAACGCTTCTTCTTTAAGATTTTCGATTTTATGTTGATCCGTTTTGATTAACTTTGAATAATCCATACTACACATCCTCTAGAATTTTTTTAAGATTTTCGACTTCGTTATCGCTAACTTCTTCCCTATTGGAAGATTCTTCAGCATGATTAACCACCTTTTTTTGTTTTTTTCTGATGGCATAAAGATAGTTCATGGCATCCAAAGAGTTATCGATCTTTTCACGTTGCAATGATGCCGCGATTTTTTCCGTGTATTTACGCGGTAAAGTGTTATTTTGAGTTTCTAAAACGTAATCGATCAAAGCGTTGATGACCGATGAATTCAAACCTTGATTGCGGCTCAATTTATTGATAAGATCGATATCCGCGGTCGAAGGCATCGTATTGTTTTGTTTCAATTTCAGATAATCAAATGCCGAAGTAGTCGACATCAATTGTATTTTTTGTCCCAAAATCGTAGATTCATCATATTGTTCCACTCCATTCCGTTTCGTCTTACGTACCGGAATCATTCCTTCATTTTGCGCAAGCCATAATAATTTTTCATTGTCTAGGTGCGGAATTTGATTGATATTATATGAACGAGAGACTAAATCCGCCATCACTTTTTCATCAAGGCCAAAAAGCAAAGCGATTCTTTCAATCTCTTGATGGGCCTCATTTTGAAGCGAGTCGGGATTGATCTGATAATTTATTTTCAGTTCCTCATTAAAAGATGCAAAGTCAAATCCTTTTGAAATATCACGAATCTTTCGATTTTTCAAAGAATTATAATGAACCAAATTCGGATTAGCTTTTGTAATTGAATCGCCGAAAATTTTCGGAAATGTTTTAGTCATTTCAATATAACCTTCAAGATTCGGCTCTACTTTTTCAAAGTACATTTTATTGCGCATAAAAATTCTTTCGGGAATGTTCAACTTGTAAAGATTGCAAAACAACGGATCGTTAAAAAAATCTCCCGGTGTTTTAGGCGCGTACAATTTATAACAATATGTTACAACATTGGCTTCTTTTTTACGATATGTTTTCATTAGTCCGATCGCTTCAAGTTTTCCTCTTGCATTTTCAAAATCGGTGAGTGTAATCGAGGTTAATTTCAAAAAATCTTCATGCGATAGCGTTTCGGTGATACTTTTCATTTTATATTGTGACCACATAGTAAGATAAATAGAAATTGCTTGGTAACCGACAATCGGTTGATAAAGTAATATTAAAGTATCGTAGTCATAGCTGGCTAACATCGAACCCAAATAAATCTCCATGTAGTCTTCTTTTTTTAATAAATCCATCACGATGAACCTCGTGATTTATTATATCATTAGCCATTATTCTATTTCTACCATTTTGGTTTTATCAATTTTCATTTTTTAAAATAATTGTATAACTTTATAAATAATTACTATGTTAAAATAAGGATAGTAGTCCGCAGCAACGGAAATATAATTATTAATTTGGAGGTATAGTTGTTATGATCAAAAAAATCGGTGTTTTAACATCAGGTGGCGATGCTCCCGGTATGAACGCCGCTTTACGAGCGGTAATTAGAACCGGTATCGACCGCGGCTTAGAAATGTATGTGATTTACGATGGTTATAAAGGTATCATCGAAAAGCGCATAGAAAAAGTCGATCGTCATTTTGTTTCCGAAATTATCAATCGTGGCGGAACCATCATCGGAACTGCTCGCCTTCCGGAATTTGTTGAAGACGCCGTACAAAATAAAGCTGTTGAAATTCTTAAAGAATTCGGTATCGACGCTCTTGTCACTATCGGTGGTGACGGCACTTATAGTGGTGCTTTAGCTCTTTCGCGCAAAGGTATTCCTTGTGTCGGATTACCGGGAACCATCGATAACGATATCGCTTCCAGTGATTACACCATCGGTTTCGATACTGCCTTAAATACCATCGTCGATTGTGTCGATAAACTTCGCGACACGTCTTCTTCCCACCAACGCTGTTCGGTAATTGAAGTTATGGGACGTTATTGCGGTGATCTCGCTGTCTATGCCGGCATCGCCTGCGGAGCGGAAATCGTCGTCACTAGCGAACACCCCACTCCTAAACAAGAGATTATTGAATCGATTAAAAAACAAATTCAAGAAGGCAAACACCATGTCATGGTTCTCATCACCGAGAAGATTTGCAATGTCGAAGAATTCGCTCGCGAAATTCAAAACGAATGCGGAATCGAAAGTAAATCCGAAGTGCTCGGAAGAATCCAACGCGGTGGTAGACCCAGTGCTTCGGATCGTATTTTAGCCGCGCGATTAGGTTATGAAGCGATCAATCAACTTGCTAACGGAAATGGGGGACTTTGTATCGGCATCATCGACAATAAAGTAACTGCTACCCCAATTGAAGTCGCTTTAAAAATGAAGCGAAAAGATAATCTCGAGTTATTGAACATTTGCACCGCCATAAAATAATAAATAAGGAGAGCCATATGAATATTTCTAAGAAGACGAAAATTGTTTGTACCATCGGTCCTGCTTCCGACACTTACGAAAAATGTAAAGAGCTCTATAATGCCGGAATGACGGTAATGCGCATCAATTTTTCTCACGGAAATTATGAAGATCATTTAAAAAAGATCGAAATTGCCAAACAATTAGAAGAAAAAGAAGGAATCTTGATTCCAATCATGTTAGATACCAAAGGCCCTGAAATTCGTACTCATCTTTTTGAAGGCGGCAGCGCCTCGATTAAAACCGATCAGATCGTCCGCATTGCAATGAAAGAAATACTCGGAAATGCCGAACGTTTCTCAGTGACTTTTGAAGGACTTTACGATGATGTGAAAATCGGTGATCGCATCAAGTTGGATGATGGCAATTTGACTTTAGTGGTTATCGAAAAAGATTCGAAAAATCGTGAGTTAGTCACCAAAGCGGTCAACCATCACGTCATTAAAGATCGCCGTGGTGTCAATTGTCCCGATACCAATGTTTCCATGCCCTACATCTCCAAAAAAGATCACGATGATATCGTTTGGGGTTGTGAACATAACGTTACTTTCATCGCCGCAAGTTTTGTCCGCGATGCAAGCGATGTAAAAGCGATTCGAAAAATCATTACCGATCACAATCGTCCCGACATTAAAATAATCTCAAAAATCGAAAATCCAAATGCCGTAAAGTGCATGGATGAAATAATCAAAGTTAGCGACGGCATTATGGTTGCTCGGGGCGATCTCGGTGTTGAAGTTCCCGCGGAAGAAGTGCCGGTCATTCAAAAAGAATTGATTAATAAATGCCGCATCGCCGGCAAACCGGTAATCACCGCGACACAAATGCTCGATTCCATGAAATCCAATCCTAATCCGACTCGCGCGGAAGTGAGCGATGTTGCTAATGCCGTCCTTGAAAGTTCTGACGCGGTGATGCTTTCCGCTGAATCCGCCTCTGGAGAATATCCGGTTTTAGCTACAGAAATGCAAGCCAAAATCGCTTCAAAGATGGAGCATTACTTGGATTATGAAAAACTTGCCAAAGAAGCTTATGATACTTCTATGAAAAATAACAATGACGCGATCTCTAACTCCGTTGCCAATACGGCTTTATTGATCGGTGCTAAACTTATCGTGGTGTTATCGGAAACCGGAGAAACTCCCACCCGCATTTCTAAAGCGCGACCGATTTGTCCAATTCTTGTCGTTTCCAATAAACGCCAGATTTGTCTTGCTTCTTGTTTAAACTGGGGAGTTTATCCGATTTTAATTCCTTCGATGCCTCAATTTATCGAAGAGATGGAAGTTCTGGCTTTGATGAAGGCTCGTCAATTGGGAATTGAACCCGGTTCTCCGATTATTTTAACCGGAGGTACTCCTACTGGAGCTAGCAAAACCAACTTTATGAAAATTGTGACGGTTAATTCCGTAAAAGAAGTCGATATGTAAAATATCTGCAACTTAACTACTATTTAAGAGGAGGTTTTTATGAATAATAGTAAAATTGCAATCAGTTCTGATACAACTTGCGCCTTAGACCGCAATATAGCCCAAAAATTGGGTCTCTTTTTATTGCCTTTGAACGTGATTGTCGACGGCGTTGAATATCACGACGGAATCGACATTTCAGTCGATGAACTTGCTAAAAAAATGAGAGCCAACAGCGACATTAAAACTTCGACCCCGACTCCGTATGAGATCGAACAATACTTCAATCAAATTTTCGCCTTAGGTTATGAAAAAATCATTCACTTTACGATTTCTAGTCACCTATCGAGCATGTTTACTTTGTTTACCACTCAGTGTCAAGAAAAATACGGAGACAAGGTTATCGTCATCGATTCACTTTCCGTCTGTTCTTTAATGCTTTCTAATGTCTTGACCGCTTTGGAGATGTGTAAAAGAGGGGCGAGCGTTGAAGAAATCGTTGCAACTTGCAAAGCGCGAGCTAATGAAGGAATCATTTACTTTATCCCTGAAAACCTCAACGCTTTGAAAAAAGGCGGTCGCGTGTCCCCGGCTGTAGCCACAATCGGCAACTTTATCGGTTTAAAACCGGTGTTAATCTTCAAAGATGGTAAAATCGAAAAAGACGGAACTACCAGAAAAGTAAAGCAAGTATTGGAAGAAAAAGTCAAATTGTTAAAAGAAAATTATTCTTCCGAAAAATATGATTTTATCATCGTCTGTTTCGACACCAACCAAGGATTGGTCGATGGTTTGCAGCAATTGGTTAAAGAGATGATTCCCGAAGCCAAAGCTTATCTTTCACCCCTTTCCATCAATGTCTGCGCTCATGCCGGACCGGGAACGATCGGAATCGGTGTCGCTCCTAAAATCGATGGACATCTTTTCTTAAGTGATCTTGCTGTTTAAGCGTAAATTTATTGCAATTTGCGATTTTACGGATAATAATACTAATAAGCGATGATGAAGACATGTCGTTAGAAAACTTTTAGAGACGCTTTCACTTGGTGCAAGAAAGCGACAAAACTAACGGTACCACTTCTGAGCTTTCTGAGCAATCAGACGCAACCGGCGTTATCGGTAAATTAAAGAGATAAATTAAGGTGGTACCGCGCTTCATGCGCCCTTAGGTGCGACCTTTTTTATTTTAAGGAGGAAAATACTATGAAAATTGTTTTACCCGATGGGAAAGAAATGGAAGTAGCTCAAGGAACAAGCGGAGAAGACATTGCAAAAGGAATCTCTTTATCGCTTGCCAAAAAGGCGATCGCTTATAAATTAGGCGATGAAGTGTACGACTTGTCTCGTCCGATTGAAAAAAGCGGAAAATTTAACTTAATTTTGATTGGCGATAAAGAAAGTTACGACGTGTTAAATCATTCAACCAGTCATTTGTTGGCCCAAGCTATCCATCATTTGTATCCTGAGGCTAAATTTGGGTTTGGTCCTGCCATCGAAGAAGGATTTTATTACGACATCGATTTTCAAAATCCTATTTCAGAGCAAGATTTTTCAAAAATCGAACAAGAAATGCAGCGCCTTTCCCAACAAAATTATCCGATTGTTCGCGAAATCCTTTCTAAGGAACAAGCCAAGGAATTATTTAAAGATAATCCTTATAAAATCGAGTTGATTGAAGGAATAGATGGTGAAATCACGATCTATCGCCAAGGTGACTTTTTCGATTTGTGTGCCGGTCCCCACGTTCAAAGAACCGGTCAAATCAAAAATTTCAAATTATTGTCTTTGGCCGGTGCTTATTGGCGCGGCGATGTCAAAAATAAACAATTGACAAGAATTTACGGAACGAGTTTTTTCTCAAAAGACGAACTAGAAAAACACTTGACGATTCTTGAAGAAAGAAAAATGCGCGATCATCGTAAACTCGGAAAAGAATTGGAACTTTTCATGCTCTCCGATTTTGGTCCCGGACTTCCCTTTTGGCTTCCTAAAGGTTATCAATTGCGCCGCACTTTAGAGGATTTCTGGCTTGATCTACATCGTAAAAACGGCTATGTCGTCGTCGAAACACCGATCATGCTTTCTAAAGAATTATGGGAAATTTCCGGTCACTGGGATCACTACAAAGAAGATATGTTTATCACCAACGCCGATGAAAAGGAATATGCCATCAAACCGATGAATTGCCCCGGAGCGATTTTAGTCTATAAAAACAGTTTGCATTCTTATAAGGATCTTCCTTTAAGAATCGCCGAATTAGGTCATGTTCACCGTTACGAAGCTTCTGGTGCTTTAAACGGACTTTTCCGCGTTCGCACTTTCACTCAAGATGATGCCCATATTTTATTGACCGAAAATCAAATCGGAGACGAAATCGAACGAATCATTAAGATTTATGACTACGTATATTCGATTTTCGGTCTCAATTATCATATCGAATTGTCAACTCGTCCCGAAGATAATTATATCGGTGACATCGCTGTCTGGGATCGAGCGGAACAAGATTTAATTCGGGTTTGCAAAGCGACGGGAAAAGAATTTAAAATCAATCCCGGAGACGGAGCCTTCTATGGTCCTAAACTTGATTTTAAACTTCGCGATTCGATGAATCGAATCTGGCAATGCGGAACGATTCAATTAGACATGCAGTTGCCGGGTCGTTTTGATTGTACTTACATCGATGAAAACGGACAAAAAGTGACGCCGGTGATGATTCATCGCGCATGTTTTGGTTCCATCGAACGTTTCATTGCCATTATCACAGAAAACTTTGCCGGTGCTTTCCCGACTTGGCTAGCCCCGGTTCAAATCAATATTCTTCCTGTTTCTCCACAAGTTCACGGAAATTATGCAAATGAAGTTAAGGAAGCCTTAGAAAAAGAAAATATCCGCGTGGTTATCGATGATCGTGAAGAAAAACTCGGTTATCGACTCCGTGAAGCCCAAGTTCAAAAAGTACCTTATTCACTCGTCATTGGCGATAATGAATGCCATAATGGCAGCGTCACGTATAGAGCTTATGGTAAAAAAGAACAAACGACGGTTTCCCTCCAAGAGTTCATCGCTCTTTTAAAAGAAGAAATTGATAATAAAAGTTTTAATAAATAAATGCAAATAATATACAAAATATAAAAGAATCCTATTATTTTATATTGGTATACAATTTTAGGCAAGTTAAAAAAAGTCGGTAGTTTTATTCCCGACTTTTTTAATAAAGTTTATCTTATTTAATCTGTTCTTTAGATAGTGTAGGAACAATACTGATCACTCAATGGCTTTATCGCCGCGAGCAACGATTTTTCCAGCCATGATGGAGTACTCCATTTTGCCGTTATCGGCAATGATTATTCGAACCAACCAATCACAACGAGGGCATAAAAAGTGTTCAAAGCACAAAAAGCGGCTGTTTTCAGCCGTTTTTAACATTATAAAGCCTGTTTTTGCTTGCTCTTAAGTCCGAGATATACTTTAAACCCATCGAATCTAACCGATGACTTTTGTTACTTTAATTCATAAAGTTTAATACGTGCAATCGCTCTTTTTAAAGAAACTTGAGCTCTTTTTAAATCGATATCATCGGCTTTACTTGCAAGACGTCTTTTAGCTCTTTCAAGAGCTCTCTTTGCTCTTTCGATATCGATTTGATTTTTATATTCAACCGCATCAACGATAAGTAACGTCTCTTCTTTAGTGACATTTAAAATCCCGGTTGAAACGGCGATTTGCTCTTTTTTACCATCAGCTAAAATAATCGTTGCCACATCAGGTTCTAACGTAGTTACAAGTGGCATGTGTTTTGCTAGGATGGTCAAATAGCCTTGATCAGCTTTAATATTAAGCGATTGAACATCACCGTTAAAAAAATCTCCTTCGGGCGTCACAATATGTAATTTAAAAGTATCCATAATTATAAATTCTTGGCCTTTTCCACTGCTTCTTCAATCGTTCCCACATACAAGAAAGCTTGCTCTGGTAAATCGTCATATTTACCATCAAGGATTTCTTTAAAAGAACGGATAGTATCTTGAATCTTGACAAAACGACCCGGAATATTATTGAACACTTCAGCCACATGGAAAGGTTGCGAAAGGAAATTTCGAATGCGCCGCGCTCTTGCGACGATCCTTTTATCTTCTTCCGATAATTCATCCATGCCCAAAATGGCGATAATATCTTGCAATTCTTTAAATCGTTGCAAAATTGCTTGTACGCCTCTAGCTACTTCATAATGCTCTTTTCCTAAAATATTCGGATCGAGGATGGTTGAAGAAGAATCTAACGGATCAACCGCCGGATAAATTCCCAAAGCCGCGGTTTTACGATCGAGAACGGTCTTCGCATCGAGGTGTGAAAAAGTTGTCGCCGGAGCCGGATCGGTAAGGTCGTCAGCCGGAACATAAATCGCTTGTACCGAAGTGATCGATCCATTGCTAGTGGAAGTGATCCGTTCCTGCAGTTGTCCCATTTCCGTCGCTAAAGTCGGTTGATAGCCGACCGCAGAAGGCATTCTTCCAAGCAACGCACTAACTTCGCTTCCCGCTTGTGTGAAACGGAAGATGTTATCGATGAAAAGCAAGACATCTTGATGTTCTTGATCACGGAAATATTCGGCCATCGTCAATCCGGAAAGCGCAACACGCATTCTAGCTCCGGGTGGTTCATTCATTTGACCAAACACCAAGGCCGTCTTTTTCAAAACGCCCGATTCTTTCATTTCATGATAGAGGTCATTGCCCTCTCTGGTTCGTTCTCCAACTCCGGCGAAAACCGAAATGCCGCCTTTTTGAGTGGCGATGTTATTTATCAATTCTTGGATTAAAACGGTTTTTCCAACTCCAGCGCCACCGAATAAACCGATTTTACCGCCTTTTACATACGGACAAAGAAGATCGATAACTTTAATTCCGGTTTCTAGCATCTCAGCTTTTGTGGCTTGTTCTTTAAATTTAGGAGCCGCTCGATGAATCGGATTACGTTTCACATCATCCTTAAGTGGTTCTAAACCATCGATCGGTTGTCCTAAAACATTGAACATTCTTCCTAAGGTCACTTCGCCAATCGGCACTGTAATCGGTGCTTCTGTGTCGATTGCTTCCATTCCACGAACAAGTCCTTCAGTCGCCCCCATGGCGATTGTTCTTACGATATCATCACCGATGTGTTGGGCTACTTCAACGACAAGAAAATCGTTATTGAGCGGAATTTTTATCGCTGTTAAAAGCTCTGGAAGATGATTATCTTCAAAGCGAATATCGACGACAGGGCCGACTACTTGAACGATTTTACCGATATTTTTGTTCATACTGATCCTCCTTATTTGAGCGCATTAGCTCCTGAAACCACCTCAGTGATCTCTTGAGTGATCGCACTTTGGCGGGCTTTGTTATATTCTAAGTGTAACTTATCGACGATTTCTTGAGCGTTATCGGTCGCTGAATCCATCGCGTTGCGTCTCGATGCTTGTTCGCAAACTACCGATTCGATCATTCTACCATAAACCACACTTTTCAAATAAAGCGGTAAGATTTCATCGAGAATCTTTTTGGGATTCGGTTCAAAAATCATCTCGCTTGTTCCGTTTTCCTTTTGGACTTTTAAAGGCAAGACTTCTTCTACTTCACTTACAAACGTAATCGAGTTTTTATATTTGGTGTAAGCAATTTTAACTTTCGAGAACTTCTTTAAGCGATACTCGCTCAAAATAAAATTGCCGATTCTTCTAGCGACCGTATAATCAAAGGCCACAAAAGCATCTTCAAAAGTGCGATCAATCTGATATCCGCGATTAGTAAAGAAACTCACACCGCGACTTCCGATTACTAAAAGCAAATCGTTTTTTTGAATTTCCGGAAGCAATCTTTTAAAAAGATTATAATTGTAACCACCGCATAGTCCTAAAGAAGAAGTGATTACCAAATATAAGGTCGGAAGACTTGGATCATTTATCAACTCTTCCTCATTTTCAATTGATTTAAAGACATTGGTGAGCAGTTTTTTCATGTTATCGGCATAATAAGAAGAATTTTCCAACTTCGTTTTCCAAACTTTAAGTTTAGCCGTCGCCACTAATTTCATCGCTCTTGTGATCTTTTGAGTCGCGTTAACGAATTCGATTCTTCTTTTGGTTGCTTGTAAACTTAACGACATTGCCGCTCACCTCCTTTAAAGTGATTTTTAATTATTTTTTATAAATGTCAAGCGTTTCTTGAATTACTTCTTTTAAGTGATCTTCTAACGCCTGATCAAAGCATTTTTGATTGTCTAAGCGATCGAGAATATCGTGATGACGAAGTTCGATGTCCCGATACAGTTTATCTAAAAAAGGTCTCACTTCATTGAGTGGCAATTCTTCTAAAAAACGATACTTAGCCGCAAAAAGCTCGATTATCTGCCGATTGAGCGAAAAGGGTGCGTACTGCTCTTGTTTTAAAACTTCAAGCAGACGATCGCCGTGATTTAAAACTTTTTTAGTATCCTCGTCAAGGTCGGAACCAAACTGTGAAAATGCTTGCAATTCACCATAATTGGCCAATTCGATTTTTAAAGAACCCGCGACTTGTTTCATCGCTTTGATTTGGGCCGCAGAACCGACGCGTGATACCGATAAACCGGAGTCGACCGCTGGCCGTTGTCCGGCATTAAAGAGTTCACTCATCAAGAAAATCTGGCCATCGGTAATCGAAATCACGTTGGTTGGAATATACGCCGAGATGTCACCGGCTTGCGTTTCAATAATCGGAAGCGCGGTGATCGAACCACCTCCGTATTCTTTATCAAGTTTACAAGCTCTTTCCAATAATCTCGAGTGAAGATAGAAAACATCGCCCGGATAAGCTTCCCGACCCGGTGCTCTTTTTAAAAGCAAGGCCATCGTACGATAGGCAACCGCATGTTTCGAAAGATCGTCGTAGACAATTAAAACATCCTTGCCTTGTTCCATCCATTCTTCGGCGATTGAAACACCGGCATAGGGAGCGATATATTGTAATGGCGATAATTCTGAAGCGGTCGCGGAAACGACACAAGTATAGTCCATCGCTCCTTTGTTTTTTAACTTCTCGACAATTTGAGCGACGGTTGAATTTTTTTGTCCGATAGCCACGTAAATACATAAGACGCCCTTATCTTTTTGATTGATGATGGTGTCGATAGCAATCGCCGTTTTACCGGTTTGACGATCGCCGATGATCAGTTCACGTTGACCTCTTCCAATCGGAATCATGGCATCGATGGCTTTGATTCCGGTTTGAAGTGGGGTATCGACTGATTTACGTGTCATTACACCGGGTGCAATCCGCTCAATCGGACGATATTTTTGGCATTTGATTTCGCCAAGTCCATCGATCGGTTGTCCTAAAGCGTTAACCACTCGTCCTAGCATATTATCGCCGACTGGTACTTCGATCACTCGTCCCGTCCGTTTGACCAAATCTCCTTCTTTGATTTCTTTGTCATCACCAAGCATGACCACTCCGACATGATCTTCTTCAAGGCTCAAGACCATTCCATAAATTTGCTTAGGAAATTCTACCAGTTCCCCAAGCATCGCTTTATCAAGTCCATAAACCAAAGCGATTCCATCACCGATGGTGACAACGGAACCGACGTCTTTAGATTCGACGCGATGAGAGTAATTTTTAATTTGCTCTTTAATAAGCGCCGAGATTTCATTAGGCTTAATATTCATTAATCCACATTCCTTTCTAGAAGATCGTTCTTCAATAATTCTAATTTGTTTTTCAAGGAACCATCAAAAACATAATCTTTAATTATTACTTTGACGCCACCGATAAGTTCTTCATCAATCTTATTAATCAAAGAAACTTGAATTTGTAGTCTCTGCCCGATAGCTTTTTCTAAATCATCCATTTGTGACTTTGATAGTTTAACTGTCGAATAGACATAGCCTTCGGCAATTTGTGAGGCTTCGTTAGAAAGACTTACAAATTCTTTTAAAAAGCCGATTAACAACTTTTCGCGGCGATTATCAATCGTCACTTTGATGAAATTCAAGAGGTTCTCATACGGACAATCCGCAAATACTTTGTCAACTAAGGCAATCTTTTCGTTCTTATCGATAAATTCCGAACTGAGAATCGTGATGAATTCTAAATTTTCTTCAAGAGCGACAATCATTCCTTTTACATATTCGCGATATTCGTCGTTTTTATGCTCCTCTTTTGCAATGCTCAAAAGAGCCGATGCATAACGTTTTAATAAGCTATCCATCAGTTAACGACATCCTTTATAAAATCTTCAACTAAACGCTTGTTGTCTGAATCGTTAACTTCTCGCTTTAAAATTTTATTTGAAGCCAAAAGTGCAACATCGACAATTTCACGATTGATTTCTTCGCGAGCTTTTTGCTTTTCTTGTTCGATCTCTTTATATGCTTTATCTTTTAACAATGAAACTTCTTGATGAGCATCCGCAACTAATTGCTCTTTAACGACCAAAGCGTCGTTTTTAGCATTTTCAAGAATTAAAGAAGCTTGAGCTTTAGCCTCTAGAATATTTTGATCAGCTTCTTTATTTTTATTGCTAGCCTCAAGTGCAGATTTTTCCGCTTCTTTGATGTTATTTTCAACATAATCGGCGCGTTTTTTCAAAATCTCGCGTACCGGCTTAAATAACAATTTGCTAGCAATAAGGAACATTACCAAAGTGGCAACAAGTTGAATAACTAAAGGCTGCCACCCATTAGGGAACAATTTATTGATAATGTCGCTAGGATCCGGCGCAATGTTGCTAATATCAAAAAAAGTGATCATAAACGATTACATCGCAACCAAGAAAAGTAAAAGCATCGAGATCAATAAACCATAAATAGCCGTCGTTTCAGTCAAAGCACAGCCTAACATGAGCATGCTTCTTATTTGTCCGGCAGCTTCCGGGTTTCTAGCTACTCCTTCAACTGCGCCTTTAGCCGCGATACCTTCGGAAATACCAGGACCAAGGCCGGCTAAAATCGCAATTCCAGCCGCTAGAGCACCCATTCCTTGCACGAAGAATTCGTTGTAACCTCCGGCAACTGTTGCTTCTACAACTTCGGTTAATGCTTGTATCATATAGTTTCCTCCTTTTAACTATTGTAAACTTGTTTTTTCTTGCATTTTAAATTCATCAGGAACTTCGCTTGAAATCAAAAGCATCGTCAGCATTGTAAACACAAGTGCCTGAATAAAACCGGCAAACACATCAAAATAAGCGTGTAAAAACGGTGTGACAACCGAGGCGATCGGTAATGGTAGTCCGACAAGGCTGACACTTAATTCATAAAATACATTGTAGACAAGACTCATCAAAACCCAACCGGCCAAAGCGTTGCCGAACAAACGTAAAGACAACGATAAAAGCGGTGCCCACATCGAGATTAAATTGATAGGTAAAAAGAAAAAGAATGGTTCTAAATAGCGTTTATAATAATTTTTTTTGGTATAGACGATACTGGTGACGTGAATGGCGATAAAAGTGATGAGTGCAAAACTTAACGGGATCATATAATATCCAACCGGCGAAGGCAACCCAAATAAGCCGCTAGTAAAAGACAAAAATAAAAATGCCATCACAAAAGCGATATATGGTGCCGCCCAAAGAAATTGTCGCCCCATATTTTCAGTGACCATTTTATCGACTTTGGTAACTGCCATTTCGGCAAGGAGCATAATCCCTTTCGGTCTTTTTAAAGGATCGACCTTTCTTGATTTAATTTTTACCACCAAACAAAATACGAGCAAAACCAAACAGATGAGTAAACTTGTATAAATCTCACCCGGTAATCCTACTACTGTCGATTGCGGTAAACTGAATAAAGTCATGTGCTCGCTCTTTTCTATTTTAAATCTAGGTTAATTTTACCAAAAGTTCTCGTTTTTTACACTATAAAAACATTATTTTCTGAAAACTCGATTGTAATTTTTTATGGCCAAATCTATGACTTTCATCGCTTCTTCTTTATCATCGCATGATTTGACAGAAGTTTCCTTATTTTCAAGGGTTTTATATACTTTAAAAAAGTGCATTATCTCATCGAAAATGTGCTTAGGTAATTCTTCCATCGAGTGAAAGTTAGAATAAAGCGGATCGTGAGCACAAATCGCGATGATTTTTTCATCGACTTCGCCTTGGTCCATCATTTTGATCACTCCGATTGGATAACATTCTACTAAAGTCATCGGTACTAAAGGTTCGTTACAAATCACAAGCACATCTAACGGGTCATTATCACCGGCATAAGTATGCGGAATAAAGCCATAATTAGCTGGATAATGAGTCGAAGTATAAAGAATTCGATCTAATCTCAATAACCCCGTTTCTTTATCGAGTTCATATTTGTTTTTGCTTCCTAATGAAATTTCAACACAAGCGACAAACTTCTCTTTAGTCACTCTTTCGGGATTGATGTCATGCCAGATATTCATATTGTATTTCCTCTCTTTCTTATCCTTTTGATTTACGATCTTTTCTTGTTTGTAAATAATTGTCGACTAACATTACTATTTTAAGCATCAAATAACCTATGAAAACTGTATACCACGCAAAGATTTTATAACCATTCTTTTCAAGAAGCAACGCAAGTGCCAAACCTAGTCCGTAAATGATGAAACGAGTTATAAAACTTAATCCCGATTTTAATCTGATTCTTTTTTCCTGTTGCGGTACGATAAGTATCTTAAATTGGAAATACATCAACAAGAAATTTAATAGTCCAATCGTCGCTCCCAACAAGAAACCTAATGGTATTTCCATACGACCGATAAAGAAGCAGAAAGAACTAAGTATGAATAATCCTAAGTCAACAACTGTCACTTTGATTAATAACGGCTTAAATTCTTTCATTTAAATAATCTCAATTTGAAGACCTTTGGCAACTTCATAACATTTATTTTCTAAGTCTTCATCAAAAGAGCGACTCCCTTTTGAATCAATCAAGATGTGGGCATTGGGGCACGCGGTTTTGGCGATTACCGCATTTGAAAAGACACACATATTGGAAACCAATCCCAAAAGCGTAATTTTATCGTATGGGTGCTCAATCAAATATTCCAGAAGCTTTCTTGATCCAAAAGTATCTTTTTCAAATACCAAACCGAAATCTTGAACCTCTTTAACTTTTCCGTATAATTCATGACCTTTACTGTTTTTTAAGCAATGAGGACACGGAAGATTTTTTCCCTCTTCGGTATTTAAATAATCTTTGTCGTGTGTATCCAAAGTAAAGATAATATCTTCTTTAACATCCCTCGCTTTTTTGATTCTAGCTAAAATGTAATCTTCGATTTCGCTGGCTTTAGGAAATCCTAACGCCCCGTCAACAAAATCATTTTGAAAATCGACGACAATCAATAATTCTTTCATTTTCTCACCATTAATGATTATATCATCGTTAAAGAATTTTTACTAGATAGCTTATTTATCGTTTAAAATATAGGCAATTTTAAAAGAAGTTTCTTAGTCTTTTTTACGAATCCTTATTATTGTTTAATAATCATATAATCAAGAAGTTTATCGAGTTATACTCCGATAAATTTTGAATATAACGACAATATTTCCGGTTATATTCTACATTTTATATGAAATCGTTAATAATCATAAATATTGTTATTTAGGTATATTACTGAAAAAACTATAGAAAAGAAAATTAAAAATAAAATTAAAACAAACAATACATAATTAATCATTTTAATCCAAATTCGATGTTTAAAATTCTGCTTTACTAGGCATGCAATACTTAGACATAGGTTTATTGCACAAAAAATAATCGTTATTAAGACAATTGAATTGTTATTTAGAAGCGTTATTTGAACAAAACTAAAAAATTTTGTCTCTAAATTCGGAACTAAGTTACCTTCATAATAATAATATCTTTTAAGTTTAAAAATCGGCAACAATGATATAAAACTAAATAATCCATTAACTATGATGATTAAAATGGAAAAAAATCTTTCCATAATCAAAGCTGTCTTATTTTGTGATAATGTTAATCCAACAATATCTTCTTTATCGATGAAATCAGAAAGTCTTAAATCAAAGAATAAAGATAATTTTTCTAGATTTTCTTTAGACGGCACAACACTTCCATTTTCGTACCTAGCAATTAGACTTCTTGAGACAAATATTTTAGAAGCCAATTCTTCTTGTGTCAATCCCTTCTCTTTTCGTAAATTTTTTAATTTGTCCGGAAATTTCATCTTTGCTACTCCTTCCTTTAATAATATTTAGAAAAATGTCGCAGTTATTTTTCTTGTCAATATTATATCAATAAGCAAAGATAAAGCATCGTTAAAGCTTCAGTAACATTGTTAATTCTTTATTTACGATAATAACAAAGTGTTGAATTTCCTTAATTTTAATCATAAAGAATTTTGACAACTTGTTTTATTTATATAAATTTTATCTGATTAATTTAAAAAAACTTGTTAAAGTGACTAAAAAGTATAAGTTAAAACTTAATATATAACATTCTTTGGACTAACGGAAATATAAGTTTGCTCATCAATTTCACTTATAATGTACTTAACTTTTTTAATTTATTTTCAGTTATTTCTTCAAAAATAAATATCACTTTCCTTGTTACTTACATGAATTTTGGAAGAATTCCAATCGGATGCTTTGTGCCAAGCACAAATGTCAAAATGACAAAAACCAATGAAACAATAAATAAAATAGTGGTAACAAATATTAAAATATTTTTTATTCTTTTTCTTTTTAAACTAAAAGCTAAAATAGCCAAAATAATTAATACTAAATTTGTCAATGGTGAGACGACTAATAACCATGAATCTTCAGGCAAAATACAATCTACAACTGAATAATGAAAAACATTAAAATCTATCTCGCTACTTGTATAATTGTTTCCTAAATAGCCAAATCCGGTAATGGAAAATACCTTTAAACAATATACTATTGGCATGACAATTGAATAAACTATAATCAATGTTAGCAATGATATTCTCAATACTTTCTTTATTTTTCTTTCCAAGTTTACTTGATGAACTATTATTTCTGTTTTTTCATCTTCGCATAATAGATTGCCTATCGGAATATCAAAATAAGATGATATTTTATTAAGATTCTCTATCGTGGGATAAATATCGCCATATTCCCATCTTGCGACCAGTGACCGACTGACATATAAACTTTCCGCCAGTTCAACTTGAGTAAGATTATGTTCTTTTCTTAATGATTTTAATTTTTCATTAAACTTCATTGCCAACCTCTCCTTTTACAAGAAAATTATAAATCTTAATCCTAATACTAGAATGTTAATTTATGAAGTTAAATGTTAATTTTTTATCGGCAATTAAAAATTTCAATTCATTTATCACGAAAGTGCTAAATTTTAAAAATCATTAACCAAAAAAGTTTAAATCGCCATAAGTTAATTGAAGTAAAACTTGCTAAAATTTTTGGCAACAAAATTTAAAGCATAACTTCTAAATTTTTCTAATTCTATCTGTGAATTAAGTCAATTCGTTTAACTTATTTAGTTTCATAATTTCTTTCATTTTTTATTAAAAATGCATGCTTTCTTTTAACTTGTTACTTTCAACATAACCTAAAAGATATAAAAATACTGGTGCGGGAATCTTATATATTGACTTTCCGTTTTTATATTTAAATAATCCAAAATCATCAATTTTCTTTGTAACTACAAGATTTGGCAATTTAACATCAGAAAATTCCACAATTAAATCTTTATCTGTGATTTTTGAATCTTCTCTATATTTAACCTCAATCATAATAGGAGTTAATGCTTGATGGTATTTAACAACAATATCAATTTCTTTATTTTTTTCGCCACCTCTAAAGTATCCAACATTCGCTAATCCATCATAACTGAATGCTTTTACATGTTTGTAAACCGCAGTTTCTGCCACAATTCCTAATTCAGTAGGATCATTAGTGATATCATCTTTCATTAAAACTGCATTTCTTATCGCAGCATCGGCTATATAGATCTTATTCTGCGATTTTAGTATTTGTTTTGAACTCATATTGATTAATTTACTGATATAAATGAGATTTGCACTTTCTAAATATTTTATGTATTTTTCTAATGTTATCCTATTAACCTCTAATTCTTTGCAAATCGCTTGAATATTTATAATATTAGATGAATTATAACATAGATATAAAAATACTTTTTCAATATCATTAATGTTTCTTATCGAATAAATTGCAGGCAAATCTCTTTTTATTGCTTTATCGACAATATCTTCTCTAAGTATTCTTTGAGCATAAATATCATCGCTTGATAAAGCAAGTTCTGGGAAACCACCTACTTGTAAATATCTTATAAAATGAGATTGTAGAAATGATAATTTTTTCATTATATCCGTTTGTTCTTGTTGCGTAAGCAAATATAATTGAGTAGGTTTCATCCCTTTGGGTAATTCTGGGTTTTCAATGTGCAATAATTCACAATATTCGAAAAAAGATAGTGTAGGGACTTGTATCGTTATCCATCTACCCAATCCACTTTCTTTTACTTTATCTTCCAAAATTGGGCTAGCGGAACCAGTAGCCATTATCTTTATATTTGGATTGGTATCATATAAAATTTTGAGCCAACTATTCCAATTATCAGAATATTGTATTTCATCAAAAAAACAATATAATTCTTTATCTGTTGAAACATTAGAAACATAAACATTTAAAACATCTTGAATGCTGCACATTTTTAACAATTGATGGTCAAATGAAATAAATAAAATATTTTTAGGTGATACTCCTTTTGTAATTAAAGATGAAATTGTTTGGTACATAATTGTTGTTTTTCCAGTTCTTCTAGCACCACTTAATAAAATTGTTCTTCTGATTTCATTGTTACAAAAATTTTTTTGAGCCTCATAAAAAGAAATTCTTTTAATAGGTTTATCAAATTCTTTTTGTACAATTCCTGTTCTCCACCATGAATTGTACGAATATAATAAATTTAATATATTTTCTTCTGTAATCAATGACATATAATTATCTCCTTTATCTAAAAGAATTTTACTAATTTTTAAAATAAATATCAATATTTATATAAAAATATTTATAATATAATATGAATCTTGATATTGATATATTAATATTTTATGCATAATATTATTAAAATTTCATTAACCCTCTTTGTCTTTTTTACATAAAGCTTACCTTCTTTTAAAAACAAGCAAAAATGTTTAAATTTCATTCATGTTTAATAAAAAACGTTCTACTACTTTTAATAATTAAACGAACTAATTTTCCTGTCTTACAAGAACGCGAATAACAACAATTTTCCAAAACTAGAACGCAAATAATACACAATTCAAAACGGCTTTAATATATTATTAGTTTACAAAAATTTGTTTTATGCATTCTTTATAAATTTCCTTTCCTTTGTTTTGCAATAAAAATAGATGATATGATTGCTAATAACACTAATAAGAATAGGAAAAAACCACCAATAATATTTAAAGGCCTTTTTGCAATAAAACTTGAAAAAATAAGCAAAGAAAGAATAATGTTAATAGAACAACTTATCATAAATATAAAACAACTCAATTTTTGTTTCTTTCTTAAGAATGAAACTACTAATGAAAATAAAGAAATTATTAATGAAATAATTTCTAAAATCATGATAAAGACGTATGCTGTTTTTAATCCAGTATTATAAAAAGTATCATTTAAAACCCTAAATAAATCTTGTTCAGTAATTGTAATCTTTAATAAAGGTTCCGTGCTCGTAATTATTTCATGAGTGTATCCCCATATCGGCAATAATGGAAAAAAGATTGATAAAATAAGCAAAGACAAAGCGAAATTAACAAAATTCATAGTGATTCTTAATCCATTTTTTATTTTTTTCTCTAAGTTTGCCTGACGAACTATTATTTCGGTTTTTTCATCTTCACTCAAAATATCGCTCATGGGAATGTTAAAAAAATCGGAAATTTTATTAAGATTAGCAATTGTTGGATAAATATCGCCATATTCCCATCTTGCAACCAGTGAACGACTAACATATAATCTTTTCGCAAGTTCAACTTGTGTTAAATTATGCGTTTTTCTTAATGCTTTTAGCCTTTCATTAAACTTCATTTAAAGATCACCCCCAATCTCAATCAAATTATAATTCATATATTTTCAATTCTAATGTTAATTTTGCAAATAAGATGTTAATTTTTTTAACAATTAAAGAAATTTTGTCTATGTACCTTAAATTACTATATTTAAAATGCTTGTTATTTAAATTTGTCCCACTAGTTTATGTATAAACATAGATTGAAAAATTACTTTAAAAAAAATGAGGAGTGTAGCTCCTCGGCATGAACAAGCGATATGTTCACTAAAAAATAGAAAATGTGATTAGAAAACAAGGAAAGTCTATTACAATTCTGCGTCGAGCTAATGCTCGACATTCTTGTTAATCTAGAAGTATGTAATAATAAGCCTTGTTTATAAGCATTCAGGAAAGTTTGTCACTAATTTCTCGCTTTCTCGCTTATTAGAAGTAAGTGATCATTAAGCCTGAATGCTTTTTATAACCATGATGCAGTTATTTTTTCTACATCATATGGTTTCAATGTCGCATTCTCTTTGTCAGAGATAATAAACTCACTTTGTGATATATCATCTACAAAGGTTAAATGAGATGAATGTAGTTTAATAAATTCATACATATTCATTTGCTTTTTTAAAGCATTTTTTAATGCAATAACTACTCCGCTATCACCACTTGCAATTTGATACATTCTACCACTTGAACGAGGTATATCCATCCAAATAAGTTCACGAGTTTTAAAATCGATTGCCAAAGCAATATTCTCACTTGATCCATATTGGGTTAAGTCATACTTATACTTAACAAATTCCGGATTAAAAACTACACCTCTTTTCCCTTTCTTTTTCATAAACATAACGCCAGAAAAGCATTCTGGTATATCACAAAAATTTTGTCCCGTGAAAACGTAATTACAAATCACACCATAACGATAATATTTACTTGCACTAATGTAATCTAAATCAACGAATTCACTTGCTCCATTTGGTGCAGTAACAATATCACCTGAATGGTATGTATCAAATTTTCTACCACCAAATAAATCGTGCCATGATACACTTCTTGTAGATGTAAAATCTTCATTTACAAGTTCAACCGATAAATCAATATCAACACGTTTACCATTTCCTTCATTCATATTTTTCCAATGAGTAAAGAAACGAATAAATGATCCGTCTTCTTCATCTAATTTTATTCTCGTACCAAAAGTAAGCGTCTTATTTCCTGTTGATTTATTACGTGAATTCATAGGCATTGCATAATTTTTCATCGATTCGTCTAAATAGACATTTTCTATTCTAGGATAAGATGAATAAATATTTTTCAATGCATTAAGAATTATTGCACATATTCTTTCAATAGTATAGTCCGGAATATCATCTCTTTTATCCTCTACTTCAATATAACTGTTATAGTATAATTTTTTGATACAAAAAATACGAGTAGAATAAAGATTTCTATTTTGAAAGAATGTATATAATTGTAACAAAACATTAGAGGATACTTGATCAGCAATTTTTTCAAACTCTTGAAGTGTATATTCAGTTTCAAAAGATGCATTGCGTAAAAGCATATCTAATCTACGAGCAAATTCTCCTGGTCTTTTACGTAATAATGATATCAAACCCACTTGATTATTCTTATTCTTTTCAAGCATCGAATAATATGTAGAATAATTATCCTCTCTAATATTTTTACATACTAAATAGATATGAGGATATTGTTTTTCATATTCACCAACATGAAGTTTTTCAAATGCTTTTTTCCATAAAAAATCATGTCTTGAAAAGTCATCGTAGACATAATCTTTATTAGCGCACATATTGTTTAATATTGCTAAAAATAATCGACGACACTTTCTATCAAGTGAGATAAATATACTATTATCATTTAAAGTATAATCACCATTTGAAATAATCGCATACACTCTTAGTAAATCAGTTGGAGTTTTAATAAAAGAAAGAATTTTTTCATTGAAAATGTCACCCAATTTAGTTTCATTAGGATATAGCTTTCTTATTGTATTTACATAGATAGCAATATTCTCTTTAAAAGGAATATCATCAATCAAATAATATAAACTTTCCTTATCAAAAAGATTTTGAAAGCAAGATAAGATAAAGTTTGTTTCATCACAAGATATCGCTTGTTTCGATTCAAACATATCCCTTACTAAATCAATAAGGATTTTGTTTGCTTCTTGTTCGTTAATAAGTTTTAAGATTACTTTGTTATCAGAATGAACTTCTTCACGTTCAAAATCATTTATATCTTGAGACATAAAACCATCATCATTTTCCGATGCAGTTAAATAATGTAAAAAAGCACGAGTATACATTTCTTTCTCTGGTATATTGGATATCTCAGGAAAATTAGCGTAGAAAATCTTATGTTTAACACTATTTCCAACAAACGAAGATAATAACTTATAGTTATCATGATAAAAAGATGTTAAATCATCTCGAGATATAGATATTAATTTAATTAATTCTTCATCTTTAATCTTAAAACCTAACGATTTAAAAGAATGATCAATCGCACTGATTAAATCAATATTTAATTGGCTATTAAAATTTACTTTAGAAGAAAAATTTAAGACCAAATAATCTTTTGATAATAATTTCATTAATAACTCTTTTTTCATTTTGCTCACCTCTTCGCCCTTACAACAAAATTATAAATGGGTTACTTTATTAATAATAGATAGCAAATTTTTATTTTTTTTCGTACCCCTAAAAATAACTAGTTAAATATATATGTATTTCCGTTGAATTTTTGTACCCTTTTTTGATACACTTTTCATAAGGATTAACACTATGGAAGAAAAAATTAAAGTAACTTTAGATTTAAACACATACAATATTTTATTAAAAGACTGTGAAAACTTTTTATTTTATAAGGGAGAAAATAATCTTAATAGAAACTTATTCATTAACACATTAATAAATAATTATTATGAAGAGTTCTCCGCACTCGATGATAAATTTAGATTAGATGTTTTTAGCGTGATAAAAAATATTTCTGATGAAGAAAAGGAAGAAGTATATCATAAACTAGTAAAAGTAATTGATAAAAAGAATTCATCTGTTGATCAAAGTAATAAATCGGTTTCTTTCTTATTTAAGCCAACAAAGATCTCATCAAAAGCAATTTATTTTATTTTAAATAACTTTGTAAAAACCGAATCAATCTCTTCTTACTTTAGAAGATTATTCACTTCATACGCTTCTAAAGTCCAACCAGAAAGAGAAAGGATAATCTTTAAACAAAACTATGCATTATTATCTAAATCAATAGATAGTAATGTGAAAGTATATTTATCTTTAACTTCTGGAGCAGTAATTAATGAAGCTTCTCTTTACACGATTTCTTCATCTAAAGATGAATTATTTAACTATGGTCTTTTTGTCGCTGAAAACGGAATATTACATACAGTTCGTTTAGCCAAAATAAAAGATGTCATTTTGCTTACAAGTAAAAGAGAAATTTTACCTCATCAAGAAGAGATATTTAATAAGCAAATAAAATATGGAATTCAATATTCAATTAAACCTTATGAAAACGAAGAAATAAAAGTACAACTAACTCCAACAGGAAAAGAACTGTTTAAAAGAATATATTTATATCGTCCTCAATGTTCTAAAATCGAGGGAGATATTTATTACTTCTCTTGCTCATACGCTCAAGTAGAACAATACTTTAGACGTTTTGGCGAACACGCAATCGTACTATCTCCAAATAAAATAATTAATTCATTAAAGAATTATTATTACTTTGCCAATAAAGCATATAATAAAATTTCTGTTAAATAATTTTTTCTTATCAATCTCAAATGCTTCAATGTCTCTCTTTTTTATCATTCCAAATGGTTCATCATTTAGATTCATTACATAACAACTTGCCTTTACCAATAATAAGTTGCTATTCTATAATTTCATCAAGAGTCTAGGGTTGCAATTTAAAAGCCAATGGATATTTTTTATTTTTTTGTTTTAATAAATCAAATATGTTTGAATTACGCATCCTTTTACCATCTACTCTCAATGTATTGTTTACAATATTTCCAGTGAGACTTTCCTTATAATCGGCATTTTAATAGCATCAAATTCTTGTTGTGCTAATTTTTTGGATACTTTTTCTATTCTTTTTTCAAAATCATCGCAAGAATTACAAAAAATATTTTACACAAATCGCGCAATAAAAAAAGCCAAGTTCCAATTGGACCCGGGCTTTTTAACAAATAATACTTATTTGTTGTACTTAACTATTAATCAAACGATTAACAGCTAATCTGATATTAACACGCGATGTTATATCACCTTTCAAGTGAAAACATTGTAGCACAAATAAAGATATACGTCAAATGTTTTCATCAATATTATATGCAATATATTACAAAGCAATACATGTGTGTTTTCATTTAATATAATATTTCAATTCCCTATTCATATATACTTCAATGTAACCATCTGTTGAAATTTTGATTGCAAAACCGCCATATCTAGATAACAATTTAGCTGCCGCTCCTCTTCCTCCACCGGTTGATCCTTTTTCATTTTGAATAATAGCACCGAACGCAACAACCGAACCATCTTTTTGAATAATTGTTGCACCATCTAAACCAATTAATTCAGCTCTCAATTTTCTATCTATATTTATAAATAATTTCTTACCATTTAATAAATTTTTAATCATATTTCTTTTATAAAGCCGTTTATTAATATTATATTCATTTTCTTTTTTGCTAAGTGCATCTTTAAGCTCATCATCATTCTTAGAAACAAGAAGATTATCACACTCGCTAAGAATATTTTCTTTTTCTGCATCCTTCGATTCCATTTCTGAATTCTTCAATTCCATTCCATCCTTTACTATCGCGATAATTCCACCACAATGAGATAATGATACATCAATAGCACTCGAAAAAACTTCCATCAAAATTTGTTTATCAATATCCTCAGTATTATTATATCTTTCCATAACATTTAAAAAGCTTTGGTAAGAAAAATTAGCCCACCTACCATTACGTTTTATTAAATCTATTTTGCCATTTTTTGCGATGAAAATATCTCCGCCTGTCAAAAGAAAAACACCTATTCTTAATGAATTTTCGCTTACATTTTCATTTATTATTTGAGCAAAACGAATAGGCAAACAATTATTCAACTGACAAGCTTTAATTTTATTATTTTCTACAATAGATTTATAATCAAGATAATTACCATATTTATCAATAACTACTACTGAAGAAATACCATCAGAAATAGTAGCCGAAAATTCATCGCCCAAAAATTCCAAATAGTTTAATTTTGTTTTAGAGATTTCCTTCATATCAATTACAAAACCAAAAGGAACTTTTTTTCCTTCATATGTTTTTAAAGCCCACTTTTGTAATTTGTCTAATAAATTCAGCAAAGTTTTCATAGTATCATTTTTATCAGCTGAATTATTGTTTGTTAAGTATTCACATATTGAAGTTTGAACCGCAACTTCATAGCTAGAAATGCACTGCTGCTCGTTTATATACTTAAAATTTTTTTGAGTGCCAATCTTTAAATTATTATTGGCAACCGAAACTAATTTTGCTAATACTTTCCTGCATAATGTAAAATTAAAATTATTCATACATTTCACTGTATCAATAAAATATCCCCATTTCGAATTTTTATATGGTAAAAAATAAATTTTTTGTTTCTCAAAAAAAATAATTTCATTATGCGTATTTTTAAAGAAACTATCTTTATCAGGAATTTTTTGAATATTATCTCCTTTCATTCCTAATAATGGAAAAATATACTCATCAATTATTTCTTTAAATTCAGTTTCCTTATCATAATTTTTTAAATCAATTCTCATACCAAAACCCTCCATCCGATAATTTGATTTTTAGTACCGCTAAAAATATTAACATATACGTTAAATTTGTCAATAAAACTCAAAGAACCTCTTGAACATATTAAAAAGTATAATATTGGAAGAACACACAAGTGTATTTTCTTTAGTAATAAAATAAAGCATCATCCTTAAAGTTAAAGAACTAATGAGAGAATTATCAAAAATCCAAACACAAAACGTTAATTCTTCTATAATAGATAACCCCTCGACATATGTTTCTATCATTAAACAAAGCAAAAATATTAATGATTTGTTCGACATTTCTTTTCGAGATCTATTTTCTAAAATGATACCTGTTAAACGAAACAAACATATCTTTATTTAAAGGAACAATTACTTATAAGGAAAGAGCCACAATATTTACATGTGAATTTAGGATTGTCATTCATGCTTAAATAGAAAAAATCATCTATCAAAGTTCAATTTTGGTAGATATTTTTTATCTTAAAAAGTTCAAACCCATAATACACGATAGGGTTCAAACTCTATATGACCCTAAACTATCACTTTACAAAAACAAAGCCTATTTTTTTAATTAAAAAACTTTAAAATTATTAATTTGATAAATTCCCAAAAAATTCTATGGTCTACAAAGTTAACGAACTACCACGAAAGTGCTATAAAAATAAAAAATCGCTCTATTATTTCTTATAATAGAACGAGATTCTATTTCCTGGCGGGGCATTTGATAATTTATACGAACCCCTTTATATTTTTAAGTATTTAACATTAGGAATAATAATTCGTCGCTAAGCTACAGTCTTTGAATTAATTGCTTTAAGAGAATAAATTTCTGCTTCAATAAGACCTTTGATAAATGCTTCTATGTCGTTAGAGTATTTGTTCAACCAATTTTTTAGATCTTCTGTTAAATTCTCTTGAATAAATAAATAGCATTTTTTTAACGCTTCTTCTTGCGTTTCTTTAGTCCATTTATCTGTTCCTTTTATTTCTTGAACAAACGTTTGATAAATATTTTTTACACCATTTGATATAACATCATTAAGTGCAAGAAGCATTTTTTTGTTTTTATCATTTGAATACTTATTTATTAAGTATGGAATGAGATAAGCTGTAATGACGGTTAATAAAACAGAAATTAATCCCTCGACAATATATAATAATATTTCTTTCATGTGGGTTCCTCCTTATTTTAAAATTAAACATAAGATTGCCCCGACAATCGCTCCAACGATTGATGTAATAATACAACTGATAATTTGTCGTTTGTAATATTTTGCCTCTTCTATTGGTGCACGTTCCATTTTATCTAACCGTTCACCCTGTTTTACTTGTTCTTTAAGCATATTATCCATATTAGTGGCAAGTTTATTGACTGATAATGTTAAGTCTTGAGTTACGGCTATTTGTTTTTCTATCGCACTTACACGTCGTTTAATCGATTTAATTTCACCATCGAGTTGAATTATGCTGTCATGATCTGAAACAGGTGTTGATGATAATTTCGACACCAATTATTCCTCCTTATTATGATGTAATTAAAATTCTTTCTTTTAATTCATTAAATAAAGGTAAATAATCTTCCTTGTTTAATTCCAAATCATGTGCTTTTTGTAACAATTCTAATTGCTCGTCTGATAAATTATCGTCATTATTTTGTAATTTGAATGCAAATAATAGAAAATTCCATAACCGCTTGTCGCTCATTTTATTAGTTTTATCGTTTTCTTTATAATTGAAAAAAAGTTTATCATAGACATTTATAATATAGCTTTGCAATTCTTTATTAGTAACAACATCATATCTAAAAAATTTTGAATCGTTACCATAAATACAAATCATGTCTTTACTTTCAACGATATATTGAGCGTTTGACTTATATTTAGTTACATTCGCCCAATCATCAAATGTGTAATAAACGCATTCAACCGTATAACCATTGATGAAAAAACATCTTCTCATCTCTGCTTTATTGAAATAACGTTTTAGTATTACTTTAAAATCAATATCGTTCGGTTGTTGTAGATATAACGCACTTCCCTCAAGCAAAATACATTCAATACTAGAAGTAGTAATACCAATTTTATTAAGATTTTCGATTAATTGTTTTTTAAAACTTTGTGTAATAACATCATTTATTTTCATGCTAATTTTTTCCTCCTTTTTTGTAATAACATTCTTATATTTTTAAATGGTATAATTGGCTCAAGATACTTTTTATAATAAACATAAGAATAAGTAGATCGTTTAAACCAACCCCACAATGATACAAGAGTTTTAGCACGTCTTTTAGACTTATCACCCATTCTCTTATATAACCTCACGAAACGATAAAACAATGGCTTAATAAGAGTGGTTTCTTTTGGTGTTAACTTATATCCTAAAAATTCTATTTGATCGTTTTTAGTGAGGTTTAACAGCTGATAATTCTCTTTTAGCCGTAATCCTAAATTTTTGTATAAATAATCTTGAATCGCTCTTATATAATAATGAAGACGGCGCTTGTTGTTTCCTAAAATTATCATATCGTCTACATATCGGACGTATATTTTAGCTTTTAATGTTTGTTTGATATAATAATCTAATCCTTGAAGATAAAAATTGGAAAGCCATTGACTTGAATTAAGCCCTAAGTCAAGTCCTTTTCCATCTTGACCGACGACCTTACTATAAAAATTGAGAAATTTTTTGTCATGAACTCTTTTTGACAAAAGATTCAGTAAGATTTTTTTATCTATGTTATCATAGAATTTTTTAATATCGAGTTTTAAAGCATACTTGTAATTTTTCATGTGTTTTTCTAAGTAAGATAGCCCGATATCTTTTCCACGTCCTTTAACATTACCAATACACCAATGAAACATTGATTTTGTTATCATGCTTTCTAATTGACTGACAATTAAATAATCAAAAATTTTATTAGGATAATAAGGACTTTTCGTTATTTCACGATCTTTTTTTCTATCATGAATTATAACTTTTTTTACAGGCTTTAAGTCGTATGTTTCATTTACTAAATGTTCATAAGTAAGGTTAACATATTCGTCAACATTGTTTTGAATTTTCAAAGCATACGGTTTGCCTTTGATACTCTTTAAAAGAATTAATTTTATTTTCTCTTTTGAGAGTAAATTACTATAAAGGTTTTTAATTGTTTTCATTACTTCAACTCCTTTGCTAATTCTTCGTTGATGTTCGATATTTCACTACTAGCCAACGCCTTTTATGAATTTACTTTTTACCAAGAGGTAAGGAATTATATTGCATAATTTTTAATACATCTATTAGCAGATGCGGACGGCGTTGTTGTCGTTGTTCCAACAGTTGTTGAACCTGTTATTCCAATTCGAGAAGAAGACCCAAGAGAAACAGAGCCAAACCACACGTCAGGGCAATATAATCCCTATTTTTATTATAGCGCGACCCTACGGGTTTTGTAATAGTAAGGGGACACCCCTTACCAACCCCGTTAAAAAGGTGATTTGCAAAGGCGGACGGCGTTGCTGTCGTTGTCCCAACAGTAGACGAACCCGCTATCCCAAAACGAGAAGAAGACCCCCCAATCAGGGTATACGTCATAGTTAGACCAAGCAAAAGAATATAACTGTCCGCGTGAATCGTCTTCTATTATGTAAAGTTTGTGTTTAGCAGAATAGTAAATATTTTGCACACTATCAACAGGATTAGTGTTGGTTGCATGACGCATAGCTGTCGCAACTTTAAATGCGGGTTCGTCGATGTCATAACTCATTTTAGTAATAATATCGTATTCGCCATCATAACTTGTTACTTTTGTTGATAACATTGATTTATGTGCTCCAACATCTTTAGAAGCGTCAAAATCAAATAAATATGAATAATAAAATCCATCTTTTGTTTGGTAGCAACCATCTACTGTTATACAGGCAAGTGCGTCATCAATATTAAAAATTTTAAATTGGTGTGTTTCAGTATTATATCCTGTGTGAGAATCGATATCATCTGTTGCACCCGTTGTAGTTCCGTGTTCAAGAGGATCGTACTGTCTCGAGTATTCGTCATCACTATATTCAAATTCAATATGAAATAAATTATTTAAATCGGTTCTTGCAAAATAAATGAGACATAATGTTCTAAACAAATCAATAAATAACCATGACATAATTCCGTATGATTCGTTCGTGTTTTTAATAACTTCTCTTCCAAGCTCCCAAGAAGCAGAAGATTTAGTATAATCTTCATTTGGTACGGATCTAACTACTATATTATTTTTATTTGATTCACTAATACTACCCTCAAATACCTCGCCATTGACTTTGTCGTAAGCCGATGACAAATATTTAGCAATATCTCTCGATACAACACCATTATATGTAGTTTCAGATGTCCATTTTTTAAAGAATGGGTGAACAAAGAAACCAAGATTTTCATCGCCACGTTCATACTCTTTAACGCTAATAGCAGTAATTTCCCCGTCATTAGTGAAATCAATCTTAAATGACTTTGGTGTAATTGTGATGAAAACATTGCCTAATTCATCGGTGTATTGTGGAAAGTCGAAAAATTTTTGAAAATCAACATCATTGGCAACACACTCTTTGTAAATATCACGTTCCGTAACTGATAAAGAAACACCTACAGCGTCATTAGTACGTGTTAAAACAGGATTTTCATTGCCGATACCTGAAACACCATATATTTTTGAAGTTGTAATAATAGGTGTAGCCCCATTAAACGTCGCCTCTTCAACTTGAATAATAAACCTTAATGTAGTTAATCTTTCGTCTGCCATACACATTGAAATATCCGCAGTTACTGCTCCATTTATTTCGAGCGCCCAATATGGAATAGGAACTTTTACTCTTCCATCTTCTTCAACAGATCCGATAAACGAATGAGATTCTTTATCAGGACGTCTAAAATTAATAATAACTGTACTATTTCTATCCACGTCAATTTTTTTACCTAGATTAGTAATTGTAGCTAAAATATAACGAGTATTTTTATCATATTGTTTAGCTAAGATAGCTGAGAAAATATTTTCTTTTGATACGTCTATTGTAAGTTCTCTAATAATATCATTCATAATAGTAATCCTCCTTATTTCTTTTCTTTAGAGATTTCTGATAGTTGTCTTTCGTAATTGATTTTGGACATTTCTCGTTCTCGATTTGCCCCTATGTTAACTTGTACTAATGCTTCATTTAAGATAAATTCGAGCATGTAGTAAGGGATTTTTCGCTTACGAGAAATTTCCGTGATTGAATCGTAGATCTCGCGTTTAGCGTCGTCTAATTCTAGACAAAATGGTCTTTCTACGTTATTATCAGTTTTCATGATGTTATACCTCCTTTTTCTAAATTACTGATACGTTTTTTTAATTTTTGAATTTCATTTACACATAATGCAACAAATTCACTATAGCGAAGTGCTAAATAGGTTATTTCATTTTTTTTATCATCAAGATCGTGGATTAAAAGATAACCGGCAAAGTCATCAGTCGATAACCCTGCTTCCTTAATAGCTACCTCTACATCTTGAGCAATGAATCCTGTATGAAATCGATTTGAAGTTCCGTTATTATATTTGTATTTGATTGGTTTTAACTTATCAAAGAAAGTAGAATAAGCGTCTTCAAGATCCTCAATATCATGTTTAAGTGTTCTATCAGAAGTAATTGCGCTTCCACTATCATTTACCCAAGTTCCACTTAATTTGCCAGAAACGACAGTAGAAAGCGTTGTATTCGTTGCAAATGTACTTAATGTTGATAGATTTTTGGAAGAAGAAGTTTCTAAATCGATATAAGCTACATTCAGATATGTAAAATCATTTTCTGTATCTTGAGCGGAAATAAATAACGACGGATATGTTTTAATAGCATTATAAGGAGAAGCCCCATATCCGTAAATATCACCCTGTGATCCAATAAACATATAATTATCCGCACCCACGTCAGGCCAATAATTTTTCAATGTTAGTCCATTATAATCTAAATTCATATGAATATAACGATCACTATTTTTTGTGCCACTATCATAAGAAAAACCACTATTAGTAACATTGACAATATACGAATAATTATTAAGCTTTTCACCTAAACGAATACTACCTTTTGTGATAGACACATCACCTGACTTAGTGACAATAAAATTTCCTCCTAAATTGATTCCATCGTGACCGAGATATACTCCCTCTTTATCAGTGGTAGTCATTGAAGAAATGTTGCTCCATAATGATGTTTTACCGATTTCAAATCCTCCAATTGTTCCACCTATTGCAATAATTTTACCATCAGTGCTTAATTTAAAATTATCACTATCAATCGAGAGTCTATTAGATTTTAGCGAAATAACATCTAATGACGCATTAAGCATACTGACAACTTGATCGTTTTCGTCTTTTTTGACATAGACGTTTAAACCCGTAACATTATCAGCACTGATTTTTAAATTGCTAGCGTCAATATATTCAGCAGATATTTTATAAGTAGATAAAATATTAAAAACAGCATTTCCCTCTTTAGTAAAACCATATTGCCAAACAGGATTGCCTTTGTTCCAATCATTAGTCCACGCAAAGCCTCCGTTTCCGAATGTGTAAATTATTTTACTATCTTCAACTTTTTCTTTATCGTGATAGTAGTAAACATTTGTTCCATCGGGTTGTTTAATAGCAGTTATATATAAACCGAATGAATTGGATATAATTTCATTCATTCGCAATGTATTTTGCTCTTGAATAGTTAAATCCTGATTAAACTCATTCTTTATTTTTTCCATGATAATTGATTCTTGCTTTGTTAAAGGATTTAACGAAGCATAACCATTCTTGGTAGGAGTTTCTCCCTTACCGCTAATTTCCGTTGAACGGTTAATTTTATAATTTATATGAGTAATTATGCTCTTATGCTTTATTCCCTTTTTATCAATAAACACAACACTATCTAAAGGATAAAGAAATGGTGCGGATTTAAAAGTACATGAATACGGGCGATAAGTAAATCCAATTAATTTATCACCTAGCATATTTGCTATTTCTTGTTCTTTTCCAATAATTAAATAATTTCCCTCAATATTAAACGCATAATCAGTATTTCCAACGATATAAACATTGTCGTCATCAGCACTTACTTGAACTCCTGTAATTGTAATATCGTTTTCGTATAAATCAGAAGTATAACGAGTAGATGGATCTAATTCAAAGTATAAATCATTATACCAACCAAAACACAAGCTTCCGTTCCAATCGATATAAGCACAAGTACCCGATAATTCGGCTATCCACTGAATAAGTTGTCTATAAGTAAATTCATTATTTGATGGTGTCGGAATTTCTGAAACGATTAAATCTAGAAACTTTCCTACTGTATTGGATAAATCCGTTGATAATGGAACGCTACACGCTTCACAACATATAGAAATAAGATCCTTAACATTCATACCCTCAAATAATCTATTACGATCTATTTCTTTATCAAATAGAACCATTCTATCTAATGCTGTCAAATTTATAGTGCTAAGTTTTCGTGGTGTTTCATCAACGGTGAAATACCCTATAGGGATCCAATGTATAACAGCATTTTCCCATGCTACAGCGTCCCACTTTTTAATACCGATTTGCACAAATAATTCAGCACCCTCAAATCTAACATCATCAAATTTCCCGTCTCTATTATCTAAATCGAGAGTTAATTCAGCAGATATGGCAGAACCTATTTCAATTTTGCTTCCCGATGTACAATAACGGTCAACCGATAATCCGCCCTCCATAATATCGGATTCAGTTAATTCTATAGTTTTGGTAAGACCTCGAAAAGTTATTGACACAATTTGTCTATAATTCTTTTTAAATAATTCAATAACATCGTCCGAAAGTTTATACATCTTCTTTCACCCCCGAACGTTCGATAAGATTAAATGAAATCTTTGTCCAACGATTAACTCTAGCATTATATAATGGTGCTGTACGATTCCCAACATAGAACTCAGATGTTACGTATTCGCCCGTCATGGCGTCTAAATAACATACTGAGATATATTCAGGGTTAAAAATTTTTAAAAGCTCTGAGGCGTCTTTTATAGGAACGTTAACCCATTCTAAATTTAATTTAACGACTTGTCCAATACGTTTTTTATCCATTCTTGTATCTTCGGTTCTTCCTGCGTCATTTGCGGATAAATCTTCTAATGACCATTGATAAGAAGATGGGCAAGGTACACGAAGTCCGTCTATGGATCTTATAGGATTATATTTATTATATTCAGCCATAAATGAACCTCCTTTATACACCTACAGCAATTATTTTTTTGCCGTCGCGTCGATTACGTCGTTCAGCACTAGATATAATTTGTTCAGATTGGATACGTCCGTTACGATCTAAAATTTGAATAACAATATTATCGTTATCAGTATTAGATTTTGATTCCATCATTGCCTCATAAACACCACGTTTAATACCCTCTATAATTTGGTCATTATTTGCGACTGTAGCACGCGAACCAAATCGACCAACCATTTCACTTATTCCATTTTCTCTAGCCATATACAACTCGCCTGATTTAGGAAATCCACCAACTTCATAACCAGAAATTCGTCCTAATTTAACTTCAGAAATATAAGAAATATTAAATCCTATATATCCACCACCTAACCAATCAGGTATATCAATATGAATACTATTAATTCCTTTTATAATAGTGTTTATACCCTTGACAAAAAAGTTTATAAAACTTTCAAACCCTGAGATTACTCCATTAATAGCATTAAAAAAACCTATTTTAATTGATGTCCAAATATTTGAAAAAAAGTCTGTTACAGCGCTCCATGCATTTTTTATTCCCTCCCATGCAGAAGTAAAGAGATCCACAAACCAATTACTCACATTTTCCCAAACGGCAACGATATCGTTCCATAAGTCAACAAAGAAATTGGAAATTGAAGTCCATAAATTTATAAAAAACGCTTTTATATCTTCCCAATATTGAATAACTACCGCTACAAGCAACGCTACAACCGCAATAATTGCGACAATTAAGGCAGGAATCCACCCAATAGATAAGCCGATTGAAACACAAAGTGCAGCTATACCGCCGAGAATAATAAGAACGTTTTGCCAATTAAAACCGTTAACAATGCCATCAACAAATCCATAAACAATCATTAGAGTTCCTGATATACCTAATACTAATGGTCCTATTTTCTTTAATAGACCCATAATTCCACCTGTTGAAAGTAATGTTTTAATTGCAGTAAGAGCACTCTTTACATTTTTAAACAATTTTACTAAATCAGTAGCACCCTCGACAACTTTTACGATAGAAAGCCCAACTAAAATCGTACCTAAAGTAGTTGCTAATGCTATCGCTTCATTTATTTGTGACGAATCAATTTCGACGGTTGCAAACATATCGTCAATAGAAGTATTGTCATCAGTTTTTAAGACGTTAATTTCATCAAATCCTGTTGCTTGAGATTGAGCTTGTTTTAATGCATTTGCATAATCTTCTACCGTTTTAGTTGCTTTAGTATAAGTAGTATTACCTGCTAAAACATTGAACATTAATGTTAGTTTGTCGATAAGTGATACAATAACATCGGTAAGAGCTGTAAAGATTGGTGTTAAAACTTCTATAATAGGCGCCACTAAAGAAATTAATGAATTGCGAATATAAGTCATATCACTTTTAATTTCGCTCATCGATTCATTAAATTTTGAATCAAATTTAGCAAGATCTTGTAGTCCCTCAGTAAACGATTTTAATATTGATCGTATTGCTCTATATAAAGCAATTCGTCCTAATGACGCAACAAATTTAGATACTTTACTAGTTCCTTTATTTAGTTTTTCAATCATAGAATTAGCGCTATTACCTAAAGAATCGAAAGAAGATTTGTACTTTGATAATTTTGATAATTCATTTTGTAAATTTTGTAATTGAGTAGTAGCCTCTGCCGTATCATTTGCTAAAATAGAAGAATTAAGATTACCCATAATATTGGTAGCAGTATTAGCTACTTCTTCTTTTGCTTGATATATTGATAATAATTGATCTCTTATTCCACTTAATTTACTAGCTTCACTAGATAACTTATCTTCACCAAAAATATTTTTTACTTTTGGAAGTTCATTAATACGAGCTGTTAAATCTTCGATTTGTTGTCTTTCTCGTTGTAATTCGTCACCATTTGCTTTAAATGATTTTAAGAGATCATCAGCTACAGCTTTTCCTGTAGACAATTTATCTATAAAACTAGAGTCCAAATTAAACATTTCACCTAGTTTTTTAAATTGCTCAAGGTCAAGTTTGGTAGATTCAATATCACTACTAGCCATAGCAGAGTTTGTCATGCTAGTAGAACCTGTTTTCGGTGTTAAATCTACCGGTTTTTCATCAAGGATTGGAGCAGATAGTTTCTTAGTGTTAATAGCCTTAAAAGCAGTCACAATGCTATTTAAACCTTTAATAGGATTTTTGAAACTTAAAGCGTCAATTTTCTTTAATGTATTATAAACACTTTTAAGGGTACTAATATCCTCAGTGGCTTTTTTAAGAACACGAAAGGCGGACGCTAATTTTTTAATATCAGTAGAAGCGTTTTTAGTATCACTAACAATATCGATTTTTAATCTCTCAATAGTTTCTTCCATGATTTAACGCCCTCCTTTCTGTTGTTTTAATAACGACTGTCGAAAATTCTCTAATCGTTGTGCTTGTTCTTCTTCCTCTTGCTTTTCCATATCTTCTTTTGTCAATGGATAAGGCTTATTCGGATATTTAATATTTTTCTTACCACCTAGACATTTATTTAAAACTTCTGCTAAGGCGTCTCGAACATAAATGCCTTGTAGCCATAAAAATTCGTTTTGATTATCAGTTCTTATCTTTTCAGCTTCACGGAATATAACCGCTAACTTAGGATTCTCTTCATAAAATTGTTGACATGTCATACCAATACTTAAATAGTAAGGTAATACTGTTTCAAACATTTCCTCGTAACTTGTTTCTGTGGAAGTCGTTTTGTCTACTTTTTCACGACTTCCCAAGTTACGTTTCCCGTGTTATCACCTACAGGTTTAAATAAAGTATCTATTGGTTTTGAATATTCCGTAATCAATGCTTGCATTAATGCGGGGCGTTGATCTTCGGGAATATTACTAAAGATTTCGTCAATTTCTTTTTCTGTTGCTTTTGGGTGGTGCATAATAAATGCTCCATTAAATAAATACAAAATTGATGATAAAGGTCTTTCTTCGACCTGTGAGATATTGAAGCCATCTCTTTCAAGTTTTACGATAGCATTGCGATTAAATTCTAAGAGATATTCTTTATCGTTGTGTTTTATTTTTATAGCCATTTCTATAATCCTCCTATGATTAAAAACTAAGAAACCGTAATAATTTCTTCGTGCAATTCAAACTGAGATGTAGGTGTTAAAGTTACTTTCATTTCGCGAACCTCATTGACACCTTTTCCTATGAAACCAACTGTTAAGTAACCTGTGCAGACAAACTGACCTAACTCGCCGTTTTCGCCAAAAGACAAGCATACAGAGATTTCTTTTCCCTTGAGTTCAGTAATTGATTTATAGGATTCAAGATCATAATTTAATGTAAATTCTTTAGATTCGTTAGCTTCTAAACCCTCGATATATGTATGAGCAGTATCAGATAAAGTAGTTGTTTCTAATTGCTCAGGATCATTTCCTTGATCAGGATAATCTTTGATATCAAAGAGTTTTTTCCATGTAGTTTTATCTTCACTAACATATAAATAAGTGTGTTTTGACGAACTATTCATTTTATTACCTCCTAAATATTTCGTAATTTTTTGAGACAACCCCCGAGTATCGCAATACAACACGATATATTGTTTCATCATCACCTTGACTAGGTATCTTGCTAATTCTAGAGAAACCAAGTCCTAACAACGAACTATCAACTATGTTTAAAATGTTTTTTGCCTCTGTTTTTTTCATTGAATTATCTTTTACATAGATATTGATTTCATAAGTAACTCTCACATGATTTTCATTGCTAGAACTATCTTCACTTCTTTCATAAATAAAGTTATCTATTTCTTCAATACTTACAAACGGATAATTCGGTGGGGAATTTGTAAAAACACTTGCATAGCTAACATTGGGATATTTTAACTTTAAATCAGAAACAACCTTTGAGAAGATTTCATTTTCAACATCAATCATTTAAATACCTCCCTACTTAGTTTTAAAATCTGATTTTTAATTTCTTTACTTGCTTGATACATTGCCCTAGCAGGTGGATTACCTTTAGTTCGATAAACGGCACCCTTAACACTTTCACGAATAAAATGTCCATTAGTACCTTGTTCACCATAATAAGTCCAACTAGGTTTACTTCCTTTCTTTTTACCATATTCACCACGTATAGCACCTAATTTTGTTGCTAGTGGGTGTTGTTCAGTAAAAGTTATACCTGTACCAAATTCAATGAATGTCACTGCTTTTCCTTTTGCCACAACTTGAATAGTATTATCGTCTATCCATTGACTTATCACTTCGACGTCATTCACACCATCATATTGCGCGGTTGAAAATGTTACACTAGCAACATCTACGCCAAGCTCGGCTAATTTTGCTAAAAAGGTTTTTACCTGCTGATTATTTATGTTCGGTAACAATTCAATTTTCTTTATAATTCGATTAATATTACTAATTTTTATCATCGTATTTTTTCAACTGCGATAGCTGTGATATTCAAAGTGGTAGCAATCTTTACCACTTTATAATCGTATAAAGGAACATTGTTAGAATCATACTCAACAGGTTTGTCTATGAATAAAATTGTATTTTCGTCAATATCGCGCGCGTCGTTGATATCTAATAAAATTGTTTTATCGTAATTAATATTAGTGCCAAACATTTCGACACTTGTCTTACCACCGGCTTTAGAAATATGACCTCTAAGATCTACAGGTTGACTATAAATAAGTCGCTTTTCACCCGTAATGTTGCCGAACTCATCAACAACATCGGTCTTAGTAATTAACGACAAATATTTAAAGGGTGTTTTGTTTCTTTCTAATAATCTCATCATATCACCCCAACTAAAGGTGTAATTTCAAAGAGAATATCACTTTCAGTTCTATAATTACGACTTACACCATTTTCATTATGTGCTGATTCACCCTCCGCACCTCGCTTATTGATTAATGTACAAGCAAGTTCAAGTTGCAACATTTCGTATTCGTCAGGTACTTCACCTTGTCGGCGTTTTTCATCAAATGGGAAACGACGATTTAAGATCTTTTGCTTTGAAATACGAAGGTAGGTATCTAAGATCTTGTCGTCAATACTTGAATCATTAAGAATGATTTTTAATTGTTCTTTCTTTTCTACGTTGTCCATATCAATACCTCCCTCGTAAAATTAAATACTACTATTCACCTGACGCGTCTTTTGCAAATTTTGCAACAACGACTTTACTTTCGTTAGTTAATCCAACCCCATAGAAGACGTTAGAAACGATTGCAGTAAGTGTTTTCTTCGCTTCGCGGGCAGTCTCTATCATGACATCACGCTTCATCAAAATAGTAACACCTGCTAATTCTTGTTCTGTTTCGTCATCAGATTCTAATTTAATAATGACGTTTTCATAGACAGATTCGTTTAATTTAGCAACTTTAGATGTAACAATAATGCAATTACAAATACGTCCAACTTCACCTGTCAACATAACCTTTGTTCCCTCACCGTATTTGTCTGCGGATAAAAAGTTAGGATCATGTCTTAATTGAGTTAATTGTTTTGGATTGATAACCAAGACCTTTGTACTGATGATTTCTTCATCGAAAACATCGACGGCGTCGACAATACCATCATAATTAATGATGTTTTTGCTTCCATCAAATGTGTTTTTTGATTTAAGTGCTGTTGCAAATACATCTTTTTGCATTTTGGATAAAATACCTTTTAAGAGTTGGGAAGCTGCTTCATCATAAGGGTGCCCATATCCTGTTAAAACTGCTTCATCGGTAAGGTCGATAGATTTCATGACCTTTTTAATCTTAATTTGGACTTTTGAATAGGATAAAGTTTTGCTACTAACAGCCTCACCCTCCGCGACATCTTCTGCGTCGCCAGAATAATTCCATGCAGGATATGTTACGGTATCTCCTGCTGTACCGATTAAAGTATTATCAAGACCTACAAATCTTAATAATTGAATTTTTGCCTCGAGTTTTGCTGTTAACATATCAGCTAAAACTTCGGGAACTAAAACATTGGTTGATTTTGTAACTTCGTCTGCCATACTTATTTACCTCCATTTCTTAATTGCTTGTATAGCTCAGGATCTTTTTGATAAAGTTCCGTCCTTTGACTTAGTGTCATTCTGTCAAATTGTTCTTTTGTAACTGTTCCTGTATCATCAGGATTACTTGGATCAGGTCGTGGTGTCTTTTTTAACAAATCAGCTTTAATAGCTTCCTCACGGATTTTGTTAAACTTTTCCTGATTTGTTAAAACTTTTGCAGTATCTTTGTTCACAAAAGCTTCTGCTGTTTCGTGAGCTAACTTAGAATCATATCCGAGAGACATATATCGAGTAGTTAGATCTCGAATCTCACCCTCACGCACTAAACGCTCGTTTTCAGTTTTTAGACGTTCAAATTCCTCCCTTTGCTTTTCTTCTTCAGTTAACTTTTCGCCTTGCTTTTTCTTTAGGTCGGCAAGTTCTTTAGATGTTTTATCAAAAGAGGCTTTATCCTTTGTGTACTTTGAAAGTTCATCAGCTCTAAGCTGTGAAAGAACTTCAATAGCCTCATCATCGGTCATACCATCTTTGTAGGAATCACCTAATAAACTCTTCAACTTTTCTTGTTCCATGTTTTCCTCCTGTGTTTTTACAACTTCACTGTTGTTGCGATTTCAGTTTTCTCTAACTATATTTGCGTTTTTAATCAGCTTCTCTGCTGAGTGCGATTTACGATTTCTCTATCGTCTAAATATAAAAAGGAACTACTAGAAAATTTCTAATAGCCCCATTTAGCCTTATTTACTACCCATTTGCAGTAACTTTTATTTTTGCTTGCCGTCTTATTTCTATCACGACAATTTTTTCTTTTTCACATTTTATCTCAACTTGATTTCCCCGATTTAAAATATTTATAATCACTTGATTTATATTTGGTGGGAGTGATGTTATTTTCATTAAACATCACCTCCAATAGGTAACTCTTGATTTTCATTTTGCTTTGCTTGTTTTTCTTCTTGTGATTTAATGTACTCTTGACTTTCTTTATAAGCACTTGTTGGATCACTGAATAGACCACAATAAGCAAAGGCTAACTCAGGTGCGACCTTATCACAGCCTAATAATTGAGTTAATACTTGTGTTTTTTGGACAATATTTTCGTAATTCTTACGAGTAAATTTAATTTCAATGTCGCGCAATTTTATATCAATGTGGTTAATATCACGCGAGCATTTAAGAGCGATTTGTAAGAACTTGCGTTCACTACCTTTAAATATCAACTCAGTATCTTTAGCTCTTGCTTCAGCGTCACTCCAACCATCACGCATAATAACAGCTGTGCCTGTGTCACTCGTAGAACTACCACCATTTCTATTAGGCATACCACAAAGAGTTAAAACGGTTTGATAGAGGTCATCTATAAGAGTTTGTACCTGATCTTGATTCATTTCTTGAGTTAAAAATTTAATGTCGGCTTCAATAGTTCCGTTGGTCTTAATCTTAATAGCTCCGAGATCTATTAGTGATTTGAATGTTGTTTCGTCTATATCAACATTTTTAAGAACCATAAGACTTTGAATAAATTGTTCTACTCCATCAACGCGATTACTTTGTACTTTGTTAATAGCATTTAGAAGTGGAATAACCTTTTCAAAATCGCCAAGTCTAGCCTCATTATTTGGATATTCGATAATAGGAATAAATCCTAACGAATGCGGAATCTCACGTACTATAGCACCATCAACAATCTCGAAGAAACAATGTTCAGTATAAATACTATATCGATATTTCGTTTTTGTTTCTTTTCTTCCGTTTGGTTTTGTTTCAACTACTTTTATTAGATTGCATAACGCGCCAAGCAATGGTTTATTACCAATTTCGGTAGAATAAACGACTAAAGTAAATCGTGGATCTAAACGATATATGTTGAATGGTGATTCCTCTATATCTTTATAGGCAGGTAAAATCATTCGATAGCTTGTACCACAAATACTCATGTCGTTTGCTAATTGTTTGTCGATAGCTTCTTTATTTTCAAACTCCATATAAGTATTAAAAACTCTTAGATCTTCAATATTAAGATTAGGATTCTTGGAAATATATTGTATCGGTTCACCTAATAAATAACCTGTTTTAAAGGCAACAATTTCATTGGCGCGATTAACAACAATTTTATTGTTAATCTCAGGTCTTACAGGCTTTTCACGTTGTAAAATAGGTTGTTTACCACGATAATACTTCATCAAATAATCAATTTCAGTTTTATTTGTGAAATATGTAGCCTTAACTTTATCAAGAATTTCTAAAATATTTGTTCGATCACAAAAGGTGTATGCAGACAAAAGAAGCTTTCTACCGAAAGTCATACGTTCATAATACTTATCTTTTAAAACGTCCTCCGCCATACAATCACACCTTTCTAAAGCAAATTCTAAACCATAAAATTTTTACTCCCAACTTTTTCTAAAATTTTCTTTTTATGACCTCAACTTTTACACTTGCTGTATCCATCATGTCACATGCTTGAGATAATGAATCAGGTGCGTCATCATGTTTGTTTTTACCAACCATAGTAAACGTGCAAAGATTTTCCATAAATTTGTTATATTCAGCATGACGTTTTCCTTTTTCGAGAAAGTAAAAATTTCGTATTTCAGGTGCGCGATCAAATATTCTAATTTCTTTTTTGGTAGTAGTAACAGCAGGTTTACTTGTGATGTTACATTTATAACCCAACGTTTCTAACATTTCTTCAATATCCTCTTTGTACTCATCACCGCCATTATTTTTTTCGATTTGAACAGCGTTAATTTTATGTTCTATAATTTTATTTACAACTAAAGGACGAGTTATAGTTTTGTCACCATTATTAAAGACAACATCGGGAATATAAATATCTTTGCCAAATTGATAAAGAATAGGGGCTGAAACATAGTCGCCCCCACCCCACGCTACGTCAACAGCAGTAAATATTCTATCAGGTGTTTCACTAGGTAATGTTCCGTTATAATATTTCAACTCATCACTCTTAAATAGCAGTCCCGATCTTTCTATAGGTTGACCCATATATTGAGCGTCCCATGATGGCAAGTCGTCTGTATTTTCAAATGACGCTTTTCTTTGTAAATAGAACATTGATGAATAACCTACACCGAATAAATATTCAAAATTACTTTCGTTATTTTCGTTCAATGCAGACCTATTGACTATCTTGTAACGGCGAGTAGAAAAAGTAGGATCACTCAAAAGCATGTTGATTCTCTTTCCTATTGGGTCAGCAACCGACCAACGAGTACCAATCCACAAAAACTTTGCTTGCTCCTTAGCACGAGGAATAAGGTTGTTATCTACTTTTTGCCACGCACTAATCAAACGGTCAGGATTCAATGCTTCTTCAATGGATCCAATAAGGTCATCAGCGATTAAAAAGCCGTTACAATCACAAGCACCATTCAATGTTCCATACAACGATCTACAAGTCACACTATGATAACGTTTACTTCGATTGAGGTCGATAGTTTCATCTTTAGCGTCTTTGCTAGCTATAGTTGAGCTTGGAAAAATATCGTGCCACCTATAGGTATAGGTATCGTTGATGATTTCTAAAATACCATCATAAAAAGCACTTGTGATTACATCAGAATAAGCACTATATAAATTTGAAAGTTCACTAGATCTACCAATAATCCATGTCACAAAAAATAAAATTAAAGTCGTTTTTCCTGTTCTAGGTGGCATACTAATAAATAGTTCGTCTAGTTCATCATCAACGAGTTTTTGAATATCATTTACAATACTAAATAATTGTTTGCGTCTAGGTAAATAAAAACGTTCTTTAAGTGGTCGATTCGATTCCAAGCATTGCATGTAACTATCAAAAGAGTAGTGACTTTCAAGTAACAATAATTTATCTTTTAATCCTACTAAGTTTATAACGTCATAATCTTTTTTTATAGCTCGACTTATATATGATTTGAGTTTTGTAGAATAATAAAGTCCTTGCTTTACTTCATGAGGAATAATAGTTTTAATCAAGGTATAACACTCTATCAACTTTGTTGTGTCACAAAAGTCTTGATCTAATAAAATAAAAATTTTAATAATTGCTAAATTATAATCTAAGATTTCTTTTTCTGTCATTCGTTTACCTCCCAAAAATAAAAAAGAACCTATGTTTTTACATAAGCCCTTTTGCTTCTGAATTAGATCCGTTTATCTAATCGTCATCAAATAATGAGAAGTTATCTATTTCCTCATAAGTTAAACCTTTATCCTTTGGATCCTCTTTCTTAGGTTTAAGTGGTTTCTTAACATCTACAGGTTTTGACTTACCGAACTTCTGCTCATCATACTTTTTCTTGAAAGTCTTTATATCCAACATTTACATTATACCTCGCATTCGTTCAAAATCACCTACACGACGATAAAAAGTATTTGGTTTGAGTCCTAACTGAGACATTGCTTCAACAGCGGTAATATTTTTTGACTTCCATTTATAATATAACTTTTCAAATAATTCGCTATCAATTTCAAGTCTAGGTTTACCCTCTTTGTAATTAGGATTCATACGAGCAATTTCTTTTCCGTTAGTGGTACGTTCTACGATCATATCTCTTTCAAATTGAGCGAAAGACTGTAGAACGTTAAAAAGCAAATTACCAATAGGTGTGTTCTCAATAATTCCCATATTTAAGATATGAAGCTTTACACCTTTGGAGTATAACTCATTCAAAGTTGGAACACCTTTAGTTACACTTCTACAAAATCGATCTAGTTTGGTAACAACAATGATGTCACCCTCAACCGCTTTAGAGATAAGTTCATCAAATAATGGTCGTTTGTCTTTATAAGCGGTGTAGGCTTCTACAATGATTTCAGCATTAGGATATTGAAAAAGTATTTGTTGCTTTTGCTCTTCGAGGGAGTTTCCATATAAAGCTTGCCCTTTGGTAGAAACTCGACAATATCCGTAAATCATTCTTCGGTTACCTCATCATTAGTAATGATATGATAGTTTTCTTTTTCTTTATCAGCGAATGTATAAGGTTTAACAACTAAGGTATAGCCAAGACCTGTAAGAATTTTAACTAAAGTATCTACTCTTAAACTATTACCTCTTAAACGATTAGCGAGCCCTGATTGAGATTTGTAACCTAAAAGATGTGCTAACTGTTCTTGTGTAGTATTCTTTTCTTTTAGACAGGTAAATACGACTTCAATAGCGTTCATAAATAAACTCCTTTATTACTATTTTGTAATATTATTATATCGTAATATTTTGAATTGTCAACAATAAAAATAACTCTTTTTATATTTTCGGGTGGAAAAAGCACTCACCCCGCCGACCCTATAGGGTGCCCAAAATCCCCCACCACCCCGCCAAATCAGACAAGCCAAACAGTAAATAAAAGCATTTCAAAACTTAAAAGAATTGACATACAAAATAATTATTACGAAAAAGTAATATTTTGATATTAAAAAATGTTGAATTATTACGAAATCGTAATATAATAATAGTAGTATTACGAAATCGTAATATTTAATTGTGAATCATAGGAGGAAAAAGAAAACATGAAACAATTAAGCAAAAACCTTTACAGGACAAACGACGGTCATATTTATTATGATCTAGAAAACGGGCTCATTTATCAGGCTAGCGCAATAAGAGGCGAAAAGATAATAACACCGTACAAAATGGGCGATGATTTAAGACAATATCAAATCGGTTACGGTGTAAAAGAAGAAAAACTTAAAGACCTAAACATAAAAGAATTTGAGTTAATGCACTATAAAACGCTTGAAGCAGAAAAACGCCGTAGAGATTGGGCAAATTTTCCATATTGGAACGAAACAAAAAATAATTTCACCAAAAAAAGCGACTTTTTAAAATATTTAAAAGATGAAGACAAAAGAAGCATTATAAATAATTGTATAATGTATGAGTTAATAGATCATGCACATATAAGATTTTATGATTCAGTTTTTAACTCATTTGATTTTAATTTTAAAGAACCAATCAAAAACGATTTAATAAATCTTTGTTGCGGTTATAACAGCTATGACACGGCGCAACTATTAATTTATATTAATAATTCGCAAAATATCAATAATCTATACAACAATATAAAATTACGCTTAAATAGAGACTTACAAGACGACGAAACACTTTTTAATTATTTAATTCAAGCATGCAAAGAATATAAAAACGAATTAAAGAAGCTTGATTTTAATAAAATTGATTTTATTACAGTACGCGCAAATTTTAATAACTAGATGGAGGATAAAAAACTATGTATATAAGAAAAACAAAAGACATTTATAAAATTTTAACTAATTACGGCTACGGGTGGGAGGAAGAAGACGAAGCCGACACACGAGAAGAAGCCCGACGTCTAGCAATCGAATATAAGGCGACCGCGTGCCGGCCTGCTGTCAGAATCAAGAAAACACGCGAGAAATTACAAGGGGCGATTTAAGCCCCTATTTTTGATATTATGGCGTTTTATCAATTCAAACACGGGCAAAGCGTGGGACTTTTAAAGGCGTCAAGCCTAGCGGAAGCGTTGAAGCGTTTAAACTCACAAGAAGAACGCCAAACGCTCCGACAAGTTCAAGACTTCAAACTTTTTAAAGCCTGTTCAATTTTACTTTTAAACGATGATATAATATTTTTTAAAGAAAATACTTTTTTTAATTTAAACATGGAGGCTATAAAATGGGAAACTTAAAAAATATATTTAACAAGAAGCCAACAGCAACACCACCGCCAAAAAATAAAAAGATCATAGCACATTATCACATCGACGCACAAGCAATTTTAAAGCCTTATAAGGATTTAAAAACGTCTTTCATTAGTGGGGAAGCTGTAACAAATGCTTTATATAATCTTGGAATAGAAGCGGAACTTTTAAAAATAAATGCTTCATGCACGTTAAACCGTTACGATTTCCATATAATAAACCCGCTAGATATAAATAAACTTGAAAGAATAAAAAAACCACTACAAGCAATTTTAAAAAGTAAAATCTTTTTTACTCTCGGCGAATTTAAAAGCGATTTTTCGCTTTATATGGAAGCTTCACCGCGTCAGCTTGTGCCGTTTAGTTTTTGTAATCCTCAGGGAAACAAAACTTTATCGCCTGTAATTGGAATAAACACCAATAACGAAAAAGTTATAATTGACTTTAATAAATGCCCGCATGTTTTAATTGCAGGATCTACAGGCTCGGGTAAATCTTGCTTATTAAATGCTTTAATTTCTAGCTTACTATTAAATAATGAGCCGTACAAGTTCAGGCTTCGCCTATTCGACCCTAAACGAGTTGAATTTTCGGCTTATTCTGCTCTTTCTGCGCCTAAACCATATTTAAGAGAACCACAAGCAAAAATAATAAACGATGTAAACGAATCTATACAAGAGTTAGCGACAATATGTCAAGAGATAGAAAGCCGTTATAACATCTTTGAACTTAACAAAGTTAAAAACATAGATGAATATAATAAGCTTATCGATCAGCCTTTGCCTCATGAATTTATTATTATTGATGAGTTAGCCGATTTAATGCTAGTAAGTCGGTATGAGGTCGAAAGCTATCTCGTAAGAATTGCTCAAATAGGCAGGGCGTGCGGTTATCATTTAATTTTAGCGACTCAACGCCCTACAGTTAACGTTATAACAGGATTAATTAAAGCAAACATAACAACAAGAATCGCGTTACAAGTTGTAAGTGTACGCGATAGCGTAACGATATTAGATCACAAAGGAGCCGAGCAACTACTAGGACAAGGTGACGCAATTATAAAATACCCGTATCAAGTGGAGGAAGTAAGATTCCAAACCGCATATATTTCAGATAGTGAAATAAAAAATCTTGTTGAGTGGTGGGCAAACTTCGACGATTACGAAGAACAAGACATTTAAAAAGAGTTAAGCTTTCGGGCTTAACTCTTTTTTTTTTCTTTTACTCTTCTTCAGCTTCGATGATGTTATTTTCTTCAAGATAACGCTTTTTAATATCTTCGGGATCTTCGGTATTCTGCGTATTTGGAGTAAGCACAACCTCGCTTTTATCTTTGTAATCAAAATTATTTTTCATTAAGAAAATACCATTAATGGAGTTTATCTTGTTGGAATACATCAAATCCACCATATAAACGTTTAAAAAGTCGTATGCTTTTTTTAATGTGTCCCTAATGCTATCACTCACATTTACTTCGTTACTATAAGCATATTTCCACAAAGTACGCCTATTAATTCCTAATGCTAAAGCGAGACCCTCAACGGTAGGTCTTGCGTCGTCTTCTGTGCATATTACTATATACTCATCTATTCTGCGACGTACTGCTTGTTCATCTTTCATATTAACAGCAATAAGATTATATAATCTAAAATTATGTTGTAATATTTGAGCATTACTTTTTACTTCTGCAACTTCATTCTGCGATACTTTGGAAACCTGAGATTTTTTCTTAATTACTTCCTTAGTTTGTTCTTCCGTCAACCCGTTAAAATTTGCCATTTTTCTTTACCTCCTTTTCTGCAAGTTTTTAAGGTGGGTTTGAAAGGTGCACTTTTTTTTCAGTTTATTTTTATATATAGATATTAAATATTAATTTTTCTTTATATTTCTAACTAAAATTTATTTGCACCTTTTGCACCCAATATAATTTTTTCTAGATTTTAAAGCGTTTTTTAGGGTGCAATTAATTTTAAAATTTATCTAATTTGGGTGCATTTTTATTAAGACTACTATAATTTCATTTATCTTATCTAAGAGATTTAACAACTATTTTCTATCTCTATATTTCAAAAATGCACCCTTTATTTATAAACTTTGCACCCTAAATATGCATTTGCGCTTCGTCAAATTTCTTACACGCTAAGTCAATTTGTTTATCTAAACTTGATAATCTTTCTATCTCACTACTTGTTAAATCTTTAAGCGATAAAGTTTCTTTCTCATACTTCTTTTTAAGACTATCTATAAACTCTTTATAACGTCTTGTAGATGTCTTAATTTCTTCTAATGCTTCATCAGATTTTTTCTCATAAATTTGATAGGTAATACTTCGCTCAATAGATTCTATAGTGGATAATGTGCTTTCCATTTTTAATGAAGAAATACTTAAAATATAATTTATTAATGCTTTTTTAGTAAAAGTATTTAACTTCTTTTCGTATTCAGCATGTGTCATTTTCTACCTCCTATTTAACCATCTAATAAGGGGACACCCCTTAACAACCCCGAAAAACTAAGGACGTTTGCAAAGGCGGACGGCGACGTTGCCGCCGTCCCAACAGCCGTCGAACCCGCTATACCAATCCGAGAAGAAGACCCCTTTTGAATTTTCGTCGGGATCATAATCGCCCCACAATGCAAATTTATCGCTAGGATCAAATTTTTCATCAAAATTCCATTCTTTATATATTTTCCACAATTCTGTTTCAGGGTTACTAAGGTCAACAAAGTTTCGCCCCGACGTAAATAATTGCTCCACTCCCAAAAACTCACCTATTCCTTTACCTGTGTCACCAAAAGCACAATCTCTTTCACTACTCCATTTATATTTTTCATTTGGCAAAATGGAGTTATTATTTTTGGTTCCGTATGCGTACGCCCACATTATTTGGAAGTAAAGAACGGTACGCCAATTCAGTTGTTCGCCATCAACCCATTTGCAAAATTTCGTAGCTTTGTTAAATGAGAATTGCGTGAAGTTTGGAGCGACATTTGGAATAGATCTTATCTTTCCATCTACTAATGAGTTTTTATATTTAGAAACCAACTGAGGCTGTAATTTGATATAGCCATCGACTTCATCAAATGTGAAGTAAACAATTTTACCCATTACATTGACATAAATTGCAGGTAACCTAACATAGATGTTCTTATGCTTATCCTCAAATTCTTCTGAAAAGGATTTTACAAAATATAAGAACTCTTCGCCATTGAGTTCACAAAAATTGCTTTTAAGGGTTTGGATATCCAATGCAAATTCCGTTGTTAATTCTTTATTTGCAACTAGGTTGCTCATTTGCTTTTCTAAGAGTGCTACTCTTTCTTCTAGTGATAAGTTAACGTTTTTCATTTTTACTTTTCCTCCTTATTCAAACGTTATAGTGTTTCAATTTACTCTTCTAACCTGATGTGGTGCATAACGGCACTTTTCACAGGTATTATTTTTTATAAATGCGTTTAAGACACGAAGCTCGAAGTCTAAACTATAATTTGTAGGATTACACTTGACCTGTTTTTGTATTTTATTTAAAGCTTTATACTCGGGTCGTTTTGTGTACTTTTTGCAATTCTTACAATGGCGTTTTAATGGTGTTAATGCGTTTGTTACGGAATCGGCAATTTTACAAGCTCTTTCTATCTCGTCAAACACTTCTTTAAAGTATTTATCAAGAACTAAAGGTTGTCCGTTTTCTAAAGTAAGAAACGACTGCCTAAGTCTAACTAATAAATCTTGATACTGTTTCATGTTGGATCCTCCACAATAATTTTTCTAAGACTTCACAGCAGTTGTCATTGTTCCATTTAATGTTTTCCACAAGCTCATAGCGTAAGATCTTATCCTTTATTTCGGCTTTATCTAACCAATGTTCTATTGCTCTTTCGTTTATTCTGACTATGCGTCTATCGACGAAATCGTCGTCTTCGGCTTCAAATATTCTTAACTGACAATTTTTAATTTTGTTAATATAACAGACATCAATCCTTTTATTGTAGAAAAACTCAGGCTCAAAGACTAACCAATCAGTACCTCGCGGATACAAACACTCATTAGGTTTAAATGTTTTAAAAATTGCGACGGCTCGACCCTCGATAAACGCTATCTTTCCAACAGGTGTATCCTTAATTTCATCTACTACATCTTCGATATTATTAGAAGCTTTTATTACTTCTATTTCCTCGTTTTCAATACAATCATCAGTGTACTCATTACCTGCTGTCCAAGAGTGGAAGTAATATTTGTTTTTCTTTGTTTGTTCTATGGAATCTTGACTATTGCTTCCCCAAGTTTTATCGCCGTAGTAATCTTTATCAAATAGCCAATTATTTTTATCTCTTATAAATCGTGCCATTTTATCCCTCCGAGATCATTTCATTTAGACATTGAAGTATAGTTATCTTTTGCATAATTACCTCTGAATCCTGAAAATAGGTATCTACTTTATAAAGTCTTTGTCTAACAACTTTTAATTGGTCTATATCTAAACCATCTTCAATGAGTTTGTTGTAAAAATCCAATTTTTCTTTAACTGAAGCACCTCTTTTTGGTGATGGTATTTTTAGTTTTTTCATATTGTTACAAATCCTCCTTAACTTTGTTCATAAAGTAGTCAAACCAATAGTTAGAACAATCGTCCGTGCCATTTTCTTCACATTTCTTATTTGACTTTGTGACTTCATCACTTATAGGACGATCTTCTCGTGTATTATTAATAAATCTACATGCTTCTTTTAAAGCTCTTTCAAGTTGCGAAATACGTTCGTTTTGTTCGTTGATTAACCGAACACAACCCTCACGCAATACGCTATATCCTTTAGCCCAATAACTCTCAGGATCTATTTCTTCATAAAAGTCGGTTTCGGCTTGTAAGGTTTCTTTATTAAAGTGCATGTCATCATAACCAAAGAATTTCATTATTTTACCTCCAATAATTCTTTAAAAATTGCTTCTAGAACAGGTACACAAATAGAATTACCTGCAAGCATATACATAGCTGTATCACTGATTCCTGTTGCTTTCACTTTGTCATAAGTTGAAAGATCATATCCTTGTAACAACCATGTTTCGTAAGGTGTTAATTCTCTATATTTGATTTTTCCATCTTCTTTATACCCCACTTTAAGAATGACATTTGCCGGTATTGTACCTACTATATTGTCTAGCTTCCAAATGCGGTTGTATTGCCCGTTAATTAACTTTCCATCTGATTTGCGGGGTATCGAAAAGAAATTACCATATTCTTTGTATTCAGAAGATTCGCTTGTGTCATATCCCTGCAAAGCCCAACATTCTTTTGAACTTAACAATCTAAATGTATCTTCTATAGGTTTATTAGCATACTGTGGAAAATACTTCACAAATTCATCGTATGTATAACCACTTTCCCATTTTGGTTTTGGTAATTTGGAAAAGTCTTGTTCATAAAACGTTAGATCTTTCACAACTACTCCCGCGTTATCTCGTCTTAATTGATTAGTGGTAATTGTCTTTGTAATAGTTCTAATAATTTTAATTCGTCCGCTTCTAATCGCTTCAATCATACTAGGACACGTTACATCTAGTTTTCTTGAGGTACTATAACCTTGTAATCCCCAACATTCTCGCGGTGTTAGGTATCTAAATATTTCTGATAGATCTTTTTTATTTTCAAAATACTTTGGGAAGTATTTTTTACACTCCTCTAAGGAGTAACCATACTCAGATTTTGGCGGAGGTATTTTTGAAAAATCTTGCTCATAGAATGAATTATCCTTAAAGACAACACCTGCATTATTCCATCTAACTTGTTTTGTTGTGATTGTCGCTGTTTTATCCACAATGATTTTCACTTTATTATTTTCAAGAGCTTTCCACATACTCTCTTGCTTAAATTCTAAGACTTCTTTATTATCAAAGATGTCATTCATTCCATATAGAAACTCTCGTAAAGGTCTTAATGGTTTTCGTTCTAATTTATTAAAATCAAATACCTTTTCAATATCATTTCTAATGCTTATGGTAAATACTCGAGGACGAGTTTGAGGAATTCCAAATTCTTTTGCCTCTAAAATACCATAATAATTTTTATAACCTAGAGATTCCATCTTGCTTAAATAATGTTGAAAGTGTTGTATGTGTTTGGGGCTTAATAAACCTTTTACATTTTCCCAAACAACATATTTCGGTCTAGGTTTTAATTCGTTTTCAATAATTTCTAAAGTTCTGTTGTAAAGAATGGATCTTCCTGTTGATATATCGTTTTTTCCTGCTTTAGAAAAATCTTGACAAGGACTTCCATGTACAAGTAAGTCAACATTGATATTCCAATCTCTAACATCTTGTTCTTTATAATTATTATCATACATCGCATTATAGGCTTTTACGGCGTTTGTAAGAATTTCAACATAATCGATACTTTTAACTTCAACGCCTATATTTTGTAATGCCATTCTTGGTGCGCCTATACCACCAAATAGTTCTAATAATTTAATTTTCATATTTATTATTCCTTTAATCGATAATTGAGTTTTAAATACTCATCATATACAGGTTGCCATAAGTAGTAGCACTGATTATATGTTGCAGGAGCATACTTCTTTAAGGTTTGTATATCACGGTTTAGATCTAAGTTAAATGGACACCCCATGCACCCCGTTCTTTTAAAATTAAATGGTGGATAATATAATTCACATAATTTAATTTCATATTTTTTAATGAACCATTCTATCCATTCATTATTGATAGGAGCCAATATGTTAAAGTGTTTTCCATTGTGACTAGAACTTATACATTTTAGTTTGTCTCGATTTCCACCCTCCGCTATTCTTTGTCCTGTAAAGCAGTTAATCCTTTTCGACGTATCTTCGTACTCATAAAACGACGTCTTTTTAAATTCCGCACAGCATTTATCACTTAACTTAATCTTGAAGTCAGGGGTAAACTGATATTTAAGACATTTAGGACAATTTTCGTAGCGGTACAGCTCTCTCTCTCTCTCTCTCTCTCTCGGACGCCGTAATAATACTTAACAAAAGTTTTAACGCCTATAGGAAGATTATGAATAAACTCGAAATCGTTTAATAAATCTAAATTTTCATTAATTAAGTTCTTATAAAATTCGCATTTTTCCACATTATTTTGATAAGTTGCAACTATGTTTGCATGTCGTTTTGATTTAAATGGGTAGCCTACAATTTCTAATGTGTTTTTGATTGGTTTTTTAGGTGGTAAAATAATAATTCTGTCGTCATTCTCTTGTAATGAACGGACGAAGTTTACCACTTGTGGATATTCAATCCCCGTGTTTTTATAAACTCGTGGAATTTTATTATCGGGAAGTGCTAAATCGACTAATTTCGACAAAACACAACTGTCTTTACCGCCACTGAAAGAGATATATGTTGTTGTTTCTAAATCGTACAAACTTGCTAAGGTTTTAATCATTTCTATACGATCGAACAAAATTGTTTCATTATCCATAAATTCCTCCTTATGAATGTAGATTTACAAAGATTTTTACTGTGTAACTAGTAATCGAATATACCTTGATTTTCTTTTTAGATTTGGAATTTTCTCTAACGCCTGTAACTATTAATAGATCCTCGCGAAGAGTACGGATATCAAAGGTCATAATCCAATCAATTACGACCTTTTCAACACGTAACTTTTTTAACATGTCCTTAATGCGCTTAGACGTCCAAGATCTTCTTGATAGTCTCACAACATCGTTATTCATTTAGACACCTCTTTTGGCTTTAAGCCTCCGATATAACGGGTTCCGTGAATTATAATCATTTTGAAATTTAATGCTTCAATCTCTTCGTTAAAGCGTTGCTTTTTGACTGATGTAATATCTTCTGCACCACACCATGACACATATTTCTCGAATAGAGCTTTACGCTCCACACGATCTTTATTGTCTTTGGTATCAATGTAATTTGTGACGATAAATCTTTCGACGGAATTACAAGCCAATCGGTATCGCTCTATAGCCTCTAAAACGACGGTAGGACGCTTTAAATTGTTTTCTAGGTATAATTGATATCCCTCTACCAAAAAGAAGAAAATACACGCCTTATTGTCGTCTTGTAAGAATAATTGTTTTAATGTATCATCACGTTGTGTGGCGCTAAAATGTTCATTAAATTCAAAGACTACTAATCTATCACTTGTGAATAATGTTTTATCTTCAGTAAATGGTAAGTGGTTGCATGAGAACCACATTTTGCCACCAATTTTAAATTCGTTGAGACTTTCGTGCAGATTTCGACCCTGAATTTTGTCATTACCTGTGATTTGTTTAATCAATGCTCCATCAAATGTTGCATGTCGATCACTTTCTTGTAAGTTAATAAACCTTTTATCTTTAAGTGACACAACTGTAGGGCTAGGTTTATCAACATCATTTTTAGATGTGGATTTATTCAAAAATCTTGAATTTGTATTTACACCATAGTCACCCATTATCTCTGTAATGGTATCAAACAATGTTGATTTACCATTTCGAGTAGTTTTACCATATGCAATAAACATACATTCCTTAGGATTGATTCCTAGTAAGGAGTAGCCTAAGCATTCTTGTAAAAACCTTGCCTTTTTTTTATCTTTGCTCATGATCTGATTAAAGAATTGATAAAATCGTTCGCAACATTCTCGTTGACTTTCGGATAAAGGGAAATAACAGTTAGTAACCATTGTGAGCATATCTTTTGAATCGTGGTAATGATAAGACATAGTCTTTAAGTCGAATGTGACATTTTGTAGATTAATAAGATAAGGATTTTTGTTAAATTCGCTTGAATCTACTGCTAGCTCGTCTTGTAAGTCTTTCATTACTTGGTCTCGTTGACGTTTAGAATCATAGTGCGAAATGTATTTGAAATATTCTTTCGCTTCGTCGTCGCCTAATCCTTTTTCTTTTGGATAAATAGAACCTAAAAAAGTGAATATGATTTTTAAAAGGTTAGACGTTTTCAAGTTTCCTTTATCGAGACACCATTTAATACCGTCATAGTGGTAATACTTCATATTGTCTTTGCAAAACAGTACGATAGGTTTAAGAACCATAGCACATACATTCACAATACCTTTATCGTTTAATTGATACGTGAACTTATCATTCAATGGATCTATTTCCATGATGTTTTTCATAATTAGAGCTTGCTCGGGATCGTCGATGGAATTGCCATTATCTAATATGTATGGTTCTTCTTCAAAATATGGAATATCAGGAATCTTGCTTATTAGAGGTTGTGATGGTTCACCTAAAATAGCCTCCAATTCTTCTATGCTCAATTCTTTCTCTGACATTTAACGCACACCCTTTAATTTTTTAAATTTCTTTTGCAACCGAGTAAGCTGTCCGTTTTGATTATTGATAATTTCTATTGCTTTTTTAGTAGATTCTTTTTTATCGTTAGGTTTTAAACGAACTATCGCACTATTGTTAACAATAATCTCGTTTTTAATTAAATGAGATATAATCTCGACTTCGTCAATAGTTAAGTCAATTTGTACTTTTTCTTCCATTTCTTCGTCCTCCTCAATCGGTATTAAGTGGATTTGACACTTTTTACCTCGTACAATGATTTCATTACTTTTATGAGATAAAGAGGATCTCAACACACTAAGCTTTTTTCCTGTTACTTCGGCTAATTCTCTAACACTACTTACGACGCAATAAGGGTAATCGTCTTCGTCATAAACAGCTATAAGATATTTTCCTTTGTAATACCTTTCGCTTCGCATATTTTCGCCTCCTAAATCCATTTCACAGTCGGTAAGCCTTTAAATCCTTTTTGCCAAACAAACCATGCATAGCAAATAGCACTTGTGCCTTGAAAATTGTTGTTTTTAGCGCATGAAATTCGCTTTATAAATACATAAATTGTTTTCGGCGGATTAACCTTATAAATTCGGTTATATCGGCTTTGACCCTCTAAAGCTGTGAGTTTTAAAAACATCGCAACTTTGTGGTTAGGTTTTATTATTGATAAACTTTTTTCCATAAACTCGCATGCGAGACTATATGGAGGGTTTGTTATTATATCGCCATCAAACTCTTTGATTTCGTCCTGCTGTAAAAAATTCATGAGTTTGTCAGCATAGTTATCACGCATTATTAGATCTGTAGAGAGAACATTGTAACCATATTCTTTTAATCGTTTAGACATGTTCCCCC
>CANQCZ010000004.1 GCA_947591215.1 uncultured Bacilli bacterium | reverse complement strand
TTAATTTCTGAAATTTGTTCGTCACTTAAAAGAGGCTTGCTAATTTTTTGCTTATTTTTGATTGCTTTTTTATAGGCGGCATTCATATTATCGAGAGCAAAAAAAGGATTCCATTTTTTAATTCCGCGTTCATCATTCATTTTCGATTATGACCTCCTAATTTTTCATGTCTGCTTTTAGCGGTCGAGGCTTTGGTTAAATCTTTTAGTCGTAAGACGCTTGAAGGACCATATTTCTTTTTGATAGAGTAAATTGCTTTTTGCAATGAATATTTTTTTTCCAATTCATCATATGTGTGAAAAAGATCCAGTTGATAATGCGTTAACGGAATGAGATTTCCGATTGCTATCGATATTTTTCTAATTGGGGAGCCATCATAATATTTTAAAAATAGCTGTTTAAAACCTTCAAAAATAATGTCGTAATCAAAAGTCGGTTTATCAAGTTTTTGTTGTCGAGAAAAACCACCGCCCCGATCTTTTGAGTAATGAATATTAAGATGCAATGTTTGACCCATTAAATGTGATAATGTCATCTTTAAAATTAAGTCGTCAGTCATTTCTTGAATTACCACCAAAATATCTTCTTGAAAATAATCTTCTAATAAAACCTGTCCTATTGAAAGAGAGCGATCATCTGGAGAATATTTTTCACGGATATCGCTATAGTCTAATCCGTTCGCGTGATTGTAAATTTCTAAACCGATAACTCCAAAATATTTTTTTAAAAATTGCTTGTCTGTTTTTTGGATATCGCCTAATGAGAAAAAACCTAGAGCATTCAATCGCTTTTCCAAACGTTCTCCGATTCCCCAAGTATTCCTAAGCGGAGTGATTTTTGCTAATTTGGCCTTAACGACATCATTAGGCCAATAAGCAACTCCGTCGATGCTTTTTTTTGCTTCAGTATCTAATGCAACTTTAGCTGAAAACAATGAATTGCTAATACCAATTGTTGCGTATAAACCTGTGCTTTGATTAAGTGCTTTCAAAAGTGCTTTAGCAATTTTCAATGGACTTTGTCGATAATATGAAAGATAATGCGTAAAATCTAAAAATGATTCATCAATTGAGTAAATATGAATATCATCATCCCCAACAAAATCTAAAAAGACTTCAATTATTTTAGTAGAAATATTTAAATATCTCTCCATACGTGGTTTAGCAAAGATAATATCATTTCGTTTAGGAAGTTCATATAAACGTAAACGTGAAGGGATTCCTTGTTCTTTAAGAAAAGGAGTTACTGAAAGAATTATTGTTCCGCTGCCGCGAGTTTTATCACAAACAACTAAAGGAGTATTTAATGGATCAAAGCCGCGATCTACACATTCTACAGAGGCGTAAAAAGCTTTGATATCGACACAAAAAATCACTTTTTCTTTCATAAACCTAGTGTTTGAAGTTTTATTAATAATATTCTTTGCAAAATATTTAAAAAAAAATATAATTTAGTAAGTGTTATAAGCTAAAAGGAGAAATAGATCATGGGTAAAATGCTTTTAAAAAATATATGTCGAACATTGTTAAATGCTTTTTTGGCAGGAATGATGATCTCTTTAGGAGGAATTGTTTATTTAACGACTGACAACAAAATTTTAGGTGCGTTTTTATTTTCAATCGGATTATTGACCATACTTCTTTATGGATATGATCTTTTCACTGGAAAAGTCGGTTACTTGTTAGAAAAGAAAGCAGATTTTTTGTTTGAAACAATCATCACTTGGTTTGGTAATTTACTAGGAGCTTATGCGATGGGTGGGTTAGTAAGACTTACGCGTCTTAACGAATTAGAAACATTCAAATCTACTTTATTAACTATAGAAGCAACTAAATTTCACGATAATTATTTGTCGTTGTTGGTAATGGGATTTTTTTGCGGAATTTGCATTTATTTTGCTGTCAATTCGTATAAAAAAGCCGAACAACCGATAGCCCGTTTTCTTTTAGTGATTATGGGTGTGATGGTGTTCGTGGTTTGTGGCTTTGAACACTGTGTGGCAGATATGTTTTATTTTTCGTTGATTAATCCATTTTCAGGAGATACTGTCGGTCGTCTTTTAACGATAACTTTAGGTAATACTTTAGGTGGTTTAATTATTCCGACATTAAGATTATTGCGAGGTAAATTAAGATGAAAATATACATGGAAAACGAATTGAAACTTCGTTCCTCTGATTACGATACTTACGATGAATTGACACCATACGCGATTCTCGATATTTTTCAAGATATTGCCGGAGAGCACGCGACCAAATTAGGATTAGGATTTCATGACATGATTTCTAAAAACCTTCTATGGGTTTTATTGCGCACCAAATATGAAGTTTTGAAAATGCCACAGATGTATGAAAACGTCATAGTGAGCACTTGGCCGGAAGTTAAAGGTCGTGCAGATATGAATCGTGATTACTTAATTAAAAACGATAAAGGTGAAGTGCTTATAAAAGGAAAATCAAAATGGGTAGTTATCGATTTAAATACTCGTCGGCTGGTAAGAGCCAATAATGTTAACTATCCGGAAGGCGAATATATTTTAGAGAATACTTTTGACGAACTTTATAAATTAGATGATTTCGATGTTGAAAATTTGACTCCCAATATAGTTCGCACTTCTTTTTCCGATCTCGATCATAATGGACATGTTAACAATGCTAGTTATGCTAATTACATAGTCGATGTTTTAAATTTAAAAAGAGATGAAAAGATTAAAACTTTTGAAATAAATTACGAAAAAGAATTAATGCAAAACCAAAATTTTGAAGTATATTTTAAAAGAGATGACAAAGTAATTTTATTAAAAGGTTTAAAAGAAGGCACTTTAATTTTTAAGGCAAAACTTGAATTAGTCTAATTTTTTAAAAAGTGAATCAAGTATTCTTGAATTATTTGGGCTAATCAATTAATATAGATTAGCCAATGGGGCTGTAGCTCACCTGGGAGAGCGCCTGATTTGCATTCAGGAGGTAGCGAGTTCGATCCTCGTCAGCTCCACCATCATTAATGCACTTGCTCCCAAAATTTGGACCAAAAATTGGTACAATAAGAAGGGAGCTTTTAATTTGGATAAATTCACTATAAAAACGCACTTAAAAATGCGTTTTTTTACAAAATCACGATAAAAATTTTTATATAAGAGCTTTTATAATTAAGAATTTTTATTTTTCTCAGCAAGTTGATCTAATTCATATAAATAATCGATGCTCCAATCATAACTTTTACAAAATTCACCATGATAAGATCCTATGCCGGTTTTTAAATAATCCCAATAATCACATTGAATATGTGTTTTATCCAAAGTCAGCAAGGCTCTTTTAAATCCAACACAATTTACACCGATATCGGTTAAGGTCTTTCGAAGTCTAAATACTGCATTGCGATATAGTATTTTAGCTTTTTCGATATCGGAATTTGCCCATAAACAAGTGATAGCGTCAGACATTGTTAAACTTTTTCCGTTATAGGTTATTAGCAAAGCAAAAAGTTCTTTTGATTTTGAAGATGAAAATAAAACGAGATTTCCGTCAACAAAGCAATCGAAGCTATCGAACATTTTTACTGTAAGTAATGGAACTCTTTTTTTGATAATGTTTAAAATTTCTATTAGTTGTAAATTATTATATGGTTTATATAAAAAACCGATTGTATTGGCGCGAATTCTTTCACTTAAATCTTCAATAGTCACCGCCATTCCAGTAATAAAAACAATAGCAATATCCGGAATTAAATCCAAAACTTTATTCGCTAAATCGATTCCATTGATATTCGGCATTCCGATATCAGTGAAGATGGCATCGATTGGATTTTTGGAAATGTATTCCAAGGCTAATTGAGAATCCTTAAAAAATTGACATTCGATATCACAATCGACAACATCGCTTAAAAAATATTGCAAAGATATAATCTCGTCATCAATTACTACTATTTTCATCTTCTACCTCCGTTTTATCGGCATTTAATATAATTTGTATCTTGGTTCCCTGTCCTATCGTACTTTTTATTGTTGGATTTACTCCAAGAATCAATGAAAATCTTTCACATGCATTTTTAATTCCGTGTGAAGTGGAGAAAACTTTGTTTACGTCAAACCCTTTTCCGTTATCGTTAATTTCGATAAAGATTTTTCCATTTCGTTTGTAAGTGGAAATGATGATATATCCATTAACTTTTTTTTCGATGCCGCTGTACTTTAAGGCATTTTCCACAAAGGGTTGAATAGAAAAAGGAGGAACTTTGAAATCTGTATAATCGATATCATAGATAATTTCAATAGGATCCTTCTTTCCTAGATTTCTTAATTCAGCATAGGAGAAGACATTATTTACTTCGGTTTCAAAAGGAATCAGATTATCGTCAAAAGAATTAAGATTTCCACGTAGAAAATTAGCAAAAAGATTGATGCCTTTATCTCCTAAAGTAATACTTTCGTGATAAAGTTCCCTAATTGATTCTAAAGAATTAAAAATAAAGTGAGGTTTAATTTGCTCAGATAAGAACTTTTTCTCATACAATTCTGCTTGCAATTTATAGGCATTTGATTGCATGGCTTTTTTGTCGGTACGAATAGAGAACAACAGATAGACAATTATAAACATTAAATCAGATAAACTTGCATAAGCAAGAGAAAAACCGATAACCGACTCAAATGGTCCGTTGTAAGAAAGAGTGTTGATATTTTGCACAGCGATGCTAAGACAAAATATCACAGTGGTAAAATAGGCGGTTAAAGTAAGAGCACCTTTTTTTCTACTGCTATAAAAAACGGCACAAAAATCAATTATCAGCATTATAGCAATCACAAAATGAACAATAGAACCATAGTGAAAATAACAGGAAATAGTATAAATAGGCACGAAAAGAAAAGAAATTAAAAAAGAAATGCGCAACCAATTTTTAAAATTGGAAAGATGATTTAAATACATTATGTACTCGATACAACAAAAAGAGACAAGCACAAAAAAAGTTTCGCTCAGCAATCCAAAGACAATCTCCGGGATAAAAATATTAAAGTTTCTAAGGAATAATTGCATATCGGTAGAAAATAAATAAAGACCGATAAGGCATGCAGCTAAAAAAACCGTATGAATGGTCGAATCATCAATTTTAATGACCGAAACAATTTCCACAATAAAAATAATTAGCAACAATAATAAAGAAGCAAGATAGAGGCAACCTTCGGCAAGATTCGGAGAAGTACCGAGATTTGCCGAAAAAAGTAGGTATTGAATTAAAATACCAATTGATCCCGGTAATAGAATTGCTGAAATTAAAAGTGGTAATGTTCTCTTTTTCATAAAATTATTATAACATATTTTTTTACATTATTGATTTTTAATATGATAATGATAATTAAAAGTTGATTATTGCTTGCACATTTTAATAAATCATTTTTTAACAATTAAATAAAATTTAATTAATGTTAAAAAAACGAATAAATTTTAAACGCTTTTTTAACGCTTCGAGGAATAAGATGAACATTAGCTTATTTTCATATTAAGTAAGTAAATATTTAAGGAGGAAAACATGAAAAAAGCAAAACTTTTAATGGCGATGATGTTAATAAGTTGCTTAGCATCATGCAACGGTAATTCAAACTTGAACTCGACGGATAGTCAAGATGAAGGATCGACTTCAGGGTCTTCTCAATCGGAAGTAGCTTCATCGGAAGCTTCGTCGAACTCTCAAAATAGCACAACCGATGTGGCTATGAGCGAAACTAAATGGAAAGAAGTCATTCAAGCTTTTGCGGAAGAAGCAAATTTTTCTTTAGAGCAAAGATCAGATGATACAATCATCGGCGCTATGAAACAAGTTGGCACTACTTATTACGAAATATATGATGATAATGAGAGTGAAAGAATTTTTACAATCGAAGATTCGAAGTATTATATTTATAGTAAGTCAAGTTCAGATGAGAAATGGTCAAAAGACATCACCACACAAGAAAGATATGAATCAAAAATGGAAAATTCTCTTTATTTGGTGTTTGGTGCGGCGACCGCATTCGCTCAAAGCTATGATGCTTTTGAATATCAAAATGGTGGAGTATATTTTACTTCGGAAATTGAAATTCCGGAAAGTTATACCTTAAAAGATATTAAGATTTCTTTTGATGATGATGAACATGTTAACGAAGTAGAATGCACTATCGATTATTATGATATCCTAGTTACTATTCATGATATCGGTACCACGTCGATTACTGTTCCTAGTGATTATAACGATAATACCATTGGTAATCAAGTGAGCGAGTCTACTTGGAGAGCAATATTTGATAAAATGATGGCTGTTACTCCTAATTTAACTTTTGTTTCTAGAACTACCACTACCGTAAAAGAAGTTGAACAAAACTATGATCTTTTGGTTTTAGTGGAAAATGAGTTTAAATTCGCTACTAAAAATGACATTTTTTATCAAGATGAAGATCAGTTTTATCATTTTGTTTATGAAGATGCTCAAAGCCAATGGTTTAGAAGTTCTATTACTGAAGAAGAATTTAATCAAAGCAAAACTGAGTTAGGATCTGCTTTCAATATGGCAGCAATGTTTGAATTCATGGGCATTAACGATGGTTATAATAATTTTATTTTCAATCCGACAACAAATGAATATGAAGGAATACTTAATATGCCATCAACGGGCGACATGCAGAATTTTCAAAGTACATGCAAAGTAAAATTTAATGATAGTTTAGAATTAGATACTGTTTCAATTATAGTTGAAGGAGATAATAGTGAAGGTCACAATAAAGAAGTAATCACTTTCAGTAATTTTGGTAAAACCATAATTGAAATTCCAGACAAATTTACCGAGCGATCTGCATATTAAATAAAATTGTAGAAGAATACAGTAGATATTTTTGCAATAGCCAAAAAAGTATAAAAAAAGAAAAAGCACCAATTCAAGTATTAAATTAATTGGTGTTTTTTTATTTAAATGATATGTACGAATAAAAATGCTATTTTATTTGCTTGATTAAGCATAATTTATTGATTTTTTGCCCTAATAACCGCATTTTAATAATGATTTTTATTGAGTCATAAATTACTTTTTGATAAACTACACTTAGTTAGTATTAGATGTAGAAAGGTTTTATAATATGGAGACTGACAAACAAAAATTTGATGAATTATCAGCTTACATCGACGAGATTGGGGCTACATCTCACGAATTAATTGCGGTTTTACACCGAGCACAGCACATCTTTGGATACCTTCCTCGTGAAGTTCAAGAATTTGTCGCTGACAAGTTGCACATTCCGGTTTCTAAGGTTTATGGCGTAGTTACCTTCTATTCTTTTTTCACGATGGAAAAGAAAGGAAAATATGTCATTAATGTTTGCTTAGGAACTGCGTGTTTTGTTCGTGGTGCCGATAAAATTATGAAGGAGTTTGAAACGCGTTTAGGAATCAAAAATGGTGAAACTACCGAAGATGGAAAGTTCACTTTATCTTCCTTACGCTGTGTTGGAGCTTGTGGATTAGCGCCGGTAGTTCAAGTGAATGGTAAAACTTACGGTAATGCGACAGTAGAAACCGTAAGTGAAATATTGAAAGAATACGGAGGAGAATAAAATGTGCCTTCATAAAGTAAATACAATTAAAGAATTATATGATTTATATGATAATCTAAAAGGATTATTAGATATAAAAAAAGGCATGGCTGATGTTTCTCGAAAAATTGAAATTTCAGTTTGCGGCGGAACCGGTTGCCATGCATCGCAAAGCGAAAAATTAAAAGATGAATTGATTCGCTTCGCTAAAGAATATGGCGTTGAAGATAAAGTTAAAATCTCGATCACAGGATGCTTTGGCTTTTGTGAGAAGGGACCGATTGTAAAGATCTCTCCGGATCATACCTTTTATATTAAAATTCATCCGGAAGATGCAGAACGAATCATTAAAGAGCATGTGGTTGAAGGAAAATTAATTGAAGATTTCCTTTATGTTAATCCGGCAACTTCCGAAAAAATACGTTCACAGGATAATATTCCCTTTTATAAAAAACAACATCGTGTTGCCTTACGAAATTGCGGCTTGATAAATCCTGAAGTTATTCAAGAATATATCGCCAATCGTGGTTTTCTAGCATTAGCTAAAGTGTTAGAAACGATGACGCCGCAACAGGTGATCGACGAAATGAAAAAATCGGGACTTCGTGGTCGTGGTGGTGGCGGATTTTTAACTGGCATGAAGTGGGAATTTGCTTCTAAATACCAAAATGAAAAAAAATACGTGATATGTAACGCTGATGAAGGAGATCCAGGAGCCTTTATGGATCGTTCGATTCTTGAAGGAGATCCATATAGTGTCGTTGAAGCGATGATTATTGCTGGTTATGCTATCGGTGCTAATGAGGGAAATGTCTACATTAGAGCAGAATACCCTTTGGCGATTGAAAGATTATCGATTGCCATCGCTCAAGCAAGGAAGATGGGTTTCTTAGGAAAAAATATTTTAGGGACTAATCATAGTTTTGATATTTTCATTAAATATGGTGCCGGAGCGTTTGTTTGCGGTGAAGAAACAGCATTGATTTCCTCGATTGAAGGTAATCGTGGTGAACCGAATGTAAAACCTCCTTTTCCGGCAGAAGCAGGTCTTTATAAAAAACCGACGATTGTCAACAATGTTGAAACTTTAGCCAATGTTCCGGTAATTTTCCTTGATGGCGCAGAAGAGTTTGCAAAAATTGGAACCGAAAAGTCTAAAGGAACAAAAGTTTTCGCTTTGGCTGGTAAAATCAATAATGTCGGTCTTGTGGAAGTGCCGATGGGAATTACTTTAAGAGAAATCATATATGATGTCGGTGGCGGTATTAAAGACGGACACGAATTTAAAGCCGCTCAAACCGGAGGACCTTCAGGTGGTTGTATCACTAAAGAACATCTTGATATCCCAATTGACTTTGATAACTTATCTGCGATTGGATCGATGATGGGGTCTGGCGGACTTATTATCATGGATGACCGCAACTGTATGGTTGATATCGCTAAATTCTATTTGGAATTTACGGTCGAAGAATCTTGTGGTAAATGTACTCCTTGTCGTATCGGTAATAAACGTTTGTTGGAAATATTGACAAAAATTACTAAAGGTGAAGCTGACTTATCTGATTTAGATCGCTTAGAGGAACTTTCAAATATCATTAAGGATACTTCCTTATGTGGTTTAGGACAAAGTGCTCCTAATCCGGTATTGTCAACCCTTAACTATTTCCGTGATGAATATATTGCTCACGTAAAGAACAAGTATTGCCCTGCTAAAGTTTGTCGTGCTTTAACTAAATATGAAATCGATGAATCAAAGTGTATCGGATGTGGCAATTGTGCGCGCAATTGTCCGGTGAGTGCGATTGAAAAGACGGATAAACCGGCGAAAAATCCGCGATTATTCGTGTATAAAATTAAAGGTAACGATTGTATTAAGTGTGGCACTTGCGAATCTAAGTGTCCAGTTAAGGCAATTTCGCTTTAAGGAGGTAGTAAAAAATGGTTAAAATTCGAATTAACGATATTCCACTTGAAGTAGATGAAGATATGAGCATCCTTCAAGCCGCCCGTTTAGTAAATATCTATATTCCTACTTTATGCTATTTGTCGCTCCATATCGTTCATGAACATAAGATCAATGCTTCATGTCGTGTTTGCGTGGTTGAAGTAAAAGGGAGAAGAAATTTAGCTCCTGCTTGCTCGACTAAGTGCACCGAAGGAATGGAAATTTATACAAATACCAAAAGAGTGATTCGTGCTCGACGTACTGTTGTGGAGTTGCTTCTATCAGATCACCCACAAGAATGCGCAATGTGTGAAAAGAATACGAAATGTCAATTACAACGAATCGCCGCTAAAATGAACATTCGTGATATTCCATATCGAGGCGAAATTTCACGACCGAACATTTATATTGAATCGGCGGCTATCAAAAGAGACAAAGCAAAATGTATTTTATGCGGTAATTGCATCGAAGCCTGCAGTAAGGTTCAAGATGTCAATGTCTTAACATATACTCACCGTGGTTTTAAAACTTTTGTCGGTCCGGCTTTTGATGTCAATCTCGATACGACTAAATGCGTATCGTGTGGCCAATGTGTGATGGTTTGTCCAACAGGTTCGCTTTCACAAACAGTAGTGACCAATGAAGTTTGGAATATGATCCACGATCCTACAAAACATGTTGTAGTTCAAATTGCACCTGCTGTTCGTGTGGCTTTAGGCGAAGAGTTTGGATATGAAATCGGTGTTGCCACGACTGGTAAAATTGTAACTTCCTTAAGAAAATTGGGATTTGATCGTGTTTTCGATACTAATTTTGGCGCAGATTTAACGATTATGGAAGAAAGCAATGAGCTTATTGAAAGACTTTCAAGCGGAGAGAATTTACCGCTTATTACTTCTTGCTGCCCGGGATGGGTTAAGTTCATTGAAAATGAGTATCCTGAATATTTAAATCTCCCATCAAGTTGCAAATCGCCACATGAAATGTTTGGCGCCATCGCCAAAAGTTTTTATGCTCAGAAAGTCGGAATCGATCCCAAAGACATTGTTGTAGTTTCAGTGATGCCTTGCTTAGCTAAAAAGAAAGAAGCAAATCGTGAAGAATTACAAAATGGCGGCTTTAAAAATGTTGACTATGTTTTAACTACTCGAGAATTAGCGGATATGATTCAAGAAATAGGCTTGAATTTTGATTCGTTGGAAAATGGAGTATTCGATAATCCGTTAGGTGAATCTACCGGTGCCGCTGATATTTTTGGAGTTTCGGGTGGTGTTTTGGAAGCTGCTTTAAGAAATGCGATTTTAACATTAGAAGGTAAGTGCCCGACATTGGAATTTAAGAATGTTCGCGGATATGAAGGATTTAAAGAAGCTGAAGTATCTATTAACGGCACTAAGTTAAAAGTTGCAGCAGTAAATGGTCTTAAAAATGCGCGTAAAATTATGGAAGCGATAAAAAACGGAACTTGTGAATATCAAGCGATCGAAGTTATGGCCTGCCCTGGTGGTTGTATTAATGGCGGAGGGCAACCATTCCATAAAAGAAAGATGTCTAGGACGGTAATCGGAAAACGTATCGAAGGTTTGTATATGCAAGATCGATCTAAAAAGCAAAGAGTTTCAGCGCAAAATACTTCGATTATCCAATTATACGATCAATTCCTTGAAAGACCGGGTAGTGAAAAAGCACATGAGCTTTTGCATACCACGTTTAAAAGCAGTAAGTAAATCTTTGAATTGAAACAAAAAAGGACATGGAATTTATAGATTGCCATGTCCTTTTAAAGATAAAAACCTTGAGTTAATACGCGTGAGAAAAGAAAAGCTTAAGCGTTGAGAGGAAATAAAAAGAACCTCGCGAACGATGATTTAAGTTTATCACAAGATAAATATTCTTGGGATACATTCAAATATTTGATTGCAATGGCAAGGTTGTATTAAAAAGCAACGGAGTAGCTCGTTGCTTTTAATTTTATTAGAAGATTGTACTGCTGAAATATGAACATAAGATATCAATTGTAGTTCTTTAGTCCGGATTCATATAATTTTTTGAATTCATCGCGCAGGGAGGCAGGTTCAAGAATTGTCGCGTCTCCGACAAACCGAAAGAAAAAATATTTTGCTTGCATTTCAGAACACTTAAACACGTAGACGTTATTGGCTTCAACAGCGACATGCATTGGGCGATGGATGACTGAGTATTTATAGCTTGCTAAACCATTGTCAGTAAATTTTACTTTTATTTTAACAACAGGCTCTTTGATGAAAGTGGGGCCGTATTCAGCCAATGAATCGATGATTTGTTTATTAATATCGTCGGATATGTCAATAGCATGTTCGTGGCGCAAGGGCTTTACCCATTGAATTCTAGATAATCTTAGAGGTATGACAGAATTATCTTTCATCGCAATTAAGTATTGAAAGGTTCCTTCTTTTGCCGGAACAATGCGGATCGGTGAAACTTTTAGCTCTTCGTCTTTATCTTTATTTTTACCTTTATATTTAATTGAAAGCATTTGTTTGCGAGCAAGCGCATTTTTAATAGGTTCTATTATACGATTTTTTAAAATCAACTCTTCGCGTTGAATAAACGGAAGACGAGCATAAGCTTCCAAAACGCATTTAATATATTGCGGGCATGAATGGAAGTCGTGTTTATTTAAAAAAGAGGAATCGGAGCCTAGCTTGGTTAATTTATCTATGGCATCTTTATTTAATCTCATTTTGAAGTAAGATCCACGTTCTTTTAATCTTATCAAATTTTTGTCTAATGGAAAATCACCATCATCGTTATCGCCATATTTATAGTCATAGTTAGTTATAACTTGGTTGATAAACGTGCTTCTAGTATATATGCCGTTACTTGAAGATGCGGAGAAGATCTCGCAATCAGCGGATATGGTCTTTTGCGCTAAAGAAGTGAGATTCAAATTAATATGTTCATTTTCGACCCAAAATTCTTTCATATATTTCCTCTGTGTTACCTATATGGTAACAATTTATACGGCAAAAATCAATAAAAAATGCATATTTGGTAACAAAAATTTTTTCGAATTGCAATTTTTTATTTATGTGGGCGATGCTATAGTTAATGTAGAAAAGGAGAATAAAAGAAATGAAAAAATATTATTCTGTAAAAGCTAAATGTGGGCATGTTGGAAGAAGCAAGTGTATTTATATAGTTTTTCCTGTCATGGCTGAAAACGGAAGCGAAGCCGCTACACGTGTTCGTAAATTTGGACGTGTAAAGCATGACCACAAAGACGCAATTGCGGAAGTTAATTGCATTTCGTATTCGGAGTACAGACTGTTAAAAGAACAAAACAAAAAAGATCAATATTTGCATTGTCACAATATACAAGATCAGCGAAGAATCCCAAACTTTGACGAACGGATACAGGATGATCAATATCTGCTTTCATCCGAGAAAGAAAAAGACAAAAAAAATCTGCGATATCGTCAAAAGAGAGCAAAGATTTTGGAAAGAGATTTCATGCGCCAAATTGAAGAGATAAAAGAATCTGGTGTAGGTATAATCTATTATATAGGCGATACTCATTTTAGTGACGAGAGAGTGAAGAGACTTACAAGAATACCGTTTTCGTCCGTTTTAAAAATGAATGAAGCGATCGTGAAAAATTGGAATATGCGAAATTACCAAAAGGATACGATGATGAACTTATAAGCATGAAAAAGGAGCAAATATGAGTGATAAAGTTATTTTATTTGACTTATTCGGAACGTTACTTCAAACGGAGCAGTTCGATTATAATATGGTTTTAGATCTCATAGCCGAACGTCTCGGCGAAGCAAAGAAACGGATATATGATTTGGCTTCCGAATATCGTTCGCAATATATGAGCGATAGAGATAAAACCAATCGTGAGACAAGTTTTGTCCATCAGTTAAAGTTTTATGAAACGAAAACTGGTAAGCATTTTGCCAAATCGTATGCAGATATTGAATGGGAGGCATTTATCTGTTGCCGAAAGGAAAGAGTGTCAGAGGGTGCAGTTGATACGCTTTCTTATTTGAAAGAGCGTGGTTACAAGATGGCGGTACTTAGCAATAGCATTTTCTCTGCAGTAACACTGAAAAAATATCTAGATACCTTTTATTTATCTAAGTTTTTTGTAGGATTAATTTCCAGCGCAGATATTGGATACAGAAAGCCGTCGGAACGAGCTTTTGCTGCAGTCCTTGAATTGATCGGGATGGGAGCAAGTCGGGAAATTTATTTTGTAGGGAATAAGATCGACAAGGATTGCGAGGGAGCGGAAGCAGTGGGGCTGACGCCGATTTTGATAACGGAACACCCGTCGAGTAAAGCGATGCTTGCTCTTCCGAACTTAAAATGTCTGAAAGAAGTATTTGAAAGTTCGATGCTGTATGTCAATGCCATTTCGAAGCATGAGTCGCTTGTGGATGGACCGGGGCTACGAACAGTGATATATTTGCAAGGATGCAAACGGCATTGTAAAAATTGTCACAACCCATCTACTTGGCCGCTTGAAAGCGGCACGCGATACTCGGTCGGAGAATTGAAAGAGATTATACGCAAAACGGCGTTCAATAAAAAAATCACTCTTTCGGGAGGCGAACCGCTTTTGCAAGCAAAGGCAATCGAAAATCTAATTGAAGCGTTGCCTGAATTTGATTTTTGTATGTACACGGGTTATGATATGCCCGACATACCACAAGCAATATTGTCAAAATTGCATTACGTTAAAATCGGTGCATTTGACGAAAGGTACAAAACAACGACAAGACCATATTTGGGATCTTCGAATCAAAAATTTATTAATCTGAGGGAGAAAAAATGAAACAAGTTTCAAATGATAATGCGGCGAATCGCTCAAGTTATGTAGGTTATGTGTATCATAAAGGCGAAAAAGAGTTTAAAAAAGAAATTTTGGATTCTTTGCCCGTAGAATGGTCCAAACTTCACACGGAAGGGTACATTCACATTCATGACCTAGATGCTTACGGAAAAACTTATAATTGTTTGACATTTAACCTATTACAAAATTTTCCATATCAATTGTTTGATGGATTATCGGAAACGGGAAAAATCATACGGGTATTCGGCTATTTTAAAACGTTGTTTGCCGATATGGGAAATGAGCAGTCCGGTGGGATGGCATTCGCAAATTTCGATAATGACCTTTCAACAATTTTTTTTAAACTCGGCGTTAAGCACTCAAAACATACGGAAGCCATTATCTCCGAATGCATAGGGGACTTTATTATTTGGTGCAGCAACACCCATACAAGAATGGGACAGACAAGTTATTACATAACGCTTAATATAGGACTTGCAAAAAATAAATTCGCGAGGTTCATCGCATATGCACTTATCAATGAATTCGAAAAGGTAGGAGCGACAACTTTTAAGCCAAATATCGTGTTTAAGGTCGTAAAAGGAATCAATAGGTATCCGGGAGACGGCAACTTTGATTTATTCCAAAAAGCACTACTATGTTCGGCTAAGAAGATGATTCCGACATATCTTCTTTGCGATTGTGCGTCCGATGAAGGAGTCGCTCCCGAAAAGCTTTCTGTAATGGGTTGCCGCACGCGTGTGGTTGACGATCTATTTGGAGAGAAAACGGCAATTGGAAGAGGAAACATCGCTAATATCAGCATCAATCTTCCTCGACTTGCTCTTGAAGTGGATCGGGACTTTCCAAATCTTGAGTGGGTTCATAAAATTGCAAAGGTAAAAGAGAGGTGGTCCGAAATAGCGGATATGGTTACCGAAATTTTGGTGGATCGCTATCATAAGGTATGTATTTCCGATGCAGATGAGTTTCCCGTAAACAGATCAAGACAATTGTGGTGTGTGCCATTCGATGATCCGAAGAATGTGTTTATACATGGTACTCTTTCAATCGGATTTATCGGACTTTCGGAGATGGTCGAGATTATAACAGGCAGCAGGTATTATGCCAACGATGAATCCTATCGTATTGCCATTGATTTTGTAAAGTTTATGAGAAACTATTGCGACGAACAAAGAAATAAATTAAATTTGAACTTTTCTTTGCTTGCTACAAGTGGAGAGTTGATAAGCGGTAGATTTTCGGAAATGGATAAGAAGATGTTTTCTCCAAATATCGATATCTTTGATAAGGGTTTTTATACAAATTCGTTTCATGTTAATGTAGATAGCGGGCTTTCCGCAAGAGAAAAGCTGACAAAAGAAGGACCGTTCCACCTCTATGCAAATGGTGGGAGCATCTCATATATCGAATTAAATGAGGCACCGATAGGCAACGACGAGGGACTTAAAGAGCTTGTTGAAATTGCAGTTGCAGCGGGGGTAAGATATCTCGGCATCAATTTTCCGCTTGACAGTTGCAACAATTGTCATGCCACCGGGGTGTTTGATCTGTGCCCGATTTGCGGGTGTGAAAATGTAACGCATATCAGACGGGTTAGCGGTTATCTTGAAATTTTAGACGGTTTTACATCGGGCAAGAAAAATGAAGTTCGTGCCAGAACGAGTAATTAGGAGGAACATATGCATATTGCAATAGAAGGAATAGATGGTGTCGGAAAGAGTACGGCTGCTAGGAACCTTTCCGAAATGCTTGGATTCAAGTTGATTGAGAAGCCTTTACATTTTTTATTTAACGAGGATGGCAAGAACGATGAGTACATCCGTATCCGTGATGAGGTCAATAAAAACCCAAATAAAGCCTTTACTGCTTGGTTTTACGGGCTTGGCAATATTTATCTTTATGAAAGATTTGCAAACCAAAACATCATTACGGACAGGCATATCTTATCCAATTACTGTTGGAGCGGGGATCAAAATACTGATTATATTTTCGATGCTATTTTCCAAACGATTGGGGCACCGGATTTTACCTTTTTGGTTTATGCCGATCCGATCGTTGTGGAACGAAGATTGCGTTCTCGTAATCTTCACGATCCCGACCTTAAAAAGGTGGCATTGATTCCTTCTGCATATAAAAAAATGCAATATGCCATGAACAAATACAAGATGCCGGGTATCGTTTTAGATACGACCGATTTGACTGAACAAGAAGTTGTTACCAAAATGAAAAGCGAACTAATAAAGAGAGGATTTATCCATGATTGAAAAACATAAAGACACATTGTTTATTGACATGAAATACATTATTCTCTATCGGAAATTGGGTTACCTTGAAGTGGCGCCCGATATCTTTAAATATCGTTATAAGGATTGCGCGATTACAATATATTCCGAGGAGCAGAGGTTTGAATATCGTGGTGAGAGTTACGAGTTGCGTGCGTACAAAGATTTCTCAATTTTAGAAGTGATAGATAGATTGTTGAAGAAGGGATATGATTCTTCTTGCGTGCTTGTCAATTCAGATGGCTATGATATTGCTATTACTTATCCGCAGACAAAAATTTTATATATTGGAATTTATGTTTCCGGGTGGGGAAAAGATTATGAGAAACTCATAAGTGGCTATCGATCGAGCGGGAAGAATGAATGTCTCTACACTTCACAACTTTCCGGTGGCCTTGTGGATTTTAAGTCAGAAATCCATGTGTTGGATAAGAAATTTACCAAAGGGTTGTTTGAAAAAAAAGCTCCATTGTATCCTGATACTTTTTCTATTGATTACGATGAACAAGAATACGAGAAAGAGTTTTATGTCAAAAATGGTGAATTGATAAAATATCTCGGCAGTGCTCCTGTTGTGAAGATACCGAACGGAATTACAAGCATAGGCACGGGGGCTTTTTGGAAAAATCTTGCTATTAAGGAAGTAATTTTGCCAGATAGTGTGACTTGTATTTGCGGTGATGCTTTTGTTTACTGTAAAAACCTGAAAAAAATAAATATTCCTGCTAGTGTCGATGAAATGGGAGATGATCCGTTTGCGGGTTGCCTAGATATTGAAATAGAAAACAACAGTGTGTATTTTGTCCTGAAAGATGGAGTTCTGTTTGATCGTGAAATGAAGTTTTTGATTCATTATACGGCAAGCAATCCTTCTTGGGAATACCGAATTCCAGAAAGCGTAACGTGGATAGGTAAGCACAGCTTTTACAAATGCGTAAATCTCCGCCTTGTTGTCATAACCAAGAATGTGACATTTATGGGAAACAATGCTTTTTCGGATTGTCGTAACATCAAACTCAAAAATGAAAGTGAATATTTTCATTATATCGATGGCGTATTGTATGACAAAAATATTACTACTTGTATGCATTATTCGATGGGATTGGGAGTAAAAATTGTAAAACTCCCCGAAACAGTAAGGACCATTGGGAGAAATTGTTTTTGGAATTGCGATATGATAGAAAAAATTATAATTCCAGCCTCTGTCAGACAGATTGGTTATAATCCGTTTGCGAATTGTAGAAACGTAGTTCTCGAAAATCATAGCCCATATTATATGGAGCGGTACGGCATCTTATATGATGCCACAGGGAAAGAGGTGGTTTTTTGTCCCTCGACGGCGGTAAAAGAAGGAAATATTGTTTTGCCGGAAGGCGTAGTCAATATCGGTAGAAGTGCTTTTACAGGTTGCTACACACTTAAAAAAATCGTACTGCCGAAGGGGCTCCGCTTTCTTGGCAGGAGTGCATTTTCGGAATGCGTCGAGCTTGAAGAAATAGAGATTCCCGAAAGCGTGGAAGAAATTGCCGATTGGTGTTTTGATGGATGTCATGGCTTGAAAAGAGTTATTGTACCGAAACATATAAAGATTCTTCCGAATACCTTCAATAATTGTAAAGCGGAGATAATTCGAAAATGAAAAAAGTCATTCAAATAGGTGGCAATTTGAGAATAAACGGGATTTCGTCCTTTATTATGACATTGTATCGCAAAATGCATACCGAGTATCAATTTATTTTTATTAATACGGCAAAGAGAAACGACCATTATCGAGAAGAGATTTTATCACTAGGTGGGAAAGTGTATGATGTATGCGTTAAGGGACGGGGACTTATACGCTCATTGCGGCAGTCAAAACAAATAAGAGAAATCATAAGAAAAGAGAAGCCGATTGCCGTTCATTCGCACTATTTTTCAAATAATGGATTGTACTTGAAGCAATCATATAAAGAAAACGTGCCGGTTCGGATATCCCACTGTCATCAAGCCAATCCACGTGGCTTGACTTTAGGAAAGAGAATAGCAAAAGCAATTTCTGCACGGATGGTAAAAAAATATGCGACGCATTGCCTCGCTTGCTCCGATGCGGCAAGAGAGTTCCTATATGGACGTGATGGCGAAACAATATACAATGCAATAGATTATTCCCGATTCTTCGACATGGACAATAAAGAATTTGCAAAGTACGGATTAGATGCAAACAAAAAATATTTTTTATTCGTGGGAAGATTTGCGAAGCAAAAGAATATCGAATTTTTATTAAATCTGTGTTTGAATATGCGGGATAGAACGGATATTGGGTTTGTTTTTGTAGGTCATGGTCATTTACAGCAAGAAATCGAGAGTTTTATTTCGCGTAACGGACTTAATAATATTAAGATTTTACCACCTGACAGCAACATTACAGAACTCATGTCGTTATCATATGGATTGCTATTGCCGTCTTTATATGAGGGTTTATCGATAGTTTCGATTGAGGCACAGGCGGTCGGTATCAAATGTCTAGTGTCTGAGATGATTACGCAAGAAGCACAACTTGGCTTGCTTGAATATTTGCCGCTCAAGGAGGAACTTTGGATAGAAAAAATCGACACTTTGTCCAGACTGGAACGTAGTGTGCAGCCTTGTAAATGTGCTTGGTTTGATGACCACTATTTAGTTGGAGTTTTCGATGGGATTTACTCGAATATCGATTCTGAGGAATGGATTAAAAGAGGAAAAGAATATTCTATCGGAAGCAAAAGATTTTATCGGCACAAAGAATTATCGCAAATCTGTTTCTTTAGAGCGGCCAAGCTTGGAAATCCTAAAGGCGCATTTTACTATGCATTAGGTTACTTTGAAGGGAATGGTGCTTCTCAAGATATTTCCAAAGCACAATCAATCGTAGCAGAAATAAAAGACGAGATAGAACGCAAGGCGAAAAATAAAAAAGCGGATTTTTTAGTACTTCTCGGCGATATGTATTCGTTTGGGCTCGGCAAAGTGCGAAATTTTGACATAGCTTTCGGATATTATTTAGAAGCGGCCAATTTGGGAAATCTCGAAGCAATGTGTGACCTTGGTTATATGTATCTTGTGGGACAGGGCGTAGAGAAGAATGAAGAGAAATCTTTTTATTGGTATAAGAAATCCGCCGATCTTGGATATGTTCATTCGATGCGCGATGTTGGACAAAATTATTTGCACGGATACGGCGTAAAAGCTGATGCGCAAAAGGCTATGGAATATTTTGAAATGGCGTCAAAGAACCACTATTCGCACGGAACCGGAGACATAGCATATTGTTTTTTGAACGGAGTAGGCGTGGAAAAAGATTTGGAAAAAGCAAAGGAATATCTGCTGAAAGCCTTAGAGCAAGATGCTGAACGTACCATGCGTGATTTATTTGCTTATGGAATCGACGTGGAAGCTTTGACGCAAAGCCATGAATTGAGATTCGTTCATTATGATGAATTGAAAGAAATCGGCACAAATAATTCTTATGCCGGAAAGTTATATGTAAATGCTTCTGTCAAAGTTGTCGATCCAACTTGTTTCTATTCGAGCAGCATTAAAAAAATCTTCGTTGAGAAAGATAACAAATTTTATTGTACGGAATCTGGGGTGCTGTTCTCTAAGGACAAGAAAACGCTTGTAAGGTATCCGCTTGCTTCCCCCGAAAAAGTATATACTGTTCCTGAGGGAGTTGAAACAATCGGACGTAACGCATTTCAAAATGCAAGGAACATCGAAAAAGTCATATTGCCGTGCACCGTTAAGAAAATTGAGACTAGCGCATTTGACGATTGCAAAAATCTGCTTGTAATTGAACTTCCCGATTCGCTCGTCTTTATCGGTGCGTGGGCATTCCATGGTTGCGATTTGTTGAGTGAAATATCAATCCCGTCGAATGTCATTGAAATCGGTACTTATGCATTCGGTTCTTGTGAACGCCTAAAGTGGATATCGGTATCGGATAACAATGCGGCATTTGCATCACAAGACGGCAACCTTTATACTGCTGATAAAAAAACATTACTTCAATATGCAATCGGGAAGAAGAATGAAAAATATACAGCGCCTGACGTAACGGAGAAAATTGCTTTTCGAGCTTTATCGGATGCGTATTATTTACGTGAAATAGATTTGCGCAACGTGAAGAATGTAGATGAAAAGGCCTTTGCTTATGATAAAGCTCTTGCCCGGATTACTTATAAACGAGGAGTTACATTTGGAGAAAATGCTTTTGCTCACACATCTACATCTCTTATAAAGGAGGTCGTTAAATGATCTATTTAACTTCGGATATTCATGGGCATATAAGACTTCCTTATCTTAAAGGACTCTTGCAAAATATACCCTTGCAAAAAGATGATTATCTCATTATTCTCGGAGATGCTGGAATCGTTTGGAGTAAAACCGAACATAAGGAGGTAAGGGAGTTTTATAACTCTTTGCCGAATATAACTTTGTTTTTGGATGGCAATCATGAGAATTTCGACCTGCTGGAACAATATGAGGAACAGAATTTTTTTGGTGGCAAAGCGCAAAAAATTAGCGATAAAATCTATCGACTGATGAGAGGATGCATATTTTCATTCGATAATACAAAGATATTCGTTTTCGGGGGTGGCTTTTCGGTAAAAAAACTTGACGGAACCTCGCCGATTTCCGTATGGGATCAAGAAATGCCAAATGAACAGGAATATGAAAGAGGAATAACCAATTTGAAACAGTGCGGCAATCGTGTAGATTATGTTCTTACCCATGTTGCACCGACTTCAGTCGCCGAACGAATAGGAGCCAATCTTGTGCCGCAAGAACGAATTTTGAACGATTATTTAGAGACAATCAAAGATACGGTTGAGTATCGTAAATGGTATTTCGGACATTATCACGTGGACAAAGATGTTGGAAAATTTTCGACCGTATACAATAGACTTTTAACCTTGGGAGAGAATCAAAAATGAAAGAAAAATTTATCAATTATATTATAAATCATGACGTTTTCGAAGACGCACCTGACACAGATTTTTCCGATCCAGCATTTGCGTATGATTACAATGAAGTGCAAGAACTATATTTTGATAACGCACAGAATAATTATGTTTTTTTGGTGGGGGAAACGGGGCTGCGTAAGACAGATATGCTTGGTCGTATTTGCCGCGATCTTTTGCAGCGAGGTATAGAAAAAGAACAAATATTATATCTTGATTACGAATTGCCGTTTCTGCAAGAAGCGAATATTTTAGATGTTTTTCAAAAGGCAATTATGGAACGGCATGAAATTACATATCTTGTTGTTAATGAGATTCAGGAGTGTGGCGATTGGTTTTTATTTGCCAATCGGTTGAGAAAAATGTATCCTAATATCAAATTGCTTTGCTCATCTTCTACTCCGCCGTATATATTTGAAAAGATATACGACGAGAGATGTGAATTTTGTAAGATTGTAGTGCTGTCGACCAAAAACGCTTCAAACATTAAATATGAAACTAAGTCCTTTGGGATCTATCATGAGTTTAAGTATAACCGTAAAGGCGATATTATTGAGATCAAAGGATTGACGAAAGAAGGGAAAAGTTTAAAAAAGCATATTATACCGGCAAAGATCGACGGTGTACCGGTAAAGGTTATTGCAAGTGGCGCATTTCATGATCGCAGTGAAATGACGGAAATACTAATTCCCGATGGCATTGAGATGATCGGAGATTACGCATTCTCAAAGTGTAGTGGTTTAGTTGAAATAAATCTTCCACATACTTTGAAATTCATCGGCGAACACGCTTTCCTTGGGGCAAAAAACCTTAAGTTAATCCATGGTGGTGAAAGCGTAGAGCATATTGGAAACAGTGCTTTGTACGACACAAAGTGGTTTAAAGATCAAGGCTCATTTGCCATTCTAGGCAAGACATTATATAAATATTTAGGTATCGAACGGGAAGTTACCTTGCCGCATGGTATAGAGATGCTTTCGGGATATTGTTTTGCCAATACAAAGGTTGAATCAGTGATATTTGGAAAGAAGATAGATTTTCCAGAGGGCATATTTTACAATTGTACAAGCTTAAAACATGTCGATTTTATCCCCAAATCAGTCCCACCGTTTGCATTTTACAATTGCAAAATGCTGGATGAAAATCTCGACATAGATTCGATAGGCAAGTTTGGCATGTTCGGATGTTCTTCCTTAAAGCAGATTGCTGTAAAAAATTTTGCTCCTTGCGCCATGACAAATTGTGCGCAGCTTATAAATGTGAAAGGATTGGTTTATGCAGAAAAGGGAGCGTTATGGAATTGCCATAGTCTATGTGTCGTGCCGAATGATCTTCAAAAAATCGGAATTGTGGCTTTTGGAAAAACAGCTGTTAAAGATTTTGAATTCATAGGACATTCTATCGGAGATTATGCGTTTTACGCGACGGATTTGCGGTCTGTTTCTATTGCAAAGTCCACAAGCATAGGTAAAGGAATCTTTTATAATTGTATCAAATTGAAACAGATGGATATTCCCGGTAACCGTAAACTCTCGTATTATTTTTCAGGTGAGTGTCCTCAAATAAAAACGTTAATTGTGCACGGCGATATATGCGATGATTTTTGCCGGAACAATCCGTATTTGGAAATGCTTGAGTTAAATGATGTGAAAAATTTCGGTAGGTGGAGTTTTTATAACAACAGCGCATTGAAAACAATTATTTTCAATAATGTTAACCGAATAGGCGACTGGGCATTTGCATATTGTGACGAATTAGAGACGATTGAATTGCCGGCAGAAACTGTCGAGATAGGAATGAATGCTTTTCGCTATTGCCATTGGCTTAAAAAGATTTTGATTCACTGCGATAGAGTCATACCATTTGGTGCAAATGCATTTTATTCAATAGATGAAAAAGCTGAATTTACAGTTCCTTCAAGCTTAGTGGAACAATATAAACGCAGTCGTCTTTGGAACGCTTTTAAAAGCCAAATCTCAGTGAAAGATTAATTTGATTCTACCTCCAAAAGCGGGTTTCCCGTTTGTTGAGGGGCGAAGTTGTGACACTTGTGACCAACTTCTTTGTCTTGCTTTGGCACCTATTTCAAATTTCTATGAAGTTTAAAATGGAAAAAGCAGTTTGAGTTTGATGATATTTGAAAGATTTGTAAACTTAAAATATAAATTTGAAAACAAGGTATTCTAGGCGAGAAATACTTTGTGTTGACATGGAACTTGATACAAAAAGAATATATCAAAATTAAGAAAGATAATATGCTTAGTTGCTAGATCCTCCATGATCTTTATGGGTCAGTGGAGTATTAGCTCTTATCGGATTAGTCAGTACAAGGTGATTTCACGTTGATATTATTTAAGATTTAAATAATTATAGATTAAATGAGAAATTATTTTTCAACATTTGTGTTTTTTGTAGTTAAAGATAACAATAGTAATTCCGAAAATATAGATAAGGTAATCAGTAGGTCGATAAGTGAATAATAATCGAAACCATAGAGTAAAGGACATAATGATAATATCAAAGCGACTAAAAGTAATGTTTTTACTAGCGATATTATTCGATACTTATCTATAAATAAATAGATTATAAGTATAATAATAACAATACAACTTATTATCGCTGTCAGTAATGGTGCAAAATTAGCATTTCCAAATGGAATTAAATCAAAGTAAGAATATGTCACTCGGCGAATATGATTTAAGCCATCAGCAAAAATACATACTGCTCCATAGGGTAATATTTCTAAAACAAGAGTAATAATCGGAAGTATAAAATATAATAATTTTCTTTGCATATCTTTACCTTAACCATATTATAGTTAAATTTGAAAATCCTTGAAAGTAGTTAATTATCAACATGTTATTATCTAATGAAAATGTGATAAATTTTTGCCATTATTCAACAAAAAAGGTGTAGCGATAAAGCCACACCTAATTTTTTTAAGCAAATTAATTAATTTTAATTAAGCTCTTTTGTTGGTCATGCCTTCTTGAATAGCAGCAACAAAATCTCCGACTGACATAGTACAACCAGTGATATTGTTAGTCCATTCTTCACTATGACTATCGTCTGGTTGACCGACGGTAAAGCCATTTAATTCTTCGGAAGTTTTTCCCATAGCCCATTCTTGGAATTTTTCAGCTTGGACATACCATTCTGTAACACCTGGGATAACTGACATACCATAGTTTTCCTTAAGTTCAAACTTAGAAGCAAATTCGGTACCGTCTAATTTGTTTTTAACGGCCTTGTTATCAGCATCTAAAACTCCTTCTTTTAAAGGAATTTGATAAACATCGACAACACTTGCGGCAGCCTTGTTTCCAACGTTAGCAACTGAAGCAAAGTTGACATCAATTTGACTACCGGCAGCACCGACAAGAACACCGACACCAGCTTTTGGAGCTTCATCTGAAGTAAAATCAACGCTGTGATTTTTGGCGTTTTTCATCGCGGTGACGAAATCGTCAACTAAAATAGTACAACCAGTGACGTTATTAGTCCATTCTTCACTATGGTTATCGTCTACTTCGCCTTTGGTAACAGTTAAATCGTTGAAATTTTTACCGGTAGCCCAATCTTCAAATTTACCAGCTTGGACATACCATTCTGTAACACCTGGGATAACTGACATACCATAACGCTCTTTAAGTTCCTTTTTAGTCTCAACGTTTTTATCTCCAGCGTTTTTGACTTGATTTGCAGTGTCTTTGTAAGCGTAACTTTCTTCAGTATCACCGTCCGCAGCAGTGTAGACGATTGGGAGTTGTACTACATCGATGTAGGTGCTAACAACTTTTTCGCCTTGGTAAACCACAGAAGCAAAGGTGATATCAATTTGAGTTATGATATCATCGTCTCCTTTTGTAAGACTAATCGCTTGTCCTAAACCTAATTTGTAAGCAGTACTAGTACCTCCGTTAGTAGAATTAGAAGATGCTCCACCATTTGATGAGGGTTCGCCTTCATTTCCACCACATGAAGCAAGAGTTCCGACGACTCCTAAGAGTGCTAAAGCACATAATACATTCTTCTTCATTAAAATATTTCCTCCTTAATGAATGCGTCTATATTTTATATAGATAATATTAGTTTGTAAACAAATTTAAAATTAAAATCAAAAATTTTTAATTAATAAATAATTTTGTTTTTTCCAATTGATTTATCAAGAGAGAAGATAAAAAAGCGACTAAAATTCCGGTTATAAGTCCGCTTAAAACGATAATAGGTGTGTATGCCATCATGTAAATTGAAGAATATAGGATTGCGGAACAAGCAACTTGACCAATACCATGAAAAATTGCAGAACATGCAGATAGGCTATAAATACTGAAAAATTTAAAATTAGAAAGTAACAATACTATTAAAGTAGATAAAAGCCATCCCGAAAAGGAAATAAAAAATCCGCTTGTGAAAATACCGGTAGTTAAAAGACCGACAAGCATCACTCTTAAAAAACCGATAGCGACAAAATCTCTTCGATTAAAAAAGTATAAGACAATTAATCCCATGGTATTGGCTAAACCAAGTTTAACACCAGGTATAGGTACGATGACCGGGAGTAATGATTCTAAATAATGGAGAAGAACCGATAAAGCCAGAAACATCGCTAGGGTGGTGATTCGTCTGATTTGTTTTGAACTACCCATTGAATTTCACCCCAATCGGTACGATAAAATCATTATCTTCTCTACTTTCAATGATTACTAATACTGAATTAGGTTCACACAAAACCGGAAGGTTAGGAGTCGTAAACCAACCGCGTTGTGAACAAATATGACGTGGGGATTGTTCTTTTTCAACTCGCACAGAACGTCCGTCGATTTCAATCGTCATATCCGCTTGCAAACAGTCAAACCATTTGTTTTCTCCATGTTGTTTTGCAGATTCTTCAGTCTTATATAAATAAATTTTTTTTGTGACGGGAAGTTTTTCACTATATTCTAATTTGCCTTGAACATAAACACAAACGGCACTTGGAGTATCGCTATTGCCAAAAAAAACCACTAGTGAAAGAATTAAAGATGCGATTAAGACTATAGGAATAAAAAAGATATCAACTTTGCTGAATTTAGTTTTAAACTTCATAAGTTTCTACCTGAAGATTTAAATTTTGATTATTACTATAATGTTGATATAGTTCTTGATCAATCAAAACACTATTAATATCTTGAACGTTTTCTTGAATGAAGATTGCATGTAAATCATTCGTTTCACGAATTTTTTTGATAAAAGCTTTTGCTTCATCAAAAGGCATATTGAAAACTATAGTTGAATACGCATCTAAATAACCGGCATCAATGTCGCTTGAAAAAAGGGTGACAGTGCGATAATAGTTGCTTGGGATTCCGGTATCAGTATTTACAATGTGATGTCTACGTCTAATGACAGTCGAATCATTAGGATTAATAAAATAATAACCACGTTCTACATCTCCGGAAGTAGAAACATTAAAAACTCCGTTCAATTTAACGTTACCAATATAGTTTTTATCGGCATCAAAACTGTAGTAATTGTTAAAAGTATTTGGATTTTGCGGTGCGATATACCAAGCGTCGGTAAAAGTTGCATCTCCTAAAGATTCTAAAGAACTAGTGCCACCATTGATAAGACCTTTGTTAAATCCTTCAGCAATTAAATTCTTAGCTAAAACATCAATTGCATATCCTTTAGCAATTCCGCCTAAAGTCAAAGATAATTTGTCGACATTTTTAAATTTATTGAATTTTACGGTTTTATGAACGTGATCGATTTCTAATATTTTATTTTCGATAATTTCTTCATAAGTAGGAATACTGGCGACTAATTCATTAATCTTTTTTAAAGAATCTTCTCGATTAGGATTATCGGTGTTAAGAGGATCATTAAAATGATCGCTATCATCAATAATTGAATCCCAATAATCAGAAAGTTCGCCAACAAAAGGATTAAATTTATTGTTGCCTTTCTTAGTTGCATCTAGTGCCATTTCAAGCATATTTAAAAGATCATCGTCAACATTTTCAATAATCTTGTTTGTTCCATAAGAATCATTTATGACTTTGATATTATTAATTAAAGTTTCGCTATTATCAGCAGTATAATAATAATTTCTATCGGCAATTTTATGCAAACGTATTAAAGTGTTTCCAATAATATTTTCTATTTGCATAAGCTCTTGTGTCGTGATTGATGCATCGTATCTTAAATAAATCAAAGTATCAAATGGATTGGATGAATGGGACTTATTATGATTCAAAATTTTTGTTTGACTTGTGGCACACACATTAATAACCTTCGCTTTAGAAGAATGAAGAGAAGAACTTTCACTTGAGCAAAAAGAACTTGGAGTATAATCTGGGTGAGGATCATAATCTTTTTGGCATGCTCCTAAAACGCAAGTCATGATAAGGGAACATATAATAGTTAAAATTCTTTTCATCTTTGTCATGTCACCTCGACTAGATTATACTTACTATTCAATGAAAAATCAAAAAATATTAAAATGTGTGGTGAATTTAACTGGCGGTTCTTTTTAATAAGGATATAGTAATTAAAAAAATTATGTGCATTTTTATGCCTATTTAGAAACGCCTATTAAAAAGCTTAATTAAAATTTACAACTTTATTACAAAAATCAAAAATCTTGTTGACTATAGCGTATAAAGTTTTGTATAATGCCAAAGTCGACGCTTTTTATACTGCACGCGTTGAAGTGAAAGATTGCTAAACACCGACAATCGTTGTCGTTGAAATAGGTAACTTCCACCGAGCGTAATGTCTAGCCAAGATTTAGACAAGGAGGAAATTATGGCAAAAAGTAAAAAGATTAGAATTCGCTTAAAAGCTTACGATCACAACATTCTCGATCTTTCCGTTTCGAAGATCGTTCAAGCAGCGAAAAATACCGGAGCATCTGTTGTCGGACCTGTACCGCTTCCAACGGAAAAGCAAGTATACACAATTTTAAGAGCAGTCCACAAATACAAGGATGCAAGAGAACAGTTCGAAATTAGAACACATAAGAGATTAATCGATATCATCAATCCAACAAAGCAAACCATCGATACTTTAACTCGTTTGGATTTGCCAAGTGGTGTCGATATCGAAATTAAGTTATAAGGAGGCAGGAACGATGAAATCAATCGTAGGACGTAAAATGGGGATGACCCAAGTGTTCGGTAAAGATGGTAAAATGTATCCTGTTACCGTTATTGAAGTGTTACCAAATGTGGTAACACAAGTAAAAACCAAAGAAAAAGATGGATATGATGCGATTCAAGTTGGCTATGAAGATAAAAAAGAACAACGTTGCAATAAAGCAGAGTTAGGAATTTTTAAAAAAGCCGGCGTTACCCCGAAGTATGAACTTAAAGAATTAACCGGTGATGAGATGAAATATGGGGTCGGTGAAGAAATCAAAGCTGATATTTTTAAAGCGGGTGACATCATCGATGTAATCGGCATCAGCAAAGGTAAAGGATTTACTGGCGCGATTAAACGTTATCACTACACGATAGGTCCAAAAGGTCATGGTTCAGGATATCATAGAGGTCCCGGTTCCTTTGCTACCAACGGTAGATGTAATAACCGCGTACATCCGGGTAAGAAAATGGCCGGTCATCACGGCAATCAAAGCGCGACGATTCTTAATTTGCTCGTTGTTGCAGTCGATGCTGAAAAGAACGCCATTTTAGTGAAAGGTGCAGTCCCTGGAGCTAAGAAATCAATCGTGACTTTAAGAAGCGCCGTTAAGACACAAAAAAATGTCGAAAAAGTTCACGAACTTGTCAATTATGCTGCTTCCGGCAGTGAAAATAATTAATAGCCTGTAACGGAAAGGAGAAATAACAATGGCAGAAAAGGCAAATAAAGTTACTTTGCCGGTCGTTAATCAAACCGGTGAAGAAGTTAACAAAGTTAGCTTAAGCGGTGAAGTGTTCGCTTGCGAAGTTAACAACCAAGTAATGTTCGACGCCGTTCAGGTTTATCAAGCCAATATGCGTCAAGCGACAGCAAAAACAAAAACCAGAGCTGAAGTTTCTGGCGGCGGTAAAAAACCATTCCGGCAAAAAGGAACCGGACGTGCAAGAGCGGGTTCAACTCGTTCCCCATTATGGAGACATGGTGGAATCGTATTTGGTCCTAAAGGTAATCAAAATTTTAAATTATCGATGAATAAAAAAGCTCATGATGTTGCATTGAGATCAGCTTTGTCGATGAAAGTAGCAGAAAAAGATTTAATCGTAGTCGATGCCTTCAATTTTGAAACCCCAAAGACAAAATCGATGGTTGAAGTAATGCAAAAAGTCAATATGAAAACTAAATCTTTGATTGTAATCGCGGAAGATAACGATAACCTCGTTGCTTCTAGCCGCAATATTCCAGGTGTTATCGTAACCGGAATCGACAATTTAAGTGTTTACGATATCCTAAATACACAAAGTTTAGTGATGACTTTAGAAGCGATTAAAGCAGTTGAGGAGGTGCTCAAATAATGGCAAGAGCAAAGAAAGCTGTTGAAGAAGTCGTTGAAGAAAGAAAATTTGCGGCACCTAAAGCCGAAGACTTCGATGTGATTATCAAACCGATTGTCACCGAAAAGACGATGAATCTTCAAAAAGAACAAAAGAAAATTACTGTTGTTGTCAAAAAAGATGCTAATAAGGCGCAAATCAAAATTGCGTTTGAAGCGATCTTCAATGTTAAAGTCATTGATGTAAAAGTCATGAATGTGGCTCCGAAAGCCAAGAGAGTCGGACGTTATGAAGGTAATGTCAGCGGATATAAGAAAGCGATTGTAACTCTTGATCCAAGCGAAAACCTCGATGTCCTCAGTGCATAGCCCAAATGAGGCGAATTAAGAATAAAATATAGGAGAAAAAAATATGCCAATTAGAAGTTATAAGCCGACGACACCATCACGTCGTCATATGACTAACTCTACGTTTAGCGAAATTACTACTAGTACTCCTGAGAAAAGCTTATTAGTTTCACTTTCAAAAACTGGAGGTCGTAATAATACTGGAATGATTACGACTCGCCATATCGGCGGTGGTCATAAAAGAAAATATCGAATCATCGATTTCAAAAGAAATAAAGATGGTATTCCAGGCAAAGTTAAAACGGTCGAATACGATCCGAATAGAAATGCTAACATCTGCTTAATTGATTATGTAGATGGCGAAAAAAGATATATTTTAGCTCCAAAAGGATTGGAGGTTGGAGATACTATCGTTTCTGGCGAAGAAGTCGACATCAAAGTAGGTAACGCATTAGAATTAGGAAATATTCCAGAAGGTACTACGGTTCACAATGTGGAACTTTCACCAGGTAAAGGCGGACAACTTTGCCGCGCTGCTGGAACTTCTGCACAAGTTCTTGGTAAAGAAGGAAAATACGTTTTGGTTCGTCTTGCTTCTGGGGAAGTAAGAAAAATTTTAGCCAAATGTCGTGCGACTATCGGCGTTGTCGGAAATGAAGATTACAATTTGATTAATTTCGGCAAGGCTGGTAAATCAAGATGGTTAGGTGTTCGCCCGACTGTTCGTGGTTCTGTCATGAATCCGAATGATCACCCGCACGGTGGTGGAGAAGGTAAGTCACCTGTCGGACGCAGCGCGCCACGTACTCCGTGGGGTAAGAAAGCTCTTGGTGTTAAGACTCGCGACACTAAGAAAGCCAGCAATAAATTAATCGTCAGAAGACGTAATGGTAAATAGAGAAAGAGAGGAAAGGAAATATGGCACGTAGTTTAAAAAAGGGTCCCTTCGTTGATGAACATTTAATGAAGAAAGTGGAAGCCCTTAATGCAGCTAACAAAAAAGAGTTGATCAAAACTTGGTCACGTAGATCAACTATCTTCCCACAATTCATCGAACACTCTTTCGCTGTTTATAATGGTCATGAATTTATCACCGTTTATGTGACGGAAGATATGGTAGGACATAAGTTAGGAGAATTTGCTCCTACTCGTACCTACAAAGGACATACCGGTCACACTGCTGAAGATAAAGCAGCCGCGGCCGCTCGGAGGTAATTAGAATGCAAGCTATCGCAAAAGTTACTGGAGTTCGCGTTACTCCAAGAAAAGCTCGCTTGGTAATTGACCTTGTAAGAGGCAAGGATGTTGCTGAAGCTCTTGGAATTTTAGCCAATGTCAATAAGTCGGCAACTACACCTGTTGTCAAATTAATAAAAAGCGCTGCTGCAAACGCAGTTAATAACAATAAGATGGATGAATCAAAGCTCTACATCGCCGAAATTTACGCTGGTGATGGACCACGTCTTAAAAGATTTCTTCCTCGCGCGAAGGGATCTGCTTCATCACTTGTTAAAAGAACTTGCCACATCACTTGTGTGGTTAAAGAAAGGTAGGAGAGCATATGGGACAAAAAGTTAATCCAGTAGGAATGAGAATCGGCATTAGCCGTGATTGGAATTCTAGATGGTATGCTAACAAAAAAGATTATGCTGCTTTCTTAAAAGAAGATATCCAAATCAGAAAGTATTTGACTGCACAATTGAAAGATTCATTGCTTTCTCACATTGAGATTGAAAGAATTAAAGAAACCATCAATGCGATGATTTTCACAGCACGTCCTGGAATGGTTCTTGGTCAAGATGGAGCAAGAATTAAAGAGTTAAATAAAGCGGTTAATAAATTAGTCAATAAAGACAAAAAAGTTAAGAAAGATGTTAAATTAGTCGTTGTCGAAGTGAAAAATCCTTCTTTAGACGCTAATATTATCGCTCAAGATATCGCTAAACAACTCGAAGATCGTGCTTCGTTCAGAAATGTTCAAAAGAAAGCGATTCAAAGAGTTCTTAAAGCGGGTGCTGTCGGATGTAAGACGATGGTTTCGGGACGTTTGGCCGGTGCTGATATCGCACGTAGTGAAGGTTACAAAGAAGGAGTCGTTTCTTTGCATACCTTACGTCAAGATGTCGATTATGCTTTGGCTGAAGCTCATACCACATACGGAAGATTAGGCTGTAAAGTTTGGATCTCCCGCGGGGTTGTCAATTTGAAAGCTAAACCCGAAGAAAAGAAAGAAGAAAAGAAAGGAGAGTAATTCCAAATGTTACAACCAAAGAGAGTTAAATACAGAAGACCTCATGGAATCAAATACGAAGGCTTGTCAAAAGCCGGTAATGAAGTATCATTCGGTGAATTCGGTCTCCAAGCTATCTCCGGTAACGAGATTAACTCCCGTCAAATTGAAGCGGCGCGTATTGTGTTATCTCGTTACACTAAAAGAACCGGGCAGATTTGGATTAGAATCTTCCCACATTTAGCAAAAACCAAGAAACCTGCAGAAGTTCGTATGGGTTCTGGTAAAGGTAGCCCAGATTCTTGGGTTGCAATCGTTAAAACTGGTCGTGTGATGTTTGAAATCGGCGGTGTTCCAGAAGAAGTTGCTCGTGAAGCTTTACGCTTAGCAAGTTACAAACTTCCGATTAAAACTCGCATTATCGCGAAAGGAAAGGGTGAGTAGTTATGAAATTAAGTGAAATCAGAGAACTTTCAACTGAAGAACTCAACGAAAAAGCTTATGAATTAAAACAAGAGTTGCTCACACTTCGTTTCCAACACGCGACAGGGCAACTCGATAAAGGCAAGAAAATTACTGAAATGCGTAAAACAATCGCTCGCATTTACACGGTGCTTAAAGAGCGGGAATTAGGATTAAATTAAGGAGGAACTAAATCATGGAAGAAAGAAATTCAAGAAGAGTCCTACAAGGTGTAGTTGTCTCCGATAAAATGGATAAAACCATCACGGTTTTGGTCGAAACTCATAAACGCCATCCGATGTATGGTAAACGTGTTAAATATTCAAAGAAATACAAAGCTCACGATGAACAAAACGAAGCGAAGATGGGAGATGTTGTTACCATTATGGAAACCCGTCCGCTTTCCGCAACTAAACGCTTCCGTTTATTGAAAGTAGTCGCTAAAGCTGAAGAAGTTAAATAAGGGGGAGGATTTACGAATATGGTTCAAACTGAAACAAATTTAGTGGTAGCCGACAATTCGGGTGCCAAATCGGTTCGTATCTTCCGTTTGTATGGCGGAAGTCACCGCAAATCTTCTTCGATCGGCGATATCGTTCTATGTGCAGTTAAATCTGCCATTCCAAACGGTAAGATCAAGAAGGGTGATGTCGTAAAAGGCGTCATTGTCAGAACAAAAAAAGGTATCAACAGACCAGATGGTTCCTATGTCCGCTTTGATGATAATGCGATCGTTTTAATTAACGATGACGGATCTCCTCGCGGTACGAGAGTTTTTGGGCCCATCGCCCGTGAACTTCGTGACAAAGGTGAAGGATTTATGAAAATTATTTCCTTAGCACCTGAGGTCTTATAAGGAGGTTTATCATGAAGATTAAAAAAGGTGATAAAGTTATCGTTATCGCAGGTGCGGATAAAGGAAAGGTCGGAGTTGTTCAAAGAGCTTTCCCAAAATTAAACAGAGTCGTTGTCGATGGAGTTAACACCGTCATCAAACATCGCAAACCCAAACAAAACAACGCTGAAGGTTCACGTGTTGAAATGTATGCTCCAATCGATGTTTCTAATGTCGCTATTTACGATGCCAAGGCTAAAAAAGCGACTCGAGTTTCATATCAATTTGTCGATGGTAAAAAAGTTCGTGTTACTAAAAAGAGCAACACGAAATTAGATTAAGGAGGTAGTGAGTAATGGCAACAGCAAAAAAAGAACCAGCAACCACTGAAGAAGTGAAAAAGCCGGCAGCCAAGAAAGCGGCTCCTAAGGCAAAAGCTGAAGTTAAAAAAGAAACTCCGAAAGCTAGCAAAGTATCAAGCGATAAATATGTCGCTCGCTTAAAGAAAAAATATGACGAGGAAATTGTCAAAGCTTTGATTGAAAAATATCAATATAAATCAGTGATGCAAGTACCTCACATTGAAAAAATCGTTGTTAATGTCGGAGTCGGAGATGCAACTTCTAATTCTAAATTGCTCGATGATTCGGTTCGAGAATTAAGTGAAATTACCGGTCAAAAACCGATAGTTACTAAATCTAAAAAATCAATTGCATCTTTTAAATTAAGAGAAGGAATGCCAATCGGATGTAAAGTTACTTTAAGAGGAACGAGAATGTATGAATTCCTTGATAAGCTTGTTACGATTTCCCTTCCACGTGTAAGAGATTTCCGTGGTGTCAGCAAAAATGCTTTCGACGGACGAGGAAATTATACCTTAGGTGTCAAAGAACAATTGATTTTCCCAGAAATTGACTTTGACAAAGTTTCAAAGACTAGAGGAATGGATATCGTCATCGTTACGACCGCTAACACCGATGAAGAAGCTTACACACTTCTCGAAATGTTAGGAATGCCGTTCCATAAATAAGGAGGATAGAGAAAATGGCAAAGAAATCAATTGTTGTTCGCTGCAATCGTCCTCAGAAATTCAAAGTCAGAGAATACACTCGCTGTGAACGTTGTGGACGTCCGCATTCAGTCATTAGAAAATTCGGCTTATGCCGTATCTGCCTTAGAGAACTCGCTTATAAGGGTGAGATTCCGGGTATGAAAAAATCCAGTTGGTAGAATAGGAGGAATGAAAAAATGATGACAGATCCAATCGCCGATATGCTTACAAGAATTCGTAATGCAAATCAAAATCGCGATGAAAACGTCTCGATGCCTTCTTCTACCATGAAAGTTCGGATTGCTGAAATTTTGAAAGAAGAAGGTTTCATTGTCGACTATAAAGTCGAAGGCGAAACAAAAAAGGTTTTAACCATTAACCTTAAATATGGTTATAAAGGAGCAAGAGCGATTTCCGGTTTAAAGAAAATCTCTAAACCAGGTCTTCGTGTCAATGTTCCAGCCGATAAACTTCCACGCGTCCTAAATGGCTTAGGCATCGCCGTTGTTTCAACTTCAAAAGGTGTGATGACAGATAAACAAGCCCGCAAAAATGGCGTTGGCGGTGAAGTTATCGCTTATGTGTGGTAGGAGGTAGCGTATGTCAAGAGTTGGTAAAAAACCGATTGTACTCCCGGAAGGAGTTAGCATTACTATCGATGGCCACGTGGTCGAAGTCAAAGGACCGAAAGGTACTTTAAAAAGAGAATTTCCGAAAGAACTTAAAATCGAATTAGAAGGCAATGTATTAACTGTTACTCGTCCCGATGATTCGATTAGAATGAAGGAACTTCACGGAACCTGCAGAGCTAATCTCAACAATATGGTTGTCGGAGTTAGCCAAGGGTTCAAAAAAGAACTCGAAATTGTCGGTATCGGTTATCGTGCCGCGATGAGAGGTGAAGATATCGTTCTCAATATGGGTTATTCTCATGAAGTCGTTTTAAAACCTGAACCCGGTGTAAAGATCTCTGTGGCAGACAATGTAAACATTACTGTCGAAGGATACGATGCCCAAGCGGTCGGCCAAACTGCTGCGTTAATCAGAGCAGTTCGTGAACCAGAACCATATAAGGGTAAAGGAATTAAGTATAAAGGCGAATTTATCCTCCGCAAGGAAGGTAAACGTGCCGGTAAGAAGTAGGCTCAAGAAAGGGGATATAGCTTATGATTAACAAAGAATCAAAAAATGTTAGCCGCATGAGACGTCATCTTCGTGTCAGACGTAAAATAAGCGGTACTAATGAATGTCCACGCTTGAGTGTCTATCGTTCGAACGCTCACATTCATGCGCAGCTGATCGATGATGATAAGGGTGTCACTCTTGTCGCATGCTCTTCAGTAGCGTTAAAATTAGAAAATGGTTCAAATGTCGCTGCTGCATCAAAAGTTGGTGAAGAAATCGCCAAATTAGCGGTTGCTAAAGGAATCAAAAAGGTTGTTTTCGATCGTTCGGGATATTTATATCATGGACGTATCAAAGCTTTAGCCGAAGCGGCTCGCGCTAACGGCTTAGAATTCTAGGAGGAACGAGAATGGCAGAAGAAAAAGTTGTTGCAGAAGCCGAAGTTGAAAGTAAGCCAGCTGCAAAGCAAGAAAAAAATCACCGCTCTGATCGTCCAGAACGCCAAGGCCGTAGACCGGGAAATAAACCGGGTGCTAATCGTTTTGAAAAGCAATATGAAGAACGAGTTGTCGCTATTAATAGAGTTTCAAAAACGGTTAAAGGTGGCCGTCATCAACGTTTCGCCGCTTTAGTGGTTGTCGGAGACGGAAAAGGCAACTATGGTTTTGGAACCGGTAAAGCTAGTGAAGTACCGGATGCTATTAAGAAAGCGGTTGAAGCGGCAAAGAGAAACATGAGCCGCGTCACAATCGTTAAAGGTGGCACAATTTCTCATGAAATTATCGGAAAATACGGAGCTTGCAAAGTTTTCTTAAAACCGGCACCGGATGGTACCGGAATCATCGCCGGTGGCCCGGTTCGTGCAATTTTGGAACTTGCCGGTGTTAAAAACATCTACTCTAAAGTTTATGGCTCAAGAACCGCAATCAACTGCATTAGAGCAACAGTTGACGGCTTAAATAACCTTAAAACTACCGCGCAGATTAATGCGCTACGTAAATAGGAGGTCGCAACATGAAACTTAATGAATTAAAATTCGAACCAGGCGCACGAAAAGAAAAAATGCGCGTTGGACGCGGCCTTGGAAGCGGAAAAGGTAAGAATTGTGGAAGCGGAAATAAGGGTCAAAAATCTAGAAGCGGGGGCGGAGTTCGTCTCGGCTTTGAAGGTGGACAAAACCCGATATATCGTCGCTTACCAAAAAGAGGATTTACCAATTTCGGTCAAGTGCGTTACGCGATTGTTAATGTCAGCGACTTAAATAAATTTGATGAAGGAGTAAATGTCACTCCGACTTTATTAAAAGAAGCTGGTTTAGTTAACAAAGAATACGAAGGAGTGAAAATCTTAGGTAACGGAACTTTGGAAAAGAAACTCACCGTTTCTGCTAATAAGTTCTCGAAGTCAGCCGAAAAGGCGATCGTCGATGCCGGTGGAAAAATCGAGGTGATCTAAGATGAAGAAACTCGCAGCCATCCTTAAAAATAAAGACATCAGAGGAAGAATTCTCTTTACTTTGGGAATCTTCTTGATCTTTAGAATCGGCTCCGCGATTACGGTTCCAGGAGTAAACGTCACCGGAGGTTTTACCGACAGTGATGTTCTAGGCTTAATGAACCTTTTAGGCGGTGGAGCTTTACAAAGCTTCTCGGTCTTTGCCTTAGGAGTATCGCCGTATATCACTTCATCGATTATTATTCAGCTATTATCAATGGATGTTCTTCCTGCTTTAACCGAGTTATCGCGACAAGGGCAAACAGGTCGAAAGAAAATTGAAATGGCAACGCGTTATTTGACATTATTGCTCGGTTCTGTTCAAGCGTATGGTATTACGGTCACGATGGAAAATACGAGTGGGCTTGAAGTTTTGGATCCCTCGTTATTTGGCTATATGAAAATCGTCATCATCCTTCTTGCCGGTTCAATGCTCGTGATGTGGATGGCAGACCAAATTACCACAAAGGGTATCGGCAATGGTATTTCGATGATCATCTTTGCCGGTATTGTCTCATCATTACCGACACAAATATATAACGCCTTTATTTATTTCTTCGGTCAACAATTGATTACAGGTGATTCGGAATTAATTATCAGAGGTGCCTTATCGTTAGGTGTTTACATTATTACTTATATTCTAATTATCGTCTTTGTAACCTTTGTTGAATTGTCGATTAGAAAGATTCCGGTACAACATTCCGGAACAGGTGGAGCTTTAAATCAAAAGCTTAACAACACGTCTTTCTTACCGATTAAAATTAATTCTGCCGGTGTTATTCCTGTCATCTTCGCTAGTTCGATTATGATGGCTCCGGCGGTAATCGTTAGCTTTGCAACAAGTTCTACTGATGCGACCTTACAAAATATTTTAAATATTTTCGTCTCTTCGGCTCTTGTTGAAATGCCTGGCATCAATGGCACTGTTTGGTATATGCCATGGGGCCTTATCATCTATATCGTATTAACCTTCTTATTTAGTTTCTTCTATTCTAATTTGACGATCAATCCTGAACGTCTTGCAGAAGATTTTAAAAAGAACGGAACATACATTCCGGGTGTAAGACCGGGTAACGAAACTTATCGTTACGTAAAGAAAGTTTTAAACAGAGTAACTTTCATCGGTGCTACAGCCTTGACGTTGATTGCAGCTTTACCGGTAGTTTTAACTTTATTGAAGGTTGTTCCTCAATCGTTAGCTCTCGGTGGAACCGGAATGATCATCGTCGTCGGTGTTTCCCTTGAAACCATGAATCAAATCAATGGTCTTCTTGCGGCAGCATCATCCAATGCTTCGGTTAACTAGGAGGTAAGTAACATGAATATCATTATTATGGGTCCTCCCGGTGCCGGCAAAGGAACTCAATCTGAAAAGATCTTGGCATATTGCAAAATCCCGCATATCTCTACCGGAGATATGTTTAGGGAAGCGATAAAAGAGGGTACCGAACTCGGTAAACTCGCCAGTTCTTATATTAATCAGGGACTATTGGTTCCTGATGAAGTGACGATTGGACTTGTTAAAGAAAGATTAGCAAAACCCGATTGTCAAAAGGGTTATCTTCTCGATGGTTTCCCGCGCACCTTAGCGCAAGCGGAAGCTTTAGAGAAATTAACTCAAGAAATCTCACGCCCGATTCAATTGGTAATCAATATTACTTGCGAAAAAGACGCTTTAATTAAACGCATCTCCGGACGTCGTGTTTGCCCAAAATGTGGCAATTCATACCACGTCGAATTTAAAAAGCCGATGGTAGACGGAATTTGCGACAATTGTAAGAGCGAACTTGTGCAACGCAAAGACGATACGATTGAATCATTGCAAGTGAGATTAAATGCTTATGAAAATCAAACTAAGCCTTTGATAGAATTCTATGACAAAAAAGGCTTGCTCAAAGAAGTCGATGGTTTGAAAGACATAAGCGATGTCTTCAAAGACATTCAAAAAGTTATATCTGAGGTAGCTAAGTAAATGATCATAATCAAATCAGCTCGTGAAATCGAATTGATGAGAGAAGCAGGCCAAGTGGTAGCTGAAGTGTTTAAAGCTTTAGAACCATTGGTTGTCCCGGGTATTACAACTAAAGAACTCGCTAAAAAAGCAGAAGAAGTTATTCGAAGTTTTGGTGCTTATCCAACTTTTAAAAATTACAATGGATTCCCAGGGGCCATTTGCACGTCGGTTAACGATGTCTTGGTCCATGGGATACCATCGAGTCAAAAATTAAAAGAAGGAGATATCGTTTCTTTAGATGTCGGAGCGACACTCAATGGTTATAACGGCGATGCTTGTAGAACTTATCTCGTTGGAAAAGTTTCTAAAGAAGCAGCGGATCTTGTAAGAGTGACTGAGGAATGTTTCTTCGAGGGAATCAAATTTGCTAAACCCGGCAATCACCTTGGTGATATCTCAAATGCAATTCAAGAACATGCCGAAAAGCATGGCTATTCAGTTCCAAGAGATTACACCGGACATGGAATCGGAAGAAGTCTTCACGAAGATCCGTCGATTCCTAATTACGGAGAAAAAGGTCATGGTGTTTTACTCAAAGAAGGTATGTGTCTTGCGATTGAACCGATTATTCATGAAGGACGAAAGGAAACTCGTCTTATGAAAGATAATTGGACGGCAAAGACAATTGACGGAAAATTAGCAAGTCACTATGAAAATACGATAGTTATCACTAAGGATGGTTGTGAAATTCTGACGATGCTTACTAACAAGGAGGACAATGTCAAGAATGGCTAAAGAAGATGTCATTGAAGTTGAGGCGGTAGTGGTTGAAACTTTACCGAACGCGATGTTCAATGTAAAGTTACAAAACGACGTTGTAATTCTCGCCCACGTTTCTGGTAAAATCCGTATGAACTACATTCGCATTTTACCAGGTGATAGAGTTACAGTTCAAATATCGCCGTATGATTTAACACGTGGAAGAATCACTTATCGACATAAGGATTAAAAATTAACGAGGAGGAAAATTTTATGAAAGTGAGACCCTCAGTAAAACCGATTTGCGACAAGTGCAAGGTTATTCGCAGAAAAGGCCGCGTTATGGTCATCTGCCAAAACCCAAAGCATAAGCAAAGACAAGGCTAATTTTAGGAGGAAAAAGTAACATGGCACGTATTGTTGGAGTAGATATACCCAATGACAAACGCGTAGTTGTTTCGTTGACTTACATCTATGGTATCGGACTTACCACTGCGAAAAAAGTGTTAAGTGCTGCCGGAGTAAGCGAAGATGTAAGAGTCAAAGATTTGACAGAAGAACAACTTACCGCAATTAGAAAAGAAGTAAGTAAAATAAAGACTGAAGGTGACCTTCGCAGAGATGTCGCTTTAAACATCAAACGTTTAAGCGAAATCGGCTGCTATCGCGGAATTAGACATCGCAGAGGTTTACCGGTTCGAGGTCAAAGAACAAAAACCAATGCGAGAACCCGTAAAGGACCAAAAAAGACCATTGCGAACAAGAAGAAAGCAACTCAAGGTTAGAAAGTGAGGTAAATAGTATATGGCAAACGCAAAAAAAACTTCTACGACTCGTAAGAAGAAAATCAAAAGAAGTTATACTAAAGGAATTGCTCACATTCATTCAACCTTTAATAATACGATTGTGACAATTACCGATGAAGCCGGAAATGCTATCGCTTGGAGCTCTGCTGGGGCGATAGGTTATAAAGGATCGAAAAAAGCAACACCATTCGCTGCTCAATTAGCGGCAGAAAAATGTGCTAAAGCTGCGATTGATCAAGGATTAAAAACCGTCGATGTTAACGTGAAAGGACCTGGACAAGGTCGTGAATCAGCGCTTAGAAGTTTACAGGCGGCTGGGCTTACAATTCAAGTTATTACCGATACGACACCGATACCGCATAACGGATGTCGTCCACCTAAACGTCCACGTGGTTAATCATTAGGACGGACAAATCAAACTAGGGAGGAAAGACTATGAAAAAATTTGAAAAGCCAGAATTTAAGATCGCTAGTTACGATACAACGTCTAATTACGGTCATTTCGTCATTGAACCATTAGAACGTGGTTTTGGAATGACGATTGGAAATGCCTTAAGAAGAGTATTGCTCTCTTCACTTCCGGGTGCAAGTGTCTATGCCATCGAAGTGGAAGGAGCACGTCATGAATTCTCAGCCTTAGACGGAATTGAAGAAGATGTGACAAATATTGTTTTGAATCTAAAAGATTTAGTTCTTAAAATCGATGAAGACATCGACAATAATTTTAAATTAATGGTCAATGTCCAAGAAGCAAAAGTGGTTACAGCGGCGGATATTATATGCCCTGCCGGTATTGAAGTTGTCAACAAAGATTTGGTTTTGGCTCATGTCAACGAATCTGGAAAATTGATTATGAACATTTATGCTCGTAATGGAAGAGGTTATGTAACTGCCGAAGGTAATAAGTCTAAATCGTTACCGCTTGGAGTGATTCCGACAGATTCAAATTATTCACCGATTACTAAAGTAAAATATACGGTCGACCCGACAAGAATCGGACACAATTCTAATTATGACAAACTTGATTTAGAAGTTTGGACCAATGGGTCAATGTTGCCGCATGACGCAGTCGCGTTAGCCGCTAAAATTTTAGTTACTCACTTTGAGTTGTTTGAAGAATTGAGTGAGACGGCTAAATCTACTGATGTACTCGCTGAAATGGTTGAAGAACCAAAGAACAAATATCAAGATATGACTATTGAAGAACTCGATCTTTCAGTTCGTTCTTACAACTGTCTTAAAAGAGCAGCAATCGCTACGGTGATGGAGCTTACTCAAAAGACCGAAGAAGACATGATGAAAGTCAGGAATCTTGGTAAGAAATCTTTAAAAGAAGTCAAAGAAAAGCTTGCAGCGATCGGACTTGGCTTCAGAGAATATGAATAGGAGGACAAGTTAAATGCGTACACAAGGACGTAAAAATGTTCATGGTAAGGGTGGTGTCCGTTTTAAGGCGGCATTTACTCCTAGCAAATACAAGGCAATGTTAAGAAATCTTGTTACCGAATTGATTGCCAATGAAAAAGTTGAGGTTACTTTGCCGGTAGCTAAGGACTTATCTGCTTTAGCAGATAAAATGGTCACTTTCGGTAAAAAAGGTGATTTGCATGCTCGCCGTCTTGCGGCTCAAAAACTTCGCAATGTCGTCGTTGATAAAAACGGAACGACCGCTCTTAAGAAACTTTTCGATGATATCGCTAAAAGATACGAAAATCGTAATGGCGGTTACACGAGAGTGTTAAAGACCGAATGTCGCCGCGGTGATAATGCTCAAATGGCATTAGTTAGTTTTGTAGCTTAAAAGAAATTTAAAACTGTTGAATCGTAGGATTTAGCAGTTTTTTGTTGCTTAAAAATGCGCTGTAATATTTATTTTTATGAAAGGGTAAAATCCCGCTATTGTATAGTAAAATCATTTAAAAACCTTTTATTAAATGATAAAATAGACAATTAGAAAGCGGTGATAATATGTCAAAGCGTGAAGATTATATTTCGTGGGATGAATATTTTATGGGAGTGGCGATTTTGTCTTCTCTTCGAAGCAAAGATCCTTCGACTCAGGTTGGAGCTTGCGTAGCTTCAAAGCAAAATAAAGTCGTTACTATGGGATATAACGGAATGCCGATTGGTTGCAATGATGAAGATTTGCCATGGGAACGCGAAGCCGATGATGAATTAGATACCAAATATCCTTATGTGTGTCACGCTGAATTCAACGCTATTTTGAATTCGCTATGTTCATTAGAAGGATGTCGCATCTACGTCACCCTTTTTCCGTGCAATGAATGCGCAAAAGCAATCATTCAATCCGGAATCAAAGAAGTTATATATATCGAAGATAAATATGCTGATGGTATGGCTAGTAAGGCTGCAAAACGCCTTTTTGACCTAGCACATATCACATATCGAAAATATGAAGGACGTCGTATTGAAATTATGGTTAAGGAGTTCAATCATGTCCGATAAGACTAAAAAAATCGTAATATGGTTCATTATTTATTTGATGATTTTCATTCCGCTTTTTTCGGTGGTTTATCATTATCTATATTTAAGTGAAGATTGGCAAAGATTAATTTTTATCGCTGTTATCGCTGTACTTACTATCATTTATGCGGTGGTGGCATATTTTCTTTCCAAACCAAAAGGTGGTGTTAAAAGATGAAAGCTATTGAAATTGAGAATTTATCTTTTTCATATACCAAAGATCAAGAGGTTTTAAAACAGCTTAATTTAGAAATTGAGTTAGGTAGTCACGTTTGTATTATCGGTCACAACGGAAGCGGTAAATCGACTTTGGCAAAATTGATCATCGGATTATTAGAAGCTAAATCCGGGTCGATTAAAGTGATGGAAAACGAGGTCAATGAAAAGAATATTCATACCATAAGAGAAAAAGTCGGTATCGTGTTTCAAAATCCGGATAATCAATTTATCGGTTCGACGGTTCGCGATGATATCGCTTTTGGGTTAGAAAATCGGAGAATCCCGCAAGAAAAAATGGATGATGTGATCGATGAATTTTCAAAAAAAGTGGGGATGTTCGACTTTCTTGATCAAGAACCAAGCAATTTATCGGGTGGCCAAAAACAACGGGTAGCACTAGCCGGTGTTTTAGCGATGAATCCGGATATTTTAATTCTTGATGAAGCGACTGCGATGTTAGATCCTAAAGGTCGTAAAGAAATTTTAACGTTGGTTTCTAAAATGAAAGGCGATAATCCGAATTTGACGATTATTTCAATCACTCACGATATTGAAGAAGCTTATCTCGCCAGTCGTGTTGTGGTTTTATCTGATGGTAAAATTATGTTTGATGGAATTCCTAATGAGGTATTTTCTCATTATGAAGAACTTTTAAACATTGATCTTGATATTCCTTTTTTAGTTCGTTTAAAAAGAGAACTAAAAAATAAAGGAATTGATCTCGATGATGCTTTAAACGAAGAAGAGGTGGTGAGACGTTTATGTCAGTAAAATTTGAAAATGTCTCATTTCTTTATTTGCCGAAAACTCCATTTGAGCACTTGGCTTTAGATGGAATTGATTTAGAAATTAAAGACGGAACGTTTACCGCGATTATCGGTCACACCGGTAGTGGAAAGTCGACTTTAGTTCAACATATAAACGCGTTATTGCGTCCAAGCAAAGGAAAAGTTTTAGTAGGCGACTATGTAATAGATGCTGCCGATAAAAAGGTTAATAAATTACAAGAATTACGAAAGTATGCCGGATTGGTCTTCCAATTTCCAGAATATCAACTATTTGAAGAAACGGTTTTAAAAGACGTTGCTTTCGGACCTAAAAATTTTAAAGACAGCGAACAAGTTGCTTTAGAAAAGGCTAAAAAAGCTCTATCGTTAGTCGGAATAGAAGAATCATTATTCAATAAATCGCCTTTTGAGTTAAGCGGAGGACAAAAACGACGTGTCGCGATTGCGGGAATCATCGCATTGGAACCGCAGATTTTGGTGCTAGATGAACCGACTGCCGGTCTTGATCCTCAAGGTGCCAAAGAGATGATGAGTCTTTTTAAGACCATCAATGAACGTGGAACCACAGTTATTATGATCACACATGATATGGACAATGTTTTAAAATACTGCGATCGTGCGGTGGTCATGAAAGATGCAAAGATTGTTAAAATTGAACAACCGAGCGAATTATTTAAAGATGAAGAGTTACTAAAAGAAATTTCTTTAGAAGAACCGCATATTATTTCTTTTGCCAAAAAACTGATCGCTAATGGAATGAATCTGGAATTGAGTGAAATAAAAGATTTTGATTCCTTGATAGCACAAATTGAGAAAGCGAGATCTGTAAAATGAAAAATATCGCTTTAGGTCGTTATGTGCCATATGATTCGTTTTTGCACCGTCTTGATCCTCGTACCAAATTACTATCTTTAATCGCTCTGATGATAATGATTTTCTTTAAATTCAGTAGTACGGCCATGAACTTTTTTATCTATGCGCTCTTATTAATTTTTATTTACGTTTTGATGAGAATATCTCATATTAAGTTAAAGACGCTCTTTAAATCTTTAAAAGCGATGTGGGTAATGATTTTATTCTTGTTGATAATCAATGTTCTTATGCCTTCGACCGGTCCTTATTTTGATATATTCGGATTTAAACTTTACCATAATGCGATTTATAACACTTTGTATATTGTAATTAGATTAGTGATGATGATTGCATTAACGATGATTCTAACGACGTCTACAAAGCCATTGGATTTAACCTACGCTTTAGAGTGGTTATTGCATCCGTTAAAATATATCAAAGTGCCGGTGCATGAGATTTCAATGATAATTTCTTTGGCTTTACGATTTATTCCTACGCTTTTAGAAGAAACTGAAAGAATCATGAAAGCACAGTCTTCGCGTGGAGTTGATTTTGAACAAGGAAAACTTAAGGATAAAATCCGGGCAATCGTCTCTTTGATTATTCCTTTATTTATTTCGGCGATTCAAAGAAGTGAAGAACTGGCAAATGCCATGGAAGCTAGAGGCTATGATCCTTCAGGGCAGAGAACGCGGTATCGGAAAATGCAATGGCAAATGAAAGATGCACTTTCTTTGGTATTTATAGTGTTGCTTTTCGGTGGGATGATAACGTTATTAGTTACTTCTTTTGATTTCTTTTTAATGATGGGATTCGTGCTATGAGAATTAAGATGACGTTTTGTTATGATGGCAGTGACTTTTACGGATATCAAATTCAAGCTCATGAATTTGAAAGAAGCATTCAAGATGAAATAGAAAAAACACTTTCAAAAATCTTGAATGAGCCGATAAAAGTTGTCGCTTCCGGAAGGACTGATCGAGGGGTACATGCAATTAAACAAATAGCGCATTTCGATGTTTCTAAATTAAATGTCACTTTAGATCGACTTGCTTACAGTTGTAACTGCCTTTTAAATGATGATATAAGAGTAATCGATTTTGAATTTGTCGACGAGACTTTTCATGCACGCTTTTCAGTAAAAAAGAAACATTATCGCTATATTGTCAGTTTAAAAAAGAATGACCCATTTATGCGGAAGTATACTTATCAAGTTAATCAACCTTTAGATCTAGAAAAGATGCAAAAGGCAGCAAATTATTTTATCGGAGAACATAGTTTTCATAATTTTTGCACAAATGATGAAGATTTTATAAGAACTATTTATGATTTTTCGATTAAAAATGAAAAGGAATTGATTTATTTTGACTTAATCGGTAATGGTTTTAGACGCTACATGGTTAGAATGATAATAGGAACGCTCATTGAAATAGGATTGAATCGTTTTGATTTAAATCAGATTCCAAAATTATTAGAACCATCTTATTTAAAACGAATTTCATTTAAAGCCCCTCCTCAGGGATTATATTTATATGATATTATTTATTAGAAAGGAGTGATTTCAATGCTGAGACACAATTATCATACTCATACTTATCGTTGCGGACACGCTGAAGGAAGCGATGAAGATTATGTTGTTGAAGCAATTGCTCAAGGCATTGTAGAACTCGGGTTCTCCGATCATATTATGCTTCCGAACTTCTCTCAAAAATCGATAAGAGGAGATTATGAATTAGAAGAAGGATATTTAAATTCTTTAAATTCTTTAAAAAAGAAATATGCAAATCGAATTAAAATCAGAATCGGTTATGAAGCAGAAGCATTTGAAAAATATTATCCGCATTATCGAGAACTTTTAGATTCCAAAAAAGTCGAATATTTGATTTTAGGAAATCATTGCTACCTCAATGAAAACAATCAAGTAAAATTCTTTTTTTCTCATATTACAAGTAAACAAGACGTCATCGATTATGGACGTTATTGTGTAAAAGGAATGAAAACCGGTTTATTTAAATATGTCGCTCACCCTGATTATTTTATGGGAAGTTATTTAAAATGGGATAGTGCTTGTGAAAAAGTGGCTAAAAATATATGTAAAACCGCTCGAAAGATGAATATGCCATTAGAATTCAATTTTGGTGCTTTACGGCGCGGCAAGAGACAAATCGGTGAAGAATATCGATATGCTTATCCATATAAAAGATTTTGGGATATCGCCAAAAAGTATAAAGTGAAAGTAGTTTTAGGGTTGGATGCCCATTCGCCTAGAGATATTTCGACAGATAAAAATGATGCGGGATATCGCCTTATAAAAGAATGGGATTTAAATGTAATTGATGAGGTGGAAATTTAAATGTCATTATCACCAATTGAGATTGCCTTTATCGTTTCTTTGGTTTTTGATTTTCTGACGATAATTTCAGTTATTTTTCTTGAAAGAAAAAATCAGCGCTCAATGGTTTTGTGGATTCTTGGAACCATTGCTTTTCCCTATTTTGCGTGGTTTTTTTATATTATTTGGGGAAAAGGCCCGCGTTTTTCTAAGAAAAAATGGAGTTCTAAGAAGAAATTAACAGATAAGATGATCGAAGATAAAATAACAAAAATGAAATTTGAGGATAATGATGGAATTGAAGATGCTTCTTTAGAAAAAATTATCAAACTTAATACTAGAATAAGCGAAAATCCATGTACCATACATAATGATACGAAAGTATTTATTTCTGCAGAAGAAATGTATAATGCTTTAAAAGAAGATTTAAGAAATGCCAAATCAACCATTCATATTGAATCTTATATTTATAGACCTGATCTTATCGGAACGGAGATTCGCGATATTTTAATTGAGAAAGCTAAAGAAGGTGTTAAAGTAAAGTTACTTTACGATGATAGCGGCAATATTAAAACACCGAATTATTTTTTCAAAAAATTAAAAGCAGCGGGCGCTGAAATATATCGCTTTTTCCCTAGCAAAATAAGGGGATTCAATTTAAATTTCAATTATCGTAATCATCGAAAGATCTATGTGATTGATGGCAAGATCGGTTATGTTGGCGGAATGAACATCGGCGATGAATATCGTTCCATGCATAAGCGCATTAAACCATGGCGTGATACGCATTTAAGAATCATCGGGGAATCGGTTATTTTTTTACAAAAGAGGTTTTTGCAAGATTTTTATTATTGCACTACTCGAAATAAAAATGATGTTCAAGAATATCAAAATAAAGAAGAGTATTTTCAAATAACTAAAGTAAATAAAGTTTGTCCGATTCAAATTATTTCTTCAGGTCCTGATAGTGAAGATGAAGGCATCAAGTACTGTTATGAGAAAATGATTTCAAGTGCTAACGAAAGTATTTATATCCAGACACCTTACTTTATCCCGGATGATTCAATTATCAATGCATTAATTTTGGCACAATTATCAGGTGTCCAAGTATATTTGATGGTACCTGGTGTATATGACTATAAAATTCCTTACAGAGTTACATGCTCATATTTAAAAGATCTTATCGATTGCGGAGTAAAAGTTTATAAATACAAAGGATTTATTCATTCTAAAAGTCTCGTTTATGATGAGAAAGTTGCTTCTATTGGTACAGCAAATATGGATATAAGAAGTTTTGCTTTAAACTTTGAAGTCAATGCGATTATTTATGATCGAGATTTTGCTAAACAGCAAGTGAATATTTTTAAAGAAGATATCAATAATTCCAATGAATATACTATCGAGGATTACAATAATCGTAATTTATGGGAAAGATTTCAAGAGCGATTATTTAGAATTTTTGCTTCGCTCATGTAGTAAAAATTTTTGAGTTATAGTATACTATTAAACGAAACAGAGGTGTTAAAAATATGGGTAGAGCACATGAAGTTCGTGCAAAATCAATGGCTCAAACTGCGGCAGCACGTTCCGCGCTTTTTATGAGAGCTTCTAAAGAAATCTATATGGCGGCAAAATCAGGAGTACCTGATCCTAATAGCAATTTGGCTCTTCGTAGTGTCATCGATAAATACAAAGGACAAAATGTCACAAAAGATGTAATAGAAAGAGCGATTAAAAAAGCTGCCGGTGGCGAAGAAGAGAACTATATCAGCGGTCGTTATGAAGGATATGGTCCGGGTAATGTTTCAATCATTGTCGATTCGCTTACTTCTAATGTCAGAAGAGCTTTTGACTCAATTAGAAATGTGTTTAATAAAAAAGGAGGACATTTAGGTTCTCAAGGTTCGGTTTCCTTTAATTTTAAAGAAGTTGGGCTAATTGAATTTGTCGGTTCTAACCTTGATGAAGTTGAAGAAGCTTTGATTTTGGCGGATATCGATTTAGATGAAGTAAAACTTGATGACGACTTAATCGTCGTGACGGTTGAAAAAACAGCCTTAATGCAAGCTAAAAAATGTTTGATGGGAATCGGGATTCAAGAATTCTCGACTTGTGAAATTACAATGCTTCCCTTGGACACTGTGACACTAGAGGGTGAAGATAAGGAAAAGTTTGAAGAATTACTTGCGATGTTAGATGAATTAGAAGACGTTCAGGAAGTCTATCATAACGCAAAAATGTAAATAAAAAACGGTCCGTTTCGGATCGTTTTTTATTAGAGATTTAAAACTTTTTTAAATCGTATTTATTTAGTAGTGCGCAAGGATTTAACGAACGTTTTTGAAATCTTAATCCGGGATCTCCAAGATCTTCTTGCCGATTCACAAAAACAATATTTTGATCTTTAAATAATTTTAAGAATAAATTTCTTTGCATATCTCCGGCGCCATCAAATGTCTTGATGGTTTTTTCGATTTGGACGTGCAAGGTATCTTTGATAACTTCGCCAAACGAAAAGGCGACGGGTTCGTTTTTGACATATAAAATTCCACCTATAAAGGGAAATAAAAAATAAGAATCAATCCATCTTTTTACGCGATTTAATTCTTGTTTCCCGCCTTCGGTAATTGGATTTACAGCGTAAATGATTTTTAAAACATCTTTAAAATTGTTTTTTGAAATTGTTTCATAATGATAATCGTGATAAGTATTTAAAAATCGATTAATGTGATTGCGGATTTTTTGATATTTTTTGCCTGAAAGATTGACTAAATCTTCATATTTATATACATAATCAAACCAATCAGGAATCAACTCGCTTTTATAATTTTCTTTTAATTCTTCTTTAACACTTTCGGGAACGTATGTGATTTTATTTAAAGACAATGCCAATTCTTTAGAATTTTTGCCAAGTGGATAAAGGTAGTTGCTTTCACCATTTTGATCTTTGCAACGAATTAGTAAAGTATCATCAATTATTGTGTATTCTGGCGAAAAATAATCCTCATAATAATAAAGGACACCAAGAGTAAATAAAGAAGAGCGAAACTCTTGTTGGGAGAGATATTTATTTAATATATCAATGTCTTCCAAATCAATTTTTTTAAAGTTCAATATAATCACCTATCTTTAAAAAAGATATCAAGTGAAAACTTGATATCTTAAATTTCAAATGGTCGGAACGATGCGATTTGAACGCACGACCCCTACCACCCCAAGGTAGTGCACTACCAAGCTGTGCTACGTCCCGAAGTAATCATATAGTAACTTAAAATTGATTTTATTTCAATAATTTCTGCTTGCTTTGAATGCTTTAAATTAGGGAGGACTTAATTTTATGTATTTTTAATTCTTTAAAAAAATGAATTAATATTTATTTCTAAACGAATAATAAAAAAGTAAGTGAATAAGTTAGTTGAAAGCCATTTATAGAATTGTGAAAAAAATGTCGAGATTTAGCCGCTTTTGTTGTATAATAAAATTTTGAGGTGATGCAACCATGGATAACAAAAAAATCGTAATCAAAGGAGCTCGAGAAAATAACTTAAAAAACATTGATTTAGAGTTACCGAAAGAAAAATTAATTGTATTTACAGGGGTTTCTGGATCAGGTAAATCAACATTGGCTTTCGACACTATTTTTAATGAGGGACAAAGACGTTACGTTGAATCCCTTTCAAGCTATGTGCGACAATTTTTGGGTGGTGTTGAAAAACCGGATGTCGATACAATCGAGGGACTATCTCCAGCGATTGCTATCGATCAGAAAACCACTTCTCATAATCCTCGTTCGACTGTTGGAACTGTTACGGAAATTTACGATTATTTAAGGCTTCTTTTTGCCCGAATCGGTGTGGCTTATTGTCCCACGCATAATGAACCAATCGTAAAAATAACCACCAAGCAGATGACGGATTTTGTGATGAAAAATCCACTTGACTCAAGAATTGTTATCATGGCTCCAATTGTTAGAAATGAAAAAGGAACTCATGTTGACACTTTAAAAAAATTCTCTTCATTAGGTTATGAAAGAGTAAGAATTGATCAAGGTGAAACAATGCGAATCAGTGAAGTGGAACCTTTAGAAAAAAATAAAAAACACTTTATTGATATCGTGGTTGATCGATTGAAACTGAAAGAAGATAGTTATTCACGTGTTTTTGATTCAATCGAAAATGCTTTGAATGCCGCAGACGGATACGTTTTAATCTCTTGTGACGGAAAAGAAACGTTATTCAGTGAACATCGTTCATGCAAATATTGTGGCTTTTCGGTTCCGGAACTAGAGCCGCGTCTCTTTTCATTCAATGCACCTTTAGGATGTTGCCCAGATTGTAAAGGATTAGGAATCAAACAAGAAGTTAGCGAAGAGCTTCTGGTTCCAAATGACAATTTTTCAATTAACCAAGGCGCTATAAAATATTTTAAATATCAATCAATGGAAGGTAAATCGACTATTGATATGGAAGAGTTACGTTGTGTTGCCGATTATTATCACATCCCACTTGATGTACCTTATAGAAAATTGACACCTAAGCAAAAAGATATCTTAATGAATGGTGTTTCTGAAAAAGAATATTCGGTAAAAATAAAAAGCAGTTCGGGCAATACGATTTATCGTAATGGTTTCGAAGGTATCAAACATCGAATTCAACGTCTTTTCGATACAACCAATTCTGAAACTTCTAGAGAATACTATGCCGGATTTATGAGAGATCACGAGTGTCCTACATGTCATGGGGCAAGATTGAATGATGCAGTTCTTTCAGTAAGAATAAATGGTTTAAATATTTATGAAGTCTGCTGTTTACCACTTATAAAGCTCAAAGAATTTGTTTTACAAGTCGAAAAATCATTAGATCGTGAAAATCTTGAGATTGCTTCAATGGTATTAAAAGAGATTAATTCGCGGTGCTCGTTTTTGATCGATGTCGGACTTGATTATTTGACTTTAGCAAGAATGGCAATGACTTTGTCCGGAGGAGAAGCACAAAGAATTCGTCTTGCGACTCAAATTGGTTCACGTTTAACCGGTGTACTATATGTATTAGATGAACCATCGATCGGTCTTCACCAAAGAGATAACGACCGCTTGATTCAAACGATGAAAGCCATGAGAGATTTAGGTAATACTTTAATTGTTGTCGAACACGATGAAGATACGATGTTAGCTGCCGATTATTTGGTGGATATTGGTCCTGGTGCCGGAGTACATGGTGGTAAAATTATGGCTCGCGGTACTCCGGAAGAAGTTAAAAATACTCCCGAATCTTTAACGGGACAATATTTAAAAGGGGAAAAATTTATCCCTTATCCGCGATATCGTTCCAAGGGCAATGGTAATTTTATTAAAATCCGCGGAGCTCGATGCAATAACTTGAAGAATATTTCAGTCGATATACCTTTGGGGTGCATGGTTGTAGTTACGGGTGTTTCAGGATCGGGAAAAAGTTCTTTAATCACGGAAACGTTATATAAAAAAATCGCACAACAATTATCGCAGACTAAAATTGAAGCTGGAGAATGCGACGATATTGTCGGTTTAAATTATATCGACAAAGTAATCAACGTGTCGCAAGATCCAATAGGGAAAACGCCACGAAGCAATCCGGCTACATATATTGGAGTTTTTGATGATATACGAGAATTGTTTGCGCAAACCAAAGATGCTAAGGCACGTGGATATTCAAAGGGACGTTTTTCTTTTAATGTACCTGGCGGACGGTGTGAAAAATGTTATGGCGATGGGGTAAGAAGAATCGCAATGAATTTTTTGCCGGACGTTTACGTTGTTTGCGACGAGTGCGAAGGACGACGATATAATAATGAAACATTATCTATAACATATAAAGGCAAAAATATTTATGATGTTTTGGAAATGACAGTAGAAGAAGCAAAAGAGTTTTTTAAAAATATTCCTTCAATTGCAAGAAAAATTCAAACTCTTTATGACGTTGGCTTAGGATATATTAAATTAGGTCAAAGTTCCGCGACTCTTTCAGGTGGGGAAGCACAACGAGTGAAATTGGCTTATGAATTACAAAGACGCTCTACGGGAAAAACTTTATATATTCTCGATGAACCCACTACAGGATTGCATGTTAATGATATTAAAGATTTATTAAGCGTCTTGCAAACGATTGTTTCAACTGGAAACACCATTGTAATAATCGAGCATAATTTAGATATTATCAAATGCGCCGATTATATTATCGATATGGGACCGGAAGGGGGAGACCGCGGAGGAATGGTAATCGCTAAAGGAACTCCCGAAGAAGTGGCACAATGCGAAAATTCATACACGGGTCAATATTTAAAAAAGATTCTCAAACGTGATAAAGAACGAATGAATCGTCGCGTTGTTGATTAAAATTGTTTTAAATGATAAACTTAATAAAGGTGATATGACGTGACTGAAAAACTGACAATTAGAGATTTTGCCAATCATTTCGGTTTAAAATGGATTAACGGAGATCAACAGGCCTTATTAAGACCGGTTACGGAACATGTAGTGTCTAGACCGGGATTAGAACTGACGGGATATTTTAAATATCCCCGTGCTAATCGTATTATTTTTCTAGGTAATAAAGAAATTTCTTATATCAATTCATGTACGAATCGAAAAAAATTATTAGAAGCTTTTGATTTTATTACTAACGATGAATGTCCGGGTATTGTCATATGTCAAAATCATGAATGTCCCAAAGATCTTTTGGATATTTGCGTGAAAAAGAATTTTCCGTTATTTGGAACGATGCGTAATACTAATGAGCTTACATATGAATCAGTTGTGTATTTAGGTGAAAAGTTAGCACCTAACACATCGATCCATGCTTCGTTAGTTGAAATATTTTCTGAAGGAGTCATTATCTTAGGTGAATCTGGAATCGGTAAATCGGAGACGACTTTAGAATTAATAAAAAAAGGGCATCAAATTGTCGCTGATGATCGCGTCGAAATTTCTTTATTTAAAGGAGAATTAATCGGAAGAGCACCGGAACTTTTAGTTGGAATGATGGAAGTGCGCGGTATCGGTATTATTGATGTGCCGAGAATGTTTGGTATTAATTCCTTGTTAGATCGTACAACGATTTCATTTGCGATTAAACTAGTGCATTTTCATCCTGAAGAACCGATGGAACGACTCGGTATTGAAACTCAATACTATGAAATCTTAGGTAAAAAAATTCCACTTTTGACCTTACCGGTTTCCGGAGCTCGTTCGATGGCGGAAATTATTGAAGTGGCTATCACTAATTTAAAACTTAAAAAGTTCGGATATGATTCAGGGTATGTTTTTGAAAATAGATTGAAAGAATTAATGGATAGGAAGAAATCACAATGAAAACATTAGCATTACCAAAAGATATTATTAGTATCGGTTCGTTACATATTACTTATTATGCTGTTTTTATTTTGCTTGGAGCAATTACGGCATATTTTATTGCGGCTTATTCTTTAAAAAAGAAAGGTTACAATTTTAGAATTCTTGAAAGTGTCTTTTATATCGCATTTCCAAGCGGCATTGTCGGAGCGAGGATTTGGTATGTTATCGCTGAGTGGCAAAAAGAATTTGCAGCGCATCCTTTCCCCGATATTTTCGAAATTTGGAATGGCGGTTTAGCGATTCAAGGCGGTGTGCTTTTAGGAGCTGCAGTCGGGATTCTTTTTGTTTATTATCGTAGAAAAAATCTCCCTGTGCTTTTAGCGGTTGATTGGGTAATTCCTGGAGTTTTAGTTGCTCAAGCAATCGGAAGAATCGGTAATTTCTTTAATCAGGAAGTATATGGACAATGTGTGAGTCGTAGTGAGTGGAGCTTCTTACCATCCTTTATTCTTGATCAAATGTCAAATATTCCTAATTCCGGATGTGTTCAAGGGCAAATTGCAGTCCCGTTGTTCCTTATTGAAGCTATCTCGAATTTAGTCGGATTTGCCGTTATTTATTTCGGTATCGGTTATGGATTAAAGAAGATTAAAGCTCCAGGTGATATGGCTTGTTCATATTTAATATGGTATGGACTAACACGAATAATTATGGAACCGATGCGAAATGATCAATTTATTATGGGAGTAGTAAATGCTGAAACGCAGCAAAAAATTATGGCTTCTATTGTGATGGCTTGGGTTTTCTTAATCGGTGGAATATTAGGGATTATCGGATGTCACCTTTATGATAAATTTGTGGCAAAACCGAAGCAAAAGATGGTTGAAGAAAATTTTAATAAATATATCAAAGAGCGAGATGAAGAAATATAAAAATCTTTTGTTTGATTTAGATGGTACTTTAATCGATACTGATTTATTGGTAATCGATGCCTTTGTCCATACTTTTCAAGCATTTTTGCCACATTATAAATTGTCTCTTAGAGAATTGGTTTCTTTTTTAGGACCAACATTGAAAGACACTTTTTCAAAATACTTACCTCAAGATAAAGTTCAAAAGGCAATAGAATACTTTGTATCTTTTTCTAAAAAAAACATCGCACATTACGCGATCCTTTATGATGGAGTTTATCAAACGTTAGAAGCTTTTAAAAGCAATGGAATTAAATTGGCAATCATCACTTCAAAAATGAAAGAAAGCACCAAGGTAACTTTATCTTGCTTTAATCTCGATAAATATTTTGATGTTGTGATTACTCTTGATGATGTAGACTATCCAAAACCGAATCCTCAAGGAATTTTAAAGGCGATCGATGTATTAAATGGTCATAAAGAAGATACTTTATATATAGGAGATAATTTGAGCGATAAAGAAAGCGCGGTTAACGCGGGTGTCGATTTTGGCTTGGTTATTTGGTCAATTAAAAAAATCGAAACTGAAGCACAATTATATATTTCCTCTTATAAAGAATTGAAGGAGGTTATCCTTGATGGAAAAGATTTATGATGCATTGGTAATCGGTGCTGGACCAAGTGGTATTACTGCCGGTATATATTTAAAAAGAGCCGGTTTGAATTTTTTAATTTTCGAAGATAATGTTCCCGGTGGAAAAGTTAATTTTACTTATCAAGTAGAAAATTACCCGGGCTTTGACCATATTAGCGGGGGCGATTTAGCTTTTAAATTTTATCAACAATTATCATTCAATAAGATTACCTTAAAAGCCGAAAAAATCGTTTCGGTAGTAAAGGACAACAATCTTTTTGTAGTTCAAAGTACAAAAGGAGAGTATCTAAGCAAAACAGTTTTAATTGCTAGTGGAACGAGGGAGAAAAAACTCGGTGTTAAAGGAGAAAAAGAATTTTTCGGTAAAGGAGTGTCTTCTTGTGCGGTATGCGATGGAAACTTTTATCAAAATCAAATAGTCGCAGTCGTCGGGGGTGGCAATTCCGCGTTTGAAGAAGCTTTGTATTTATCAATGATTGCTTCAAAAGTTTTATTAATACATCGTTCGGATAATTTCCGCGCCGATAAATTTTTAATTGACAAAGTAAGAAACAATGAAAAAATTGAAATTTTGGAATATTTTATAATTAAAGAAATTCAAGGCGAAAATCACGTTGAAAAATTACTTATCGAAAATGTTCACACCAAAAAAGTTCGTGAATTAAATTGCCAAGCGATATTTACCTATATCGGTTCAGAGGCTAATACGGAATTCATTCAAGAAAAAGATATTTTGGATAGTGAAGGTTATATTTGTGTCAATGATACACTTGAATCTAAAATAGCAGGACTTTTTGCTGCCGGTGATGTAGTATCTAATAAATTGCATCAAATTGTGGTTGCTTGCGGACATGGGGCTTTAGCGGCATCTTCGATAAATCGTTTCTTGCAAAAAAATCAATGAAAATACACTCATAGTAGTATATAATCAATTTGGGTGATTTAATGAAAAACACTTCATATACTCAAGAAATCAAGGAAGAAATCTTAAGTAAAACTTATAGTGAAAATGAATTAAGAGCATTACTTTCGGGATTTATAAAATCGAATGGCAATATTTTAGCATCGTCTTCTTTTAAAGCGGAATCTATCGTGCTAAGAACAGAAAACAAGAATTCTGCCAAACAAATAATTAATGGTTTAGAATCGATGTACGGGATTCGAATACAACTTTTCAGTTCCCAAAAAAATAATTTGAATCGAAAAAAAATATACACTATTAAGATTGATCAGAAAGTCGAAGAAATTTTAACCGACCTTGAAGTTTCTGATGGCATAGTTCCGATTTTACCTAACGAACTCGTTAAAGGAAAACTTTTCGAGTATTTTTTAAGAGGTCTTTTCCTTGCTTTAGGAACGGTGAATGATCCGAGTTCTTCAAATTATCATTTGCAGTTAGCTTTCAGCGATGAAGTTTTTTGTGATTACATTTTAAAATTATTGAACAGTCGATTCAAAGAACAGAGAAAAATGTCATTTAAGAAAATTACTCGCAAAACTAAATTTGTTTTATATCTCAAAAAATCAGAACAAATCTGTGTGTTTTTAATGGTCTTAGGGGCAACGCAATCGCGCTTGAAATTTGAAAATTATCGTATCGAAAGGGATTTTATCAATAGTAACAATCGGTGCCAAATTTGTGAAAATGCTAATCTTTTTAAAACAATTAAATCGTCAAAGGCACAACTTAAGACCATCGAATTTATCAAATCTAAATCCGGATTTAATGTACTTGATAGTAAAACTAAAGCAGTTATCGAAATCCGAGAAAAAAATGAAGAATATACATTGCAAGATATCTCCGACGTTTTATTGGAACAATACAATATAAAATTATCGAAGTCGGGCGTAAATCATATATTTAAAAATATCGAAAAATTAGCGATTAAACTTAAAGGACAAGAATAATGGAAACACCGAATATATATAAGCAATTGGGACAACGCATCGTTTACCTTAGAAAACAAAAAAATATGTCTTCGTTAGATTTAGCGCTTGAAGCTGAAATTAACAAAAACTATCTTTCCGATTTAGAAAACGGAAGACGAAATCCGTCTTTAAAAATTCTGCGTAAAATTGCAATCGCTCTACAGATTAGTTTAAGCGATTTGTTTGAGGGAATTCGCGATTATTCTTTGTTGGAAGATCGACTTAAAATATCATCAATCAAGTTATAATCCTTTGCTTCTTGAGGCTCTAAAAAATAATCCCTATCACAATCGGCTTCGATTTTTTCGATTGGTTGTGATGTATTTTCGCTTAAGATGCGATTGAGTTTCTTTTTTAAGAAAATAAAACGTTTAGTCATGATTTCTAAGTCGCTGACTTGCCCGTTGGTGCCCCCTAATGGTTGATGAATCATAATCTCACAATTAGGATAGGCGCGACGATAACCTTTGGTGCCGCTTGAAAGCAAAAAAGCTCCCATAGATGCACAAAGTCCAACCCCGATTGTTTCGATGGTACATGGTGAAATTTTCATCGCATCGTAAATCGCCAAACCGGCGCTTACCGATCCACCCGGTGAATTTATGTAAATCGTTATTTTTTCACTCGGTGAAGCGGCGCTCAAATAAAGAATTTCAGAAATCACCAAAGAAGCGACTTCATCATTGATTTCGCCTGACAAAACAATGATTCTTTCGCTCAATAGTAAAGAAAACAAGTCGTAATTTTTTACTCCGTCATAACTTTGAATACTGATTGCGGGAATAATTGGCATAAGATTTTTTCCTCAAGTTGTCTAATTTAGTGTAAGAGTAAAATTCGAAAAATATACATTAAAAATTAATCGCAGCTGCGAAATTTTTTTATTCATTATAAAAAATCGCAATAAAACATTATCAAAATACTTTTAAAATTTTTATTAGATGAGGTATAATACACTTGCAGTGCAAAAGAAGGAGGACATAATAAATGTCAGTAAAAATTGCAATTAATGGATTTGGACGTATCGGACGTCTCGCTTTCCGCCAAATGTTTGGTGCCGAAGGTTATGAAGTCGTCGCTATCAACGATTTAACGAGCCCAAAAATGCTCGCTCATTTGTTGAAGTACGATTCGGCTCAAGGAAGATATGAGCTCGCCGATAAGGTCACTTGTTCCGAAGATGGTGCAGAAGAAGGCTGGATCGCAGTCGACGGTAAAAAGATCAGAATCTATGCCGAAAAAGATGCGAATAACTGCCCATGGAAAGCTCTTGATGTCGATGTGGTGTTAGAGTGCACCGGTTTCTATTGTTCCAAAGAAAAATCGATGGCACACATCAATGCTGGTGCAAAAAAGGTTATCATTTCCGCTCCGGCTGGTAAAGATTTAAAGACTATTGTCTACAATGTTAACCACAAAACTTTAACAAAAGAAGATCAAATCATTTCAGCGGCTTCTTGTACCACGAATTGCTTAGCACCAATGGCTAAAGCTTTAAATGATTTCGCTCCTATTCAAAGTGGTATTATGACGACAGTTCACGCTTACACCGGAGACCAAATGGTCTTAGATGGTCCACATAGAAAAGGCGATTTAAGAAGAGCTAGAGCCGCGGCTTGTAGCATCGTTCCAAACTCAACCGGTGCCGCTAAAGCCATCGGATTAGTAATTCCGGAATTAAATGGCAAACTTATCGGTTCCGCTCAACGTGTCCCAGTTCCAACCGGTTCATCGACTATCCTAGTCGCAGTTATTAAAAGCGATAAAGAAGTTACTAAAGATACCATTAACGCTTATATGAAATCAGTTGCCAATGAATCTTATGGCTATACTGAAGAACCATTAGTTTCTTCTGATATCATTGGAATCAGAGAAGGTTCCTTGTTCGATGCTACTCAAACCATGGTCATTTCTTTAGGTGATGGTTTATATCAAGTCCAAGTTGTCGCTTGGTATGATAATGAAAATTCCTACACCACTCAAATGGTTCGTACAATTAAATATTTCTCAGAAAATTGCTAATTTCTAATTTCTGAAAGTGTTAAATTAGGGTAGCTTTGTACCCAGTGAAAAAATCACTAAGATTAGCGCCCGCTTCTTGGGCGCTTTATTTTTATGAAAAGGAGAAAAAGAATGAAAAATGTAAAAGATCTTGACGTCAAAGGTTTGACAGTTTTAGTTCGCTGCGATTTTAATGTTCCGTTTATCGATGGCAAAATCAGCGATGATAATCGTATTGTTGCCGCGTTACCGACAATTAAGGAATTAATTAAAAAAGGCGCCAAAGTTGTTTTGATGTCTCACTTAGGTAAGATTGATTATAAGAAAACACCGGAAGAAATCGAAAAAGCTAAAAAGAAAAATAATTTAGCTCCGGTCGCGGTTCGTCTTGGCGAATTGCTAAATCAAGAAGTTTTCTTCTGCCCAGCTGTCCGTGGTGAAGAATTAGCTAAGGCAGTAAAAGGTTTAAAAGAAGGCGAAGTTTTATTAGTTCAAAATACTCGTTATGAAAAAGGCGAATCTAAAAATGATCCAGACCTTTCAAAAGAATGGGCGAGCTTATGCGATGCTTTTGTAATGGATGCTTTCGGTTCTGCTCATAGAGCTCACGCTTCAACTTATGGCGTTCCTGAAATATTAAATAAAGAAGGAAAACAAACAGCTATCGGTTATTTAGTTGAAAAAGAGGTTGTTTCTTTGAAAAGAGTGGTCGAGGTACCGAGTGAAGGAAGACCATATGTAGCAATTTTAGGTGGATTTAAAGTCTCAGATAAAATTAAAGTTATCAATTCTTTGGTTAAAAAATGCGATAAGGTCATCATCGGTGGTGCGATGGCTTACACATTCTTAAAAGCTTTAGGAAAAAACATCGGAGCTTCTCCTTGCGAATTGGACCAATTAGATTATGCTCGCGAAATGTATGACACCGGCAAAATTTTACTTCCGGTAGATGTTAAAATCGCTAATGACTTCGATAATCCGACCGATGTTAAAGTAGTTTCAGTTGACGAGATTCCAGAAGGTTATGAAGGTATGGATATCGGAGACAAAACCATCGAATTATATTGCTCGGAAATCGCCAAAGCTCATACTGTTTTCTGGAATGGACCAATGGGTGTGTTTGAAAAAGAACAATTCGTCGACGGCACGATCGCTGTTTGTAAAGCCTGTGCCGAATTAAAAGATGCTTTTACGGTTATCGGCGGTGGTGATTCGGCTTCAGCAGTTAAAAAGTTCGGTTATAAGGATCGTTTCTCCCACGTTTCAACCGGTGGCGGCGCTTCCTTGGAAATGATTGAAAATGACGGCCATTTACCCGGCATTGATGTAATAGGCTAAAATTATGAGAAAAAAATTGTTACTCGGTAACTGGAAAATGAATAAAACAGTTTTGGAAGCGAAAAGCTTTGCAAAACTTACAGCACCGATTGTTAAAATGGCTTCATCTGCCGGTATTTTGGTTGGAGTAGCTCCTACATATTTAAGCTTAGATGCAGTTAAAAGCAATAGTTCTGGATTAATTGTCGCGGCTCAAAACTGCCATTATGAAGATCATGGTGCGTTTACCGGTGAAGTTTCAATCCCGATGTTAAAAGAGTTGGGTATCGATTGGGTTATTATCGGACATTCCGAAAGACGTCAATATGATAACGAAACCGATGAAAAATGTAATAAAAAAATTCAAAAATTGCTTGCAAATGACATGATTGTGGTTTATTGCGTCGGTGAAACTTTAAAAGAATTTGAAGAAGGTTTAACTAAAGAAGTTGTGGAAAGACAATTGAGAGTCGGTTTAAAAGATTTAAAAAGTGAACAACTTAGAAATGTCGTTGTCGCTTATGAACCGGTGTGGTCAATTGGAACCGGCAAGAATGCTTCTGAAGGAATAGCGGAAGATGTCTGTGCCTTTGTTAGAAACATAGTTAAAAGTATGTATGGCGCAGTGAGTGAAGAGCTCTTAGTGCTTTACGGCGGTTCGGTTAAGCCTGAAAACATCGCGGGATATCTTTCACAAGCAGATGTTGACGGAGCTTTAGTAGGCGGTGCCTCGCTAAAAATCGAATCATTTGAAGCGATGGTTAAAGCTTTGATTTAATTGTTTTAAGACTGTTTATTGGTTACGACATCAATCGACAGTCTTTTTATTTGGAAAAAAATAAAATAATTTTAAGATTTTGGAGCACCAAAATCTGAATTTTACTTAAAATTAGGCAAAAAATTATTAAAAAGCTTAATGAAAGCCATAGTTTTTTTAAGAAAGGGCTTTCAAAATTTAAAATTATATGCTATAATTCTTTCGTTCATTAAGACGTTTGATTTTGTGTTGATCAAATGTGGTGTAAAAAATGCACTATGGAGGACAAGAGACATGGACAAAAATTTAACCGCTAATGATGAAGCATATGTTTCGTTAAGGCACATCGACAAAATTTACGATAATAATGTTCAGGCTGTTTTTGATTTCAACCTCGACATAAAAAAGCATGAATTCATTGTATTTGTCGGCCCATCTGGTTGTGGTAAATCCACTACCTTAAGAATGATTGCTGGTTTGGAAGATATCACAAAAGGTGAACTTTACATTGATAACGAACTATGCAACGATAAAACTCCGAAAGATAGAGATATTGCGATGGTTTTCCAAAGCTACGCCCTTTATCCACATATGTCAGTTTATGATAATATGGCTTTTGGGTTAAAAATTCGTAGAATGCCGAAATATGAAATTGATAAACGCGTTCACGAGGCGGCAAGAATTTTGCAAATTAAAGAATACCTTGATCGTAAACCGAAGGCCTTGTCCGGTGGTCAAAGACAACGTGTGGCGTTAGGAAGAGCTATCGTTAGAAATGCGAAAGTGTTCTTAATGGATGAACCTTTATCAAATTTGGATGCTAAGTTGAGAGTCCAAATGAGAAGTGAGATCATTAAATTGCATGAAGCGTTAGGTGCGACTACCATTTATGTTACTCACGACCAAACCGAAGCCATGACAATGGCAACACGAATTGTCGTTATGAAATTAGGCCGCATTCAACAAATCGGTACCCCGATTGAAATTTATAATCATCCGGCAAACTTATTTGTGGCGGGATTTATCGGTTCTCCGGCGATGAACTTCTTGAAGGTTGAGTTTGATTCAAAAACCGGTGTTGCAAAATGCTCGGATGGAAGAGAACTTGTCATTCCTAAAGAAGTTTATGAAGGTAAAGATATTCCCGAAAAGGTTATTCTCGGTATTAGACCTGAAGATATCGTTCCTGTTGAAAAAGATGGTTACGAAATAGAGGTTAATGTCGCTGAATTATTAGGAAATGAATATTATGTTCACAGTGAATTTGGCGGAGTTGATTTAGTCGCTAAATTCCCAGCGACCAAAATCATTTCAATTCACGATAAATTAAGAATCGATTTCAAAGTCGAAAAAGTCCATTTCTTCGATATTGATACAGAAATGGCAATTTAATTCGGTATTAATAGGCTATGCCTAATTAATATATAAACATTTATTAATGAGCGGATTTGTATAAAACCGCTCAAAAAAGGAAGGAGAAAAACAATGTTTAGCAAAACAAAGATGCTTCTTTGCGCGGTCGCATTAGTTGGGTTAGTCGGCTGCAGCGGAAGCGGAGATGAGTTTGAACAAAACAATAGTCAGTATGTCGCTCCTGAAGAAACGATGTATGTTATTGGTTCTCATTGGAACAGCTGGACCCCAGATACTATTGAAGAAGCAGCTGATCCGTCTTGTAAATTCCTTAGACAAGGAGAAACCAGTATCTATTATTACGATCTTGAAGTGACTGATGCGATGGCTACTGAAAGCCCGATGTTTAAATTCATTGCCGGACCAAGTTGGGATGTCCAATATGGTATGGAAGATGTTGATTTCGATGCTTGCAACGATGCGTTTAAAGCTTTATTCCCAGGTAAAACTAAAGAGGATTGGAAGGAAGGAACTGGCAATCGTTCTAACATTGAATTAACCGGTGATTGTGCAGGATCTTATCATATTACTTATAATCCTTATGATTTAAGATCTGATGACGAAGGAAGAGGATTCAAATTCGTCATTAATTTCACCGCAGCCGCTTAATAGTTTATAGAAAGGAAAGAAAGAATGAAAAAATTATTAACATTTGGTACTGCTTTGTTATCAACATTAGCTTTAGTAGCATGTGGTGGCCGTGGTACTCAAGAAAATATTGATAAAGTCGAAATCAATATTTGGGCAACCGCTGCCGAACAACAAGTTATCGATGCTGTTATCGAAGATTTCAATAAACAACAAACCGAAGAGTCAAAAAAATTCAAAGTTAAATTTACTGCTGTTGCAGAAAGTGATGCAGGTACAACTTTAGCTAAAGACCCAACAGTTGAAGGTGCTCCGGCTTTATTCTTATGTGCTGATGACCATATTCCAAATTTACAGTCTTTAAATATCGTCTCTGAAATTAAAGGCGAAAGAAGAGACAAAATTATCGCTGAAAACAGTGAAGTTGCTGTCGCCGGTGCTACTATTGATGGTAAACTTTACGGCTATCCGGTTACTTCCGATAACGGATACTTCTTATGGTATAATAAGGGCATTGAAGGACTTGAAAGCAAAATCGGTTCTTTAGAAGATTTGCTTAAATTTGCTAGAGATAATGGAAAACAAGTCTTAATGGATGTTGCTAATGGTTGGTATGCCAACTCATTTATCATGTCCCCTCAAGCTAATGGTCCGGAATCTCTTTTATGGAAGAGAAATGATGAAGGCAAAGTCGTCTATGATACCAACTGGGACAATGAAAAAGGCGTTGAAGTCTCTGAATACATTGCAGGAGTTTTAACCGAATATACCAACAGTGGTACTTTGGTCGGTGGTAGTAACGAACAAATCGTTGCCGGTTTTGAATCCGGTGATATGATTGCTGCTGTTTCTGGAACTTGGATGGAAAGTGAATTAAGTCCAATTCTCGGAGACGACTTAGCTGCTGACAAATTACCGACTTATACGATTAATGGTACTGCTTATCAAATGGCCTCATTCACTGGCTCTAAGATTTATGCTTTAAATAAAACTAGACCAGTTGAAGAACAAAAGACCGCGGCTGCTTTAGCAGAATTATTAACCACTAAAGAAGCTCAATTAATCAGATTTGAAAAGAGAGCTACTTTACCATGTAACAATGAAGCCGCAAGTGATACAAGATACACTGAACACGTTACTATTGGCGGTGCTGCTTTATTAAAACAAAATGAATTTGCTTGTGTTCAAGCAAAAGTTGCTGAAAGCAGATATTGGGATATCGGTAAAGCAATCGGACAAGCTTACATCGATAGCCAAATCAAAGACGCTGACGGTAATACCCTTACTTGGGCTGCTTTCTTACAAGCTCAAATGGACACTTTAAGAAACGCTGTCTAGTTTTTTGAACCATATATTCATTTAGGAGGAGCAATCCTCCTCCTAAATGAATTTTTTTTCGAAGGAGAGTAATGATATGAATAAAGATACTAAAGATGAAATTCAAGACTCAAATGAAAAGGAAAGCACCGAATTAAATGGTGTCTTTACCAAAAAAGTTCATCCTATTAGTCCTGCTGTTTACTTTTTCACTTCAGTTTTAAATGCAATTTGGAAGGGAGTTTACTGGCTTTTAGACTTAATTTTCTCAATGTTCAGTTCCATTTTCCATTTCATTAAAATTATCGGAGTGGGTATTTATAATGGCGCCATTGGAATAGTGAATTTCTTTAAAAGAAAAGTTCACCAATTTAAATATAATGATAAAGCCGGAAGATTATCCTACTTCTTATTCGGTTATTCATCATTCTCTCATAAGCAATACACGAATGGTGTTTTATTTGCCTTATTCGAAGTAGTCTACATCTTGATGTTTGCAATCTTTGGGGTCAATGCTATCTATATGTTGACAGCCGGAAGATTAGGTCTTGTGACTCCTGGTTCTGATCCAAGTTGTGAAGACGAAATGTTCTGCGATTGGGTTGCTGGTGATAACTCGATCATGATCTTAATTTACGGATTGCTATGGATTTTGTCGATTGGATTATTCCTTTATATTTGGAACAGAAGCATCGATAGCGGTTATTATAACTATCGTATCGATGAATTTATTAAATTTGAAGAAATCGATAAAAAGAACATTGAAATTTCAAAACGCTTTGACGAAGAAGCTAAAACTGCTTTTGATGAGGGCGTAAGTTCAGCTAACTTCTTAAAATCGAAAAAAGTTGAAATCGAAGAGTATGTTTCAAAAATTGAAGACGTTCAAGAACGTGATTACACGAGATATCTTTTAATTAACAATTGTCGTCATTCATTTAAACATTTTAAAAAAGTACAAAAACAAGAAAAAGTTATCGAAAGACTTAAAAAACGCAAGGAAGTTTTAGTTGCACAGCGTGCTAAAGGATATGAAATTCAAAAGGCTAAATATGAGCAAAAGCGTGCCGCATATACTGGGGACGATGAATTATATCTTGAAAAATTAGAAGCTTCTCTTGAAAAATACGACAACAAAACTATGCTAAAGGTTGCTCATAGCGATAAAAAAATTAGCAAACAGCTACATGTTTTAGAAGAAATCAACAAGAGATATTCTACTTATGTCGAAATGCAACATACTAAAAACAATGATAAATATGGTAAATTTAATGATTACTATAAACATGTTGCAAATCTTGATTCTAACATTCTCTTTTACACCCATTATAACGAGTTCAAAGAACGTTATTTATCACGATTAGATAAAAATAAGGAAAAGAATCAAGAAAACGCTCAGGCAATTGTTGATCTTGGAAAAGAAATGAATGAAAAAATCAATAAAACCAGAGCTAATTTTGATGAGATTCGTGAAAAGAAAAAAGCACTCAATGATGAATTGAATCAAGTTAAAACCACATATAAAGAATCGGTTAATGCCATTAAAGCTGCTCAAGAGCCGAATATGGAAGAACTCTTGTTAGAAGCCAAAGCCAAATTGGTTGATGAAACAACCTTGATTATGAGGCGATTAAATGATTTGCCGACCGATAAAAACATTAAATTATTGGAAAAAGAAGAAATTAAGGAATCTAAAAACGCCTATATTCGCGATAAGAAATTCTTAAAGACTAATTATACAAGTGAAGAATTTGCTTTTCAAGAAGTAGTCGATATGATGATCCTTGATTATAAATTAGAATATAAAGAAGCGGTTAAATTCGCAAAGGCGTTATTTATTACTGAGGATAAAAAAGAAAAGAGATTCTTATCTGAAGAAGAAGTAGCGCAAAAACTCAACGAACTCAAGAATCAAAAAGATGAATATCTTACCGCACATCCTGATAAATATGTCGGCAAGTCTAAATCATTTATTGAAACTGTTAAAGGTTTATTCAATGATAAATTCCATGTCACGATTTTATTCTTCCCGGTAGTGGGCATGTTGTTTATTTCAATTATGCCGTTATTATTCTCGATCCTTGTCGCCTTTACAAACTATTCGCAAGGTCATATTCCGCCGACTCAATTATTTACTTGGACCGGACTTGAGAATTTCTTTACTTTATTCAATCCACCTGAAAATTCTCCTTATCTATATTTACCTTCGGCATTGATGAGAACGGTTCAATGGACCTTGATTTGGGCAATCGTTGCTACTTTCTCTAACTACATCTTAGGTATTGTTGTCGCATTATTAATCAATAAAGAAGGAATAAAATTAAAGAAATTATGGAGAACCATCTTCATGATGACAGTAGCTATTCCTCAATTCATTTCGTTACTTTCAATTGCAACATTACTTAAGGATACTGGAGCGGTTGGAACTTTATATGTGCAAACGTTTGGAACTAAATTGGGTTTTGGCTCTTCTACAACGGCACAAGGCGTATTAATCACCAAGATTATTATTATCTTAGTTAATATTTGGGTTGGTATTCCGTATACGATTCTTTCGACAACCGGTATCTTATTGAATATTCCAAAAGATTTATACGAATCAGCGAGAGTTGATGGCGCCGGTGCAGTAACTCAATTTACCAAAATTACTATGCCGTACATCTTATTCGTCACTGGTCCATACTTGATTACTCAATTTGTTGGAAATATCAATAACTTCAACGTCATCTTTTTCTTGACTGGTGGTGGCCCGGCTATTACCGGATCCGCATTATTAGGTTTAGGACAAACCGACTTATTGATTACATTCTTATATAAAATCATTACATCGACAAACAATCCGCAATATGGTATTGCTAGTACTATCGGTATTGTAATCTTCATCATTTGTTCATTTATTTCGATTGTAATGTACAACAAGAGTAATTCTATTAAAGAGGAGGATCAATTCCAATAATATGAAAAGTTTAAAAACAGGTCGAATTATTTCGAACACAATTATTTATATAATTTTAGCTCTCATGTCGATCGTTTGGCTTCTTCCGATTGTTTGGATTATTCTCCAATCATTCGGGGGCAGCATTGGTGACAAAGCGAGATTGATTCCAAGTGAATTTACTTTCAATAATTATCTTTACTTATTTAGTAATTTTACAGGAATAACGAATCCTCGTGGTTCAAACCATTCTTTAGATGGATACTTCTTTGGATGGTTCTGTAATACGCTTATCGTCGCTGTTCTATCTTGCTTAATTTCAACATTATTTGTTTTAGGTACAGCTTACGCGCTTTCAAGATTCAGATTTAAGGCTAGAACGATTTTTATGAAAGTAAATCTCGTTATCGGTATGTTCCCCGGATTCTTGAGTATGATTATTATGTATTGGGTAATGCGTGATATATTCCATTTGCAAGGAAATTATATGTCATTAGTAATCATTTATTCGGCCGGTGCCGGCGGAGGATACTATATCGCTAAGGGTTTCTTCGACACGATATCTAAGAATATCGATGAAGCGGCGATGATAGATGGTGCTTCAAAAAGTCAAATTTTCTGGCAAATTATCTTACCACTTGCTAAACCGATTATCGTTTATACAGTTTTAACAAGTTTTATGGGACCATGGGGAGATTACGTAACATCCTCTTACATCATCGGACTTCAAAATACTGAAAACTGGACTGTGGCTATTGGTTTATATCAATTCACTACAGGACAAGATATCGCGGCCTCTTACTATACGCAATTCGCGGCTGGAGCTGTGTGTGTCGGATTACCGATTACATTGTTGTTCTTCGCACTGCAAAAATATTATGTATCAGGCGTTACGGGTGGCGCAGTTAAAGGATAGGATTAATTATGAAAAAGAGATTTGTATTTATACTTACATCTCTTTTTTCACTTTCAGCACTAGTTTCTTGTAATAATAGCAATCCTAATGAAGGTTGTGATGACATGTTCGAGGATTGTGGAGGAGAGAATAGTAGTAGTGAAAATAAGAGAATTGATTTACAAAAATATAGTGGAACTAATTACCAATTTGATGAACAAAGTACCAATGAAAATGGTTCTGTAAGTTATGAAATTTTTGTAAGAAGTTTTTATGATTCAGACGGAGATAAAACCGGAGATTTTAACGGAGTAAAAGAAAAACTTCCGTACCTTGCAGATTTAGGTATTAAAACCATTTGGTTAATGCCGATTATGCCTTCCCCGTCATATCATGGTTATGATGTTAAGGATTATTATGATGTAAATCCCGATTATGGAACTATGGATGATTTTATTGCGCTTACTGAAGAAGCGGAAAAATACCATATTGATGTCATGATCGATATTGTGTTTAATCATTCAAGCACCTACAATCAATGGTTTATTGACTCACATAATGATTATGTTAATAATAATCAAAGCGCTGATTCTAAAGCTGATTGGTATGTGTGGTCTCAAGAGTTTAAAACCGGTTTTTCAAGATACGGCAATGTTTTTTATGAATCAAGATTCGATTCATCGATGCCGGATTTTAACACCGAGAATGAAGAAGTTCGCCAAGAAATGGTAAATATTTTAAAGTTTTGGGTCGATCGTGGAGTTGATGGTTTTAGATTTGATGCCGTAAAATATTTCGATTACGGAAATACCTCTTATAATTCACAATTCTTAACTTATTTAAAAGAAAAAATATGTGAATACAAACCATCGGTTTATTTTGTCGGAGAATGTTGGGATCCTATTAATGTTATTAACAATTATTACACATCAAAATGCGATTCATTTTTTAAATTCAACGCTTCTCTAGAAAGCAATGGAGATGATTCGATTTTGCGCCAAGTTAAAGCATTGATTTCTTCAAATAAATTTGGTGAAACGATCGAAAGCCAAGAACGAATTTTAAAAGAGAAAAATTCTAATGGATATTCATCGTATTTTTTGTCAAATCACGATATGGACCGTGCTTCAAATTCCTTTACAGGATACTATGCAAAAATGGCAGCGTCATTAACATATTTGCTTCCGGGAACTCCATTTATGTACTATGGCGAAGAAATTATGCTTAAGGGGAAACGAAATACGACACCTGACGATTTAAGCGATGCTAAAAGAAGATTGCCGATGATTTGGTCAAAGACCGATAAAACAGGTGAATGCCAATTCCCCGAACGGAATCGATTAGATCTTGATGACACGGAACAAGTCGAAGAAGGCGTTTTAGATGCTCAAGAAGAAGGATTTTCACTATTAAATCATTATAAGAAAGTGATTAATATTCGTAATAAATATCCATTCTTAAAGCAAAGTATATTTACTAATTTAACAACTAAGGTAAATCAAGATTATGATCATGTTCTCGCTTATAAATTAAGTTTAAATGATGATTATATCATTGTAATTCATAATTTTGAGACTAAAAACGTTGAAATAGATGTTTCTGACTTTGCGACTGAAATGCTTGATGAAGTATCATGTACGCAATTGACACCGGAACTTTCACAAGGCAAATTGAAGATCGGAAGACTTTCAACAGTTATTCTTAAATAAAAACTAAAAACCGCTAATTCATTTAGCGGTTTTTTAATAGCGTATCCGTAAAATAAAGATTATTTTTATATAGTTAATAAATTGAAATTTGAATTTATTTTCTCTTTTTTGCTTTAGAAAAAGCGGGATCATCTTTGCCTAATAATGGAAAAAGCAAAATAAATAAAGCATCGATAAATAGTATTGAGATAAAAGTAACCATAATTGATTTTATCGGTTGAGAAAGATCTTTTAAAGGAAGAGAAACCCCACAATAAAGAAGTATTGAATATATTAATAAAGCAAATAGAATCACATCAGCGATTCCTAAAAGTTTTAAAAAACGATCATTTAAAGAATTATCATCGTTATAGGCGAGATTTTTTATAAACATGCTTCCTTTTTTAAAAGAAATAATGGTGTTATATACTTGTAAGCCAATGAAACATAAAGCCAATACAAGACACAAGATATACATTATTTCATCAAAAATATTATCTGCGCCGTTTTGAACCAAATTGACGATGTCCAATGTTAAAAAAAGGACATTAAACCCTAAAATAACGATTAAACTAGATAAAAGTGCATATCGATAAACTTTTAATTTCATAACGTAGGTATTATAACATTTCTTTAAATTTTTTAGAATATAAAAAGCTATAAATGCCCCTTTTTTTAAAATACAAATAATGATAAAATAAAATTATATCAAGGAGACAAAGAAATGAAGAAAAAATTTATTTTCGGTTTAGTAGCTTTGATGACCTTGGGTCTTGCTGGTTGTAATGGCGATTCTAACGATTCGCCGTCTTCATCGTCAACCCCACCTTCATCAGTGCCAACTTCAACCGGACCATCTGAACCCCATCCTTTAGAAGGGCAATCGATTAGTATTCACTATTATCGATTTGATAATGACTATAGTGGTTGGGCCTTGTGGCTTTGGGAAATGGGAGGTACTGATGGTAAGGAGTATCAATTTACTAGTACCGATGATTATGGAGCTTATGCGCAGATTTCACTTACGAATTGGAGTGCAAATGTTTTAACTAAGAATTTAGGAATTATTGTTAAGTCAAAAGGAAGCTGGGCACAAAAAGATGTTGAAAGTGATAGAACCATTTATTTTTCACAATTAAATAAGGATGCGTCTGACACCTATCATGTGTACTTGAAAACTAACGATCCGACCATTTATACGGATGCAAGTGAAGTTGAAAGAAATGATATTATCTCCCCAAAATTTGTTAGTGAAAATAAGATTACCTTTCAAACAAGTGGACCAATTAAAAATTATAAAATATACGAAAATGAAGATGTAATAGCAGATGTTAGTGTTGATACTGACACGCAGACATTTACTTATGAATTCACAGAAGATCATCCTGCGTCATTAACCAATACTTATAAAGTTGAAGTGACGTTTAGTGCCGATGATACAAAGATTACAAAAACTGTCGAGATTAATCAATTGTTTAAAACTGAAACTTTCGATCGAGAATTCACTTATGAAGGCGACGATCTTGGAGCTACTTATAGCGAAGATAAGACAACATTCAAAGTTTGGTCACCGGTTTCTAGTGAAATTAAAGTAAGAATTTATAATAACGGAACACCGACTTCAGTCTCGACTGAAAAGGGCGACGATACTTACGAAGAACGTGAGATGACTAAAGGAGACAAAGGTGTATTTAGCATAGATGTCTCCGGAGATTTAGCTGGAAAATACTACACTTACGTTGTTACTAACAGCAAATATAAAGATAAGGAAGTTGTCGATCCATACGCTAAATCAGCCGGTGTCAATGGTTTAAGAGGCATGATCGTCGATTTCAAAGATACGAATCCAGTTGGTTGGGAAGAAGTAGAACCACATCAATATGATCGTAAACAATTAGCGGTTTATGAAACTCACATCAGCGATCTTACTTCTTCTACGACATGGTCTTCAAGAGAAGAAGATGCTCAATATGCTAAACTTTTCAAAGGCGCTTATATTGAAGGTACTACTTACACTAAAGACGATGTGACTGTAAAAACTGGTTTTGATCACATTAAAGAGTTAGGTGTAAATGCTGTTCAATTAGTACCGGTGTTTGACCAATATAACGATGAAACTAACATGAAGTTTAACTGGGGATACAATCCGTTAAATTACAATGTTCTTGAAGGTGGTTATTCAACCGATCCATATGATGGCTATGTAAGAATCAGAGAATTCAAAGAATTGGTAATGGCAAATAACAAAGCCGGAATCAATATCATTATGGATGTTGTCTACAATCACGTAAATGCCGTTGGTGGTTCTAACTTCGATGTTTTAATGCCAGGTTATTATTATCGCTATACTTCAAATAATGCATTATCTAATGGTTCCGGTTGCGGCAATGAAACTGCTTCTGAAATGCCGATGTTTAGAAAGTTCATGAAAGACTCCACTGAATTCTTAGCTAAAGAATATAAACTCGGTGGTTTCAGATTCGATTTGATGGGATTGCACGATCTTACTACGATGGATCAATTAGTTGCCAATCTTAAAGAATTCAATCCAGCCATCTGTGTTTATGGTGAACCTTGGACTGGAGGAACTTCCACTTTGCCAGATGCTCAAAGTGCCAAACAAATCAATGGCGGCAAATATCAAGGCTATGGTCAATTTAACGATCAAATGAGAGATGCGTTAATTAAAGGTGGTATGAGCGGCAAAACCGAAAAAGGTTGGGTTAATACTTCTTCAACTACCTCAGCTACAGATATGACGAAAATTACAAGTGGTATTAAAGGATTTACTAATAGCAATATCGCTGATCCTAATAAAACCGTCAACTATGTCACGTGCCACGATAATTACACTTTAGTGGACCGCATGGAAGCAGCAGGTATTACAAGTGCCTTTAACGCCAAGAGCGGAGCGATGCTTGCCAACTCAATTGTCTTTACTTCACAAGGAACGACATTCATGCTCGCCGGAGAAGAATTCTTAAGAACTAAAGGTGGCGACGATAATTCTTACGAATCGTCTTATGAAGTTAACGAATTAGATTATTCATTAAAAATCAAAAACGCAAAGATGTTTGAAAATTACAAAAAATTAATTGAATTGAAGACATCTGTCGATGGTTTATCATTAGATACTGATGATTGCAAAAATATTCAAATTACTGTAAATAACAATAATCAGATTGTCTATGATATCAAAGATACCGCGAACAATAGACTTTATAGAATCGTTCACAATAACGGTACTGGTACTTTAGGCACAGTCGATTTTGCCGGATTTACGCTTTATCTTGACACTTACTTAGGCGTTCAAGAAACGACATTATCGGCGACAACTAATTGTAGAGCGTATCAAACGATTATCGCTTATAAAAGTTTATAATCGGTAAACAAAAAAACTAAGAGGAAATCATCAAGTACTCTTAGTTTTTTTATGCTTTAAATGATGTTATATTTTTTTATTATCAGGAGTTTCGATGATACTTATATCTTTAATATTATTTAACTTTTCTAAAAGATCGGGTTCTAATATTTTTTTACCTTCGGGAGAGTTAAAAAAATCTTCTTCGTCTTTTGTGTTTTTAAAAATCAAAGATTCTTCATTTGAAGCCGGATAAATCGAAAGCATTCGATCGGCGAGATCTTTATTATTCTTTGATAGTAAAATCAATAAAAAGTTAATGAAAATAAAACCGATCGAAAGAATGATGAGTGAACTATCGGTTCCTAAGCAAACACCGATGAAAGGGATGATAAATAAAATAAAAGGACGAATAATTATCTTGTATTTAGCGGGTAAATACCCATTTTTACGATTGACGTAGGTAACTTTAAAAAATCTTTGAAATAAAGTTTCATTATTTTTATTGCATAGAGGAATTATCGTAAATAAAGTGATAAAACTTAAAGAAAAGCCGATGATTCGCGAAAGCAGACGATAATTTTCGTTTGTAATAGATAATGTTAAATAATCATCGTTAAATATTTTTAAGTAGTCTTTTAAATCGGTATATGAATTGTAAAAAAGATCGTGCATATTTTGTTCGTATACTTTTCCGGATCCCTCTAACTTTATTGCAAGACTATCGACATCAAATGAGCCGTCTTCATTTTGAACATATTGATAATAGTCGGTTTTATATTCTTGATAATTTGGTTCACTTACTAATCTTAAAACATTGCAGTTATAAATATGGATAATTGTATAATTCGTTTGATAGTAGTCATTGTAGTAAGTTTCAAGTTCATCGCTAAACTCTTCAAAATAAAAATTTTGAATCACAGCTTCATATTTTGTATAATCTTGATTTGCATCCAAATTTAGATTGTATCGATCTTCGATTTCTCGCATTTGATTTTCGTTACCAAGATAATTAAAAGATGTGGCAAATACACCATATAAAGTTGTTAAATATAAAATAAAAGTCATTAAAAATAAACTTATTGTGTCAAGCACGTAAGCCCCTAAATGTATATTTAACGGAGCTTTTGAAACTCTAACCGATTGTTTCATTATTTATACCTCTGGCTTTTTGCCGATTGATATAAAAAGCTTCTTCTTTTTTGTTGCTGAAGAAAATGGAATTATCCGCATCAACAACGACCGAGTTGCTTAAAAAATCATGAATACAACGTCTTTTCTTACAGAATAAGAACATCGTGTAAGAAATTAAGAAAAGACCGCCGAAAGTGACAATACCTAATAAATATTCTAAGAAAATATAGGCTAACCAACGAGGGATCAATAAATATTTTTTTAAGCTATATCCGTCTTTAGAAACAAGACCCAAATGCATAATCTTTTTGCCGATTGTTTCTGAATAAGGCATGAATAAAGGAATTAATAAATCAAATATAAAAGATATTCCAATTAAAGTCGGAACGATTAACGAAAGACTTTTAATCATCAGCGAATCGTTAGCGTCTGATAGAGTTTTGACCGGGGCACTTTCAAGTACTTTAACACAAGCGTTTTGATATGTTTCGATAAAAAATTGTAGGGTCACATCGCTTTTAGATTCATCGATTAAGGTAAAAGTATGGGTTTCTTCATTGTAATCGCGAATGTTTGATTCTTCTAAGCCCAATTTTAAGATTTGATTTTTATAAATGTCGGTAGATAAATTATTTTGTCCTTCAAAATCCTTGTATTTTTGTGTGTAATAATCATAAAGAGAAGAAGTTAATTTAATTTCGTAATTTTGATTGGACACTTTGACTTCGGTATTATATAAATCATCGATTGTTTTAAATTCGAAAGTTGAATTAGCGCGATAGTTTCCTTCACTATCGACAAAGAATAATTCTGATTCTCGATATAAATTTACAATTTTTTCATTATTTTCAAGATATAGATCGTGATCAAAAACATTTGGATAAATTAAACCGAAAAATAGAATTATCGTTAATATAGTTACAATTAAAAAATCAATGAGTCTTGCAAGCATCCGCTTGCCTTTTTTAGCTAATAAAATCTGTTTCATAGAAAAATTATATCATTTTAAATATTGAAAACAAATATATTGTCGCGATAATTAATATTAATCAACTTATGAAAATATATTATTTTTTATATTAAATGTATGTATAATATAACTATAGTCAAGGAGGCTATTTTATGGAAACGAACAATGAAATTTATTCAACTGATTCTCGAAATGAAGTTTCATTTGCTAAAGTATTCGGGTGGTTATTTTTAGGAATTGCGATTTCTGGATCATTATCTTATTTAGTACCTTTACTTTGTGTGACAGTATTGAATCCATCGTCTTTAATCGGATTTATAATTGCGGGAGTATTCATTCAACTGATTGTACCTTTTATCATTAGTTTTAAAACGATGTTTGCCCAAAAGGCTAGCAAAGTGGCATTTTGGTATGTTGTCGATGCCATCGGAATGGGCTTCTTGCTCTCGTCAATTTGGCTTGCTTATGATACAACGACCATTATGCTCGCATTGCTTACTAGCGCGGGGGTTTTTGGAATTATGGCATTGTATGGTTTATTTTCTAAACGAAATTTAAATCATTTGGGAACTTTCGGAATTATGTTTTTGTTTGGAGCGATAGTTGTTTCGTTATTTAACTTCTTTATCGGAAGTGCCGCTGTTGATTACTTTGTGTCGATTGCGGTTTTAGCGGCAGTGTTAGCGTTAGTGGCGTTCGATATGTTCCGTATTAAAAGCATCGCTTATGCTGGATTGATGAATGATAGTTTAGGCGTTTACTTCGCTTTTATGCTTTATACTGACTTTATCAATATCTTTATTAGACTCGTGGTGCTTCTTGGCAATCGCAATCAATAAAAATTAAAATTAGGTGCATCGAAGATGATGCACTTTTTTAATGCAAACAAAAACTCAATAAGGATTATATTCAAAAATAATTTTTCTTATATCATTTATTTATTTTGAGCCTCTGATATTTGTGATATAGTTTTTAAACTTTTCTGAGGTGTTAATTGATAAATTACTATGTCAAATTGCAAAATAACAATAAAAACTAAAAAAACTAAAAAAGTTCTTGACGTATAAAAAGGTAAAGTGATAAGATAACAAAGCAGTCCGAAAAACGGCGCTAAAAAGAGTGACAAAAAAAGCGAGAGAAACGGGCTGAAATCGATCTTTGAAAACTGGACAACAAAT